>NZ_CP126144.1:607500-620000 GCF_030127045.1 Neobacillus sp. 114 | reverse complement strand
GTAGATCACCTGGTTTCGGGTCTACGACTACATACTATTTCGCCCTATTCAGACTCGCTTTCGCTGCGGCTCCGTCTCTTCAACTTAACCTCGCATGCAATCGTAACTCGCCGGTTCATTCTACAAAAGGCACGCCATCACCCATGAATGGGCTCTGACTACTTGTAGGCACACGGTTTCAGGATCTCTTTCACTCCCCTTCCGGGGTGCTTTTCACCTTTCCCTCACGGTACTGGTTCACTATCGGTCACTAGGGAGTATTTAGCCTTGGGAGATGGTCCTCCCTGCTTCCGACCGGATTTCACGTGTCCGGCCGTACTCAGGATCCACTCAGGAGGGAACGAAGTTTCGACTACAGGGCTTTTACCTTCTATGGCCGGCCTTTCCAGACCGCTTCATCTACCCCGTTCCTTTGTAACTCCATGTTGAGTGTCCTACAACCCCGAAAGGCAAGCCTTTCGGTTTGGGCTGTTCCCGTTTCGCTCGCCGCTACTCAGGGAATCGCGTTTGCTTTCTCTTCCTCCGGGTACTTAGATGTTTCAGTTCCCCGGGTCTGCCTTCAATACCCTATGTATTCAGGTAAAGATACTGTTCCATTACGAACAGTGGGTTTCCCCATTCGGAAATCTCCGGATCGGCGCTTACTTACAGCTCCCCGAAGCATATCGGTGTTAGTCCCGTCCTTCATCGGCTCCTAGTGCCAAGGCATTCACCGTGCGCCCTTTCTAACTTAACCTAAAAGGTTTTTACTCTTAAAAATAAGAGAGAAAAACTAAAATGGCGATTACTCGGTTCTTACTTGGTTACTTCTTCTATACGATTATCTAGTTTTCAAAGAACGAAAGTTCTGAGAGATTGTTCTCTCAAAACTAAACAAACAAGAAACAATCAAACAAACATGTATTGTCTGGCTCATATGTCCAGCTTATATCCTTAGAAAGGAGGTGATCCAGCCGCACCTTCCGATACGGCTACCTTGTTACGACTTCACCCCAATCATCTGTCCCACCTTAGGCGGCTGGCTCCTTACGGTTACCCCACCGACTTCGGGTGTTACAAACTCTCGTGGTGTGACGGGCGGTGTGTACAAGGCCCGGGAACGTATTCACCGCGGCATGCTGATCCGCGATTACTAGCGATTCCGGCTTCATGCAGGCGAGTTGCAGCCTGCAATCCGAACTGAGAATGGTTTTATGGGATTGGCTCCACCTCGCGGCTTCGCTGCCCTTTGTACCATCCATTGTAGCACGTGTGTAGCCCAGGTCATAAGGGGCATGATGATTTGACGTCATCCCCACCTTCCTCCGGTTTGTCACCGGCAGTCACCTTAGAGTGCCCAACTGAATGCTGGCAACTAAGATCAAGGGTTGCGCTCGTTGCGGGACTTAACCCAACATCTCACGACACGAGCTGACGACAACCATGCACCACCTGTCACTCTGTCCCCCGAAGGGGAAATTCCTATCTCTAGGAGTGTCAGAGGATGTCAAGACCTGGTAAGGTTCTTCGCGTTGCTTCGAATTAAACCACATGCTCCACCGCTTGTGCGGGCCCCCGTCAATTCCTTTGAGTTTCAGCCTTGCGGCCGTACTCCCCAGGCGGAGTGCTTAATGCGTTAGCTGCAGCACTAAAGGGCGGAAACCCTCTAACACTTAGCACTCATCGTTTACGGCGTGGACTACCAGGGTATCTAATCCTGTTTGCTCCCCACGCTTTCGCGCCTCAGCGTCAGTTACAGACCAGAAAGCCGCCTTCGCCACTGGTGTTCCTCCACATCTCTACGCATTTCACCGCTACACGTGGAATTCCGCTTTCCTCTTCTGCACTCAAGTCCCCCAGTTTCCAATGACCCTCCACGGTTGAGCCGTGGGCTTTCACATCAGACTTAAAGGACCGCCTGCGCGCGCTTTACGCCCAATAATTCCGGACAACGCTTGCCACCTACGTATTACCGCGGCTGCTGGCACGTAGTTAGCCGTGGCTTTCTGGTCAGGTACCGTCAAGGTACCGGCAGTTACTCCGATACTTGTTCTTCCCTGACAACAGAGCTTTACGACCCGAAGGCCTTCATCGCTCACGCGGCGTTGCTCCATCAGACTTTCGTCCATTGTGGAAGATTCCCTACTGCTGCCTCCCGTAGGAGTCTGGGCCGTGTCTCAGTCCCAGTGTGGCCGATCACCCTCTCAGGTCGGCTACGCATCGTCGCCTTGGTGAGCCGTTACCTCACCAACTAGCTAATGCGCCGCGGGCCCATCTGTAAGTGTCAGCCGAAACCGACTTTCAACCTTCCCTCATGCGAGGGAAGAAATTATCCGGTATTAGCTCCGGTTTCCCGAAGTTATCCCAGTCTTACAGGCAGGTTGCCCACGTGTTACTCACCCGTCCGCCGCTAACCACCGGGAGCAAGCTCCCAGTGATTCGCTCGACTTGCATGTATTAGGCACGCCGCCAGCGTTCGTCCTGAGCCAGGATCAAACTCTCCAATAAAGTTGAGTTGATTAGCTCAAAATTGTTACGTTGGCTCATGTTCTTTATATAATAGAAGAAACATGATAATTATTGTTTGTTGACGTTTTTGTTTGTTTAGTTTTCAAAGAACATCTTACTCCGTCACTCAAAGGCGACTTTATTAATATATCATCTGCCCACTTGAAAGTCAACCACTTTTTGAAGTATTAACTTGTTTCAGTGACAGGATTTAATTCTAACAAATCTATTTTTAAAAGTCAACTATTTTTCTAGAGACAAAATGCTTTTTGTTAATTCCTCTCAGCGACAAATATTATATTACTAGAATATTTTATCTGTGTCAATGTTTTGATACCTTAGTCATATTGAAATTTCCCATGCTGCTCTTCTGGAGGTACTGGCATTTTTGGTAGAGTATATTAAAGTTTTTCTTTTAAAAAAATAAATGAGCAGGCAATTAAACCTACTCATTTTTTAATATTAAAACAAGAGTAAAAAAACATCAAATACACATGCAGCGGTTTTTATAACATTTGTATATAAGATTATTAATATAGGGATGTAATAAATTCAATAAATGAATTATTCATATATTCCAACCCAATTCTCCTCATTTCCTCCTGGCTTCCCACATCCTCTTCTTCCGGTGCAAGCTCATGTTTCCATAAAACGATGCTTGGTGTTTTAGGATTATCCTTAAAATCGAAACAGATGATATCACCGGTTTGTTCATATCCAAACGGCACTACCCCATGAGGCAAAGCCTCTTTGCAATAGTATATCGTGCTAAGTAAACCGACAGGGTCCTCCCTAAAGGTTAATAAACGATCCATGACATATCCTTTTCTTTTCGCGGTATCAAACCGATTTGGCTCCGGGTGCCCCCCATCATGAGCCATGACGCAAGTCACATACTCCTTTGGGAAGGCAATGTTTAAAAACCGCTCAATCATTTAAATTTGCTCCAGATTCATCGGACCATTCGTCCGCTTCCATAAAACCACTATGATCACCCACCTTTTTAATCTTAAAAACGCAAGGTGAACAGGGACGATTGTCACTCACCAATTTATTTCTTTTGACAAAAATGATGCAGTAGAACCGTCCCTATGCCTCAACCTGTTTCTTACCAAATATAAAAACAGGAACATGAGCAGTGGTATGATGTAGCTGATAACTTCTAGTATCATGGTTTGGGGACCGTCTTTTGTTATGATAATTCCTCCTCCAGTACTTCCTAGCGTTCCGTTAAAGATTCCGTAGCAAACATTCAGTCCCCAGTGAATTCCTGTGTCAGCCCAGATGCTGCCGGTTTTATAAATGGCATAGGTGAGAGAAAGTCCAAGAAGAAGGGAAAAGAATGTGTTGGAGAGGCTGAACCCTTCATTCCACGAATCATCAAGTGCGTAGAGCACAAGAGAAAGTATAAACACCCATTTCATCGGTATTTTTCCTTTTAAATGACCAAATACATATCCCCGAACGATGATATCGTTTAAAAATGAACCTACGAAAAACGTCAGCATGATCATGAGCAGGGAAAGAATCATTTGTGAAAACGGCATTGTACCCGTAACCTCATATCCATTTAGGACATATTCGATTATGTACTTGATTAGCCAAAAGGAAAAGCCAATCGCAAACCCCAGCATCATATTCCTCCACCATTTTGGATGAAAGCTGATTCCAATGCTTTGAAGATCCTTTCTTGTTAAAAACAGAATTCCTTTCAATAACGGAAAAAACAGGAGGACCAATACAACCTGAACCCAAAATGAACCTGCTCTTGCAATTCCGACATTCAAATACACATCTAAAATAATAAAACCAACAATCGTTTTGACGAAATAAACCATGTGTCACTTCCTTTTTAATGTTTTTCTTCAATACGCACCAGTTAAATTAAATCCATTCCCAACTATAGGAAACTATTTCATTTTTTACCACAATTATATTATGATAGAAGCATTCTAGAAAATAAAGGAGTTTAGTCATGCGTCCTTCTAACCAGCAGCAGCCAATATGGGCATGGGTTGTCCTCATTGGCGGTGCATTATTTTTGATTTCGGCCCTTCCAGGAATGCTCTTTATCATTTTCATGCCCTTTTGGAAGGCAGATGAGTTAAGTTTCTTCACTATGATTTTCGCGGCAATTTCTCTTTGCATCCTCATTGTTACGGCATGGGGAATAAAGCGGGCGTATAATGCGCTGCGGGATTATAATCGGGCTAAAAAGGCCTATGAGCTTGAATCTTTGCAAGAAAAAAAACTATTAAACAATCTTTCTTCTGAAACGAAAAAACCGATTTGGCCATGGATTGTGATTGGCCTTGGCGCATTGCTTGTGGTCAGTTCTGGACCAGGTATCATTATGCTGCCGATTGGACCGCTTTTTTTAGCCGGTATGTCTACCGATTCAGGTACCACTCCGGACTATGTACCATTCTTGATTATAGTAATTGGGTATGGATTGATGGCAGGCTATGTCATACTTCTTATAAAAGCGATTAAAACGCTGAGAGCAAAAAAATAGCGGTGAAAACCTCATTGAAATATGTCCTTCATCCTCATTATGGTGGCACGAGAATTTTTTATCCATTTTAATCTTCTCTTCCTAATACAATAAATGGAGGGAGTTTTTAAGGAAAGGAGTGCTCAAATGTATTATCAAAACCCATGGATGCGGGCACAGCCTGAATGGAGGGCTTTTTCTAGAAATGGTCAAAATACCTTGGAACTAACAGGTGAAGGTTCGGTAACTGCTGCTCCAGACATGTCCATAGTTACATTAGGTGTGAATTCGGAGAATATGAATCTTACAATTGCCCAACAAGAAAATAATGAAAAAATGACTAAAGTGATCCAGTCACTTATAAGCTTAAGGATTTCAAAGGAGAATATTAAGACTGCAGATTACCGAATCGAAATGGTATATGATTACGAAAATGGTAAACAAACATTACGAGGTTACAGAGTGGTCCATTTGCTTCAAGTCCTAAATGATGAAATAAATCAGACCGGATTCATTGTCGATACTGCGGTTAAAAATGGGGCAAATACTGTTACAAATATTGAATTTAAAGTGAAAAATCCACAGAACTACTACAGTCAAGCATTGGCACTTGCCCTCAATGATGCTCAATTTAAAGCTGCAGAACTAACTAAGGAGATGGGAGTAACGCTAAATAAGGTTCCATTTTCGATACAAGAATTGGGCCAAACTTCACCAATCATTCCTTTGCAAACTGCTATGTTTGCCAAAAGTGAAGCTGCAACGCCGATCCAGCCTGGTAAACTTAAAATTTCCGCGTCCATTCAGGCAAAGTTTTCATATTTTTAATAGTTTGAAGCACTCACAAAGTGCTTTTGAAAAATCCACTAAACTATTTAAAAAAGCCGTTATGAAGGTTGGGTGGTTTTTATAGGAAAAAAGCTTCTTAATAATGACCAAATAAAAATAAGTATAATCAAACGACTCCGGACTGCTGGGTGTGTTTTCGCTGAAGAAGAGGCTGAGCTTCTTCTTGCTGAGGCAAGGTCATTGGATGCCCTCTCCAATATGGTCAATAATAGAATAAACGGTTCTCCTCTTGAGTATGTCCTCGGTTGGGCGGAGTTCTGTGGGCACAGGATAGAAGTAGAACCTGGAGTCTTCGTCCCCCGCCGTCGTACTGAGTTTCTCGTCCACCAGGCAGTTGCTTTTTCTATACCTGGAGTCACAGTTGTTGACCTTTGCTGCGGTTCTGGCGCACTTGGTGTCGCGATTGCCAAAGATCTGGGTTGGATTAATTTGCACTCAATCGACATTGACCCTATTGCAGTTCACTGTGCTCTCCGTAATGTTACCAGCCTTGGTGGTCAAGTTTATGAAGGTGACCTTTATAAGCCTCTCCCCTCTAAACTTCGTGGGAAAGTGGACATCCTAGTAGCAAATACACCATACGTTCCTACAGACCAAATCAAGCTGCTTCCCCAAGAAGCCCGTCTACATGAACCCAATGTGGCGCTTGACGGGGGAGTTGATGGACTTGACATTCAGCGAAGAGTAGCAAAAGAAGCACCCCTTTGGCTGAAAACCGGAGGGCACTTATTGATTGAGACGAGCAAAATGCAGGCACCTCAAACCGTTGAAATTTTCTCTCAAAATGGGCTAATACCACATTTGGTACACTATGGCGAACTAGACTCTACTATAGTAATTGGTACCAAACCCTTACCAGAATAAATACGGAAAGCAAATCTTCATAATAAACTTGGGATTTGCATAAAAAAACCTCCAAACATCGTATTTGGAGGTTTTTGCTTAACGTCTTTTCGGAGAAATTCATTCAGGTTAGAATATCTTTATTTCCCCCTAACTTCGTTAAACCATTGATACTATTGAGTTGCTTAAAGTTTGAAATACGCGCCTTAGAGGATTCGAACCTCTGACCGTACGCTTAGAAGGCGTATGCTCTATCCAGCTGAGCTAAAGGCGCATGATATTTATGGCGGAGAAGGAGGGATTTGAACCCTCGCGCCGGTTGCCCGACCTACACCCTTAGCAGGGGCGCCTCTTCAGCCTCTTGAGTACTTCCCCATAAAAAAAAAATGGCTCCGCAGGTAGGATTCGAACCTACGACCGTTCGGTTAACAGCCGAATGCTCTACCACTGAGCTACTGCGGAACAATTAGAATTATTTATAATGGTGGGCCTAAATGGACTCGAACCATCGACCTCACGCTTATCAGGCGTGCGCTCTAACCAGCTGAGCTATAGGCCCATATATTGCGGGGGCAGGATTTGAACCTGCGACCTTCGGGTTATGAGCCCGACGAGCTACCGGACTGCTCCACCCCGCGATAATAAGAAAGTATTAAGTTTACGCCATGCTAAAAGCTAACGTAGGACTGTATCAATCTCAGAAAGCTTATTCAAGCAGCAGCTCGATTGATACAACTCGCAGACTATTCACAGAAGCAACGCTCGTTGCTCCACCCCGCGATAATGAATAAAATGTTTATGGCGGAGGAAGAGGGATTCGAACCCCCGCGCGGTTTAACCCGCCTGTCGGTTTTCAAGACCGATCCCTTCAGCCGGACTTGGGTATTCCTCCGAAATAATAAATTGGTAGCGGCGGAGGGGATCGAACCCCCGACCTTACGGGTATGAACCGTACGCTCTAGCCAGCTGAGCTACACCGCCAAATTACATATTTAAATCTAATGGTGGAGCCTAGCGGGATCGAACCGCTGACCTCCTGCGTGCAAAGCAGGCGCTCTCCCAGCTGAGCTAAGGCCCCATTGATTTTAGTGAGAATGGTCGGGAAAACAGGATTCGAACCTGCGACCCCTTGGTCCCAAACCAAGTGCTCTACCAAGCTGAGCTATTTCCCGAAAGTTGAATTAAATTTGATGGCGCGCCCGACAGGAGTCGAACCCATAACCTTCTGATCCGTAGTCAGACGCTCTATCCAATTGAGCTACGGGCGCATTATTTAATAAATGGTGCCGAGGACCGGAATCGAACCGGTACGGTAGTCACCTACCGCAGGATTTTAAGTCCTGTGCGTCTGCCAGTTCCGCCACCCCGGCAAATATGGAGCGGAAGACGGGATTCGAACCCGCGACCCCCACCTTGGCAAGGTGGTGTTCTACCACTGAACTACTTCCGCAATATTTAAATGGTGCGGGTGAAGGGAGTCGAACCCCCACGCCTTGCGGCGCCAGATCCTAAGTCTGGTGCGTCTGCCAATTCCGCCACACCCGCAAACTTTAAATGGTGAGCCATGAAGGACTCGAACCTTCGACCCTCTGATTAAAAGTCAGATGCTCTACCGACTGAGCTAATGGCTCAAAAATGCAAAAAAATAAATGGTGGAGGATGACGGGATCGAACCGCCGACCCTCTGCTTGTAAGGCAGATGCTCTCCCAGCTGAGCTAATCCTCCGTAAATGGTGACCCCTACGGGATTCGAACCCGTGTTACCGCCGTGAAAGGGCGGTGTCTTAACCGCTTGACCAAGGGGCCATTATAAATTTAGGCAAAATAATAGCCCTATAAGGGCTTAGCCTGGCAGCGTCCTACTCTCACAGGGACTTGCGTCCCAACTACCATCGGCGCTGAGAAGCTTAACTTCCGTGTTCGGGATGGGAACGGGTGTGACCTTCTCGCTATTGCTACCAGACTATTTTTAGAGGTTTTCATTCCCTCAAAACTAGATAATGAAGAAGAAGTATAGTAAAAACGAGTTTGCCTTACTTAATATGACTTGGTTAAGTCCTCGATCGATTAGTATCAGTCAGCTCCACACGTCACCGCGCTTCCACCTCTGACCTATCAACCTGATCATCTTTCAGGGATCTTACTAGCTTAACGCTATGGGAAATCTCATCTCGAGGGGGCTTCATGCTTAGATGCTTTCAGCACTTATCCCGTCCGCACATAGCTACCCAGCGATGCCTTTGGCAAGACAACTGGTACACCAGCGGTGCGTCCATCCCGGTCCTCTCGTACTAAGGACAGCTCCTCTCAAATTTCCTGCGCCCACGACGGATAGGGACCGAACTGTCTCACGACGTTCTGAACCCAGCTCGCGTACCGCTTTAATGGGCGAACAGCCCAACCCTTGGGACCGACTACAGCCCCAGGATGCGATGAGCCGACATCGAGGTGCCAAACCTCCCCGTCGATGTGGACTCTTGGGGGAGATAAGCCTGTTATCCCCAGGGTAGCTTTTATCCGTTGAGCGATGGCCCTTCCATGCGGAACCACCGGATCACTAAGCCCGACTTTCGTCCCTGCTCGACTTGTAGGTCTCGCAGTCAAGCTCCCTTGTGCCTTTACACTCTGCGAATGATTTCCAACCATTCTGAGGGAACCTTTGGGCGCCTCCGTTACATTTTAGGAGGCGACCGCCCCAGTCAAACTGCCCACCTGACACTGTCTCCCACCCCGATAAGGGGTGCGGGTTAGAATTTCAATACAGCCAGGGTAGTATCCCACCGACGCCTCCACCGAAGCTGGCGCTCCGGCTTCTCAGGCTCCTACCTATCCTGTACAAGCTGTACCAAAATTCAATATCAGGCTACAGTAAAGCTCCATGGGGTCTTTCCGTCCTGTCGCGGGTAACCTGCATCTTCACAGGTACTATAATTTCACCGAGTCTCTCGTTGAGACAGTGCCCAGATCGTTACGCCTTTCGTGCGGGTCGGAACTTACCCGACAAGGAATTTCGCTACCTTAGGACCGTTATAGTTACGGCCGCCGTTTACTGGGGCTTCGATTCAGAGCTTCGCTTGCGCTAACCCCTCCTCTTAACCTTCCAGCACCGGGCAGGCGTCAGCCCCTATACTTCGCCTTGCGGCTTTGCAGAGACCTGTGTTTTTGCTAAACAGTCGCCTGGGCCTATTCACTGCGGCTCTTCGGGGCTATTCACCCCAAAAAGCACCCCTTCTCCCGAAGTTACGGGGTCATTTTGCCGAGTTCCTTAACGAGAGTTCTCTCGCTCACCTTAGGATTCTCTCCTCGCCTACCTGTGTCGGTTTGCGGTACGGGCACCTTTTATCTCGCTAGAGGCTTTTCTTGGCAGTGTGGAATCAGGAACTTCGGTACTATAATTCCCTCGGCATCACAGCTCAGCCTTTATGGTGAACGGATTTTCCTATTCACCAGCCTAACTGCTTACACGCACATATCCAGCAGTGCGCTTACCCTATCCTCCTGCGTCCCCCCATCACTCAAACGATAAAGAGGTGGTACAGGAATATCAACCTGTTGTCCATCGCCTACGCCTTTCGGCCTCGGCTTAGGTCCCGACTAACCCTGAGCGGACGAGCCTTCCTCAGGAAACCTTAGGCATACGGTGGATGAGATTCTCACTCATCTTTCGCTACTCATACCGGCATTCTCACTTCTAAGCGCTCCACCAGTCCTTACGGTCTAGCTTCAACGCCCTTAGAACGCTCTCCTACCGCGGACACCATAAGGTGTCCACCCACAGCTTCGGTGATACGTTTAGCCCCGGTACATTTTCGGCGCAGAGTCACTCGACCAGTGAGCTATTACGCACTCTTTAAATGGTGGCTGCTTCTAAGCCAACATCCTGGTTGTCTAAGCAACTCCACATCCTTTTCCACTTAACGTATACTTTGGGACCTTAGCTGGTGGTCTGGGCTGTTTCCCTTTTGACTACGGATCTTATCACTCGCAGTCTGACTCCCACGGATAAGTCATTGGCATTCGGAGTTTGTCTGAATTCGGTAACCCGATGAGGGCCCCTAGTCCAAACAGTGCTCTACCTCCAAGACTCTAACTACGTGAGGCTAGCCCTAAAGCTATTTCGGAGAGAACCAGCTATCTCCAAGTTCGATTGGAATTTCTCCGCTACCCACACCTCATCCCCGCACTTTTCAACGTGCGTGGGTTCGGGCCTCCATCCAGTGTTACCTGGACTTCACCCTGGACATGGGTAGATCACCTGGTTTCGGGTCTACGACTACATACTATTTCGCCCTATTCAGACTCGCTTTCGCTGCGGCTCCGTCTCTTCAACTTAACCTCGCATGCAATCGTAACTCGCCGGTTCATTCTACAAAAGGCACGCCATCACCCATGAATGGGCTCTGACTACTTGTAGGCACACGGTTTCAGGATCTCTTTCACTCCCCTTCCGGGGTGCTTTTCACCTTTCCCTCACGGTACTGGTTCACTATCGGTCACTAGGGAGTATTTAGCCTTGGGAGATGGTCCTCCCTGCTTCCGACCGGATTTCACGTGTCCGGCCGTACTCAGGATCCACTCAGGAGGGAACGAAGTTTCGACTACAGGGCTTTTACCTTCTATGGCCGGCCTTTCCAGACCGCTTCATCTACCCCGTTCCTTTGTAACTCCATGTTGAGTGTCCTACAACCCCGAAAGGCAAGCCTTTCGGTTTGGGCTGTTCCCGTTTCGCTCGCCGCTACTCAGGGAATCGCGTTTGCTTTCTCTTCCTCCGGGTACTTAGATGTTTCAGTTCCCCGGGTCTGCCTTCAATACCCTATGTATTCAGGTAAAGATACTGTTCCATTACGAACAGTGGGTTTCCCCATTCGGAAATCTCCGGATCGGCGCTTACTTACAGCTCCCCGAAGCATATCGGTGTTAGTCCCGTCCTTCATCGGCTCCTAGTGCCAAGGCATTCACCGTGCGCCCTTTCTAACTTAACCTAAAAGGTTTTTACTCTTAAAAATAAGAGAGAAAAACTAAAATGGCGATTACTCGGTTCTTACTTGGTTACTTCTTCTATACGATTATCTAGTTTTCAAAGAACGAAAGTTCTGAGAGATTGTTCTCTCAAAACTAAACAAACAAGAAACAATCAAACAAACATGTATTGTCTGGCTCATATGTCCAGCTTATATCCTTAGAAAGGAGGTGATCCAGCCGCACCTTCCGATACGGCTACCTTGTTACGACTTCACCCCAATCATCTGTCCCACCTTAGGCGGCTGGCTCCTTACGGTTACCCCACCGACTTCGGGTGTTACAAACTCTCGTGGTGTGACGGGCGGTGTGTACAAGGCCCGGGAACGTATTCACCGCGGCATGCTGATCCGCGATTACTAGCGATTCCGGCTTCATGCAGGCGAGTTGCAGCCTGCAATCCGAACTGAGAATGGTTTTATGGGATTGGCTCCACCTCGCGGCTTCGCTGCCCTTTGTACCATCCATTGTAGCACGTGTGTAGCCCAGGTCATAAGGGGCATGATGATTTGACGTCATCCCCACCTTCCTCCGGTTTGTCACCGGCAGTCACCTTAGAGTGCCCAACTGAATGCTGGCAACTAAGATCAAGGGTTGCGCTCGTTGCGGGACTTAACCCAACATCTCACGACACGAGCTGACGACAACCATGCACCACCTGTCACTCTGTCCCCCGAAGGGGAAATTCCTATCTCTAGGAGTGTCAGAGGATGTCAAGACCTGGTAAGGTTCTTCGCGTTGCTTCGAATTAAACCACATGCTCCACCGCTTGTGCGGGCCCCCGTCAATTCCTTTGAGTTTCAGCCTT
>NZ_CP126144.1:302500-602500 GCF_030127045.1 Neobacillus sp. 114 | reverse complement strand
TAAGGGGCATGATGATTTGACGTCATCCCCACCTTCCTCCGGTTTGTCACCGGCAGTCACCTTAGAGTGCCCAACTGAATGCTGGCAACTAAGATCAAGGGTTGCGCTCGTTGCGGGACTTAACCCAACATCTCACGACACGAGCTGACGACAACCATGCACCACCTGTCACTCTGTCCCCCGAAGGGGAAATTCCTATCTCTAGGAGTGTCAGAGGATGTCAAGACCTGGTAAGGTTCTTCGCGTTGCTTCGAATTAAACCACATGCTCCACCGCTTGTGCGGGCCCCCGTCAATTCCTTTGAGTTTCAGCCTTGCGGCCGTACTCCCCAGGCGGAGTGCTTAATGCGTTAGCTGCAGCACTAAAGGGCGGAAACCCTCTAACACTTAGCACTCATCGTTTACGGCGTGGACTACCAGGGTATCTAATCCTGTTTGCTCCCCACGCTTTCGCGCCTCAGCGTCAGTTACAGACCAGAAAGCCGCCTTCGCCACTGGTGTTCCTCCACATCTCTACGCATTTCACCGCTACACGTGGAATTCCGCTTTCCTCTTCTGCACTCAAGTCCCCCAGTTTCCAATGACCCTCCACGGTTGAGCCGTGGGCTTTCACATCAGACTTAAAGGACCGCCTGCGCGCGCTTTACGCCCAATAATTCCGGACAACGCTTGCCACCTACGTATTACCGCGGCTGCTGGCACGTAGTTAGCCGTGGCTTTCTGGTCAGGTACCGTCAAGGTACCGGCAGTTACTCCGATACTTGTTCTTCCCTGACAACAGAGCTTTACGACCCGAAGGCCTTCATCGCTCACGCGGCGTTGCTCCATCAGACTTTCGTCCATTGTGGAAGATTCCCTACTGCTGCCTCCCGTAGGAGTCTGGGCCGTGTCTCAGTCCCAGTGTGGCCGATCACCCTCTCAGGTCGGCTACGCATCGTCGCCTTGGTGAGCCGTTACCTCACCAACTAGCTAATGCGCCGCGGGCCCATCTGTAAGTGTCAGCCGAAACCGACTTTCAACCTTCCCTCATGCGAGGGAAGAAATTATCCGGTATTAGCTCCGGTTTCCCGAAGTTATCCCAGTCTTACAGGCAGGTTGCCCACGTGTTACTCACCCGTCCGCCGCTAACCACCGGGAGCAAGCTCCCAGTGATTCGCTCGACTTGCATGTATTAGGCACGCCGCCAGCGTTCGTCCTGAGCCAGGATCAAACTCTCCAATAAAGTTGAGTTGATTAGCTCAAAAATGTTACGTTGGCTCATGTTTTCTATTTAATATAGAAGAAACATGATAATTATTGTTTGTTGACGTTTTTGTTTGTTTAGTTTTCAAAGAACAATTTTATCAGAGACAGAATAACAATATATCATCTCTTTCTGAACTAGTCAACCGCTTTTTTTCAAAAGGCTAGCAACTTAATTCAGCAACAGCAATTAATATTACTGTAGTGATCTTTAAATGTCAACTGTTTTTTAGAGATAAAATGTTTTTCGCCATATCTCTTAGCGACAAATGCTATATTACTAGATTATTTTTAACACGTCAATCTATTTTTTCATTTTTTTTAGATTAATCCCAAACTTTATACCTCATCCTTATTGAATTAAAAGCCACGGTACATCTGAAACCATTAATATCCTTCGCCCAAGCTATAAGGGACAAATCTCCCTTTAAATAATGAAACATATAAATAAAAGAAGATCTTATATTGTAACGGAAAGAAGGAAAAATGAATGCCAACCGGAATGCATCAAGTTGAGGTGGATGTCCCGATCAATAAGGTTTGGAAGTTTGTTAAGGATATGGATAATTGGGCTCCTCTTATCCCCGGATATATTCAACATCGAAAATTTACGAACCGTCAATCTATTTGGGAGTTTAATAGTAACATCGGATTTATAAAGAAAAAGATGAGTCTGATGGTCACCATAAAAGAATGGATCGAACCGACAAAGATTACATTTCAGTTAAAGGGAGTAAATGAAGGACTTACTGGTGAAGGATATTTTCTAGCAGAAGCGGTGGATAAAAATAAAACGAAGATCACAGGCTTTCTTGAGCTCACTGCCGGTGGCGCAACGGGACCGGTGGTTAATGCAATCTTAAAGTCTCAGCTTCCTAATGTAACGAAGGATATGGTTACTGCAATCGCCACTAAATTGGAGCAGGTTAATAATAATGTATCTAGAGTTTAGCACCAAAAAAGGGACAGTCTCCTGTTTTACGATTAATGTTAGGGAGGCTGGCCTTTTATAGCGCTACCCAAATTCCGACATAATTCCCCATTCGCTTTTTTTAAATAATCGTTTGGTTAAAATTAATAAATAGTGAACAAAAATAAGCAATTATTTATTATACGGCTAAAATTATTGTCGTTTACACAAACGTCTGATTAAATCTGTTCAAGATCTATTCATAGCGGGGAATTGACTGCTTTTTGAGGCAAAAAAATTGCTGAATAAACAAGAAGAAAAACGAAGAATTTATATTCCAAACCGATCAAACACCCTAACCTCAACTACCATTGTCAATCTTCGTCAGATTTCCCTTCTAGCAATCTATACAAACGTTTGTTTAAAAACTCGGTCATGCCTGTTATGAAAGCAAAAACCTAATAAGCGATTAAAATATTTGTCTGTTATTCAAACATTTAATTAAATCCTAAAAAAACTTTGCTGCTAAAGGTTTTCGCATTAATACCACACATAAAAATTGACGACTTTTGAGGTCGAAAAAAATTAACAGGCAATAAAAAATGAGGCAGAAGAACCGTCCCCCGTGCCTCAAACTGTCATTTTCCAACTTGATAAATTCAGCCAGTTTTCCTTTTCTTTATAATCAGGCATTATTTTTCCTACCAGGCGCCAGAAGGATCGGTCGTGGTTCAAGTGAACCATATGGCACATTTCGTGAACGACTACATAGTCAATTACTTCTCGTGGTGCCATTGCCAGTCTCCAGTTAAAGGTTAACTGCAGTTTTGAATCACAGGTTCCCCATGTGGTTTTGCTATCCGTGATCCGAATGGAACGTGGCTTTGTTTTGAAGTGGCTTTGATAGGAGGATATGCTTTTCTCCACTAAAGCCTTACATTGCTGATAATAAAATCGCTTTAAGGCTTGTTTGATTTTTTCATCATCAAGCTGTTTCACATATATATGCAGCCTTTCACCTTCAAACGATACACGGTCCTCCGTTATATTTTTATCCTGGATGATCTGTATGGGGTAGGTATTCCCTAAATAAAGGAAGCTTTCACCATGCTTATAGGCCTTTTCCTGTGGCCCGTCCAGTCTGCCCTTCATTTCCATTAATTTTTGCTGAATGATGTCCCATTTTTCCTCTAATAACTGAAGAATTTTTTCATCAGATATCCCTTTCGGAGCCTGGATTTCTACATTTCCATAGCTATCAATCGTCATTCCTACAGATGTACGATTTTTGTACTTGATCTCAAAACGTATTGTCTCCCCTAAGTAGGTATGTATCATGTCATCACCTGCAAGGCTTATCCTCTATATTTAATCGCCAGTCCTTTTAAGAAGTTCCTGGCGTATTTATCGCCGCATTCTTTATAATTCTTGTGCCCTTCTTTTCTTAATAAAGCGCCGAGTTCCCCTTTTGAAACCGTGATTCCTGCTTCCCCAAAAATATCCAACATATCCTCAGTAGTTAATGCTAAAGCTATTTTTACTTTTTTCAACAGGAGATTATTAACGTTTGCACTTCTCTTAATTGACGGTTCAGATGGTTCAGGCTGGCCTGGTTTTGGCTCTTGCTTTCCTCTTTTATAGACAATAAATCCATTTAAAAACGAATCGAACATACTGTTATTACATTTAAGCTGGTCTTCGCTTTCATCATCTTCCTTCGTGAGGATCTTTATTACGTCCGGTACTGTTACATCAACACCGCCAAGCTGAAAGATCTCAGCCATTTCTTTATTTTTTAGTTCCAGCGCATATCGCAGCCGTATTAATATATCGTTATTATCCACAATTGGCCTCCATATAAAAAAATTAGTGCCTGTCCCATGTCCAAGCACCATTTGATTTATCTAATATTACATTATTGCCCACCGGATTTCAAAAACCAATAGAGAAACGGGGGGCAGTCCTCCTGCCAAGTAAGGCTTGAAAGTGACAGGGAACTAACCCTCAAAGAAAAATACTTAAAAAACATTACTGCTTAAGGATTTCACAAATAAAGGGGTCGAATTTGCAAATATAACTCGTAAAATCGCAAGTAAAAGTGCTGGATTCGCAAATAAAACCCTTAAAATCGCAAATAAAACCTGAAAACATTTACGAAAACAGTCTAGACAAATAAAAAATGAGGCAGAAGAACCGTCCCCATGCCTCATTCCTTGATCGTGATCACTCCAATCAAGCCAATTATGGAGAAGATGACTGGTGTGATGAGACCATGGTAGTAGCCGGCACTTACACTGCCTGAAGCGGTCTGAAAGTGATCCAAGACATTTCCAAAAATACTTGGCAGCAATACGGCACTCAAGAATCCACCTGTATTCGCAAATCCGGAGGCAAGGCCAGATTCCATGATTGGAAAAGATTGACGAACGGCAGCAAACGTTAAGGCATTTGCCCCATACGCAAGACCAATAACAAAGAAAAGCATCGTTAACAAGAAATTGGGAGGATTCCCTTTAAATAAAAGAAAGGTAGACCAACTCAAGATTAGAATGATATGGACAACCACATAAGGGCGTTTAATCATCTCTAGCCGGCTTGAAATCCAGCCGGATAAAGGAGCACCAATCAGTGCCCCAACCAGACCAATCAAAATAAGCCGGCTCGCCTCGGAACGTGTCATTCCATACATATCCATCCCATAGGGCACTGCCCATGAACCGATAAAACCTACATACGTTCCGACAATCCCAAAGTGACATAAGAATAACGCCCATGCCTGGCGATATGAAACAATTCTTCGCAGTAAAACCAACGTTTTTTCCCGTTGGATCTCACTTTTTTCAGTTATTGTTTTATCAGGTAAGATTTGTTTTGGCTTTTTGAGAAGCACAAAATATAGGAAAATGCCACATAGACATAATAATAGGCCTGTTGAAAAAAACGCTGCCCTCCAACCAAGCAGGTCAATCCATAAGGAGAATGGGACTGTCGCCAAAAGAAAACCAAGACTCCCCGTCATTGCTGCCACACCGATTAAGCGGGTAAATTCCTTCGCACTAAACCATTGGCTCAAGATTAACACCATATTGACCCAGATGGTCGCATCCCCCATCCCCGTCAGGATTCTGGCAAAAAACAAGACAAATTCATGGGTGCCGAGACTATAAATGATGGTACCGAGACCCGTAAGGATCGCACCGATAATGAGAAAAAAATTGGGGCCAAATCGGTCAGCCATAATCCCCATCGGAATTTGCAAACCCGTGTAAACAAAAAATTGAATGCTTGCAAGTAAACCAATCGTTGTTGCTGTTACATGAAAATCCCTCATCACTTGGTCCGTAATCAATCCCGGAGCAGTTCGCTGGCTCGACATGAATAAATAAGTAAACAGTACTGAAGCAAATACAACCCATCTAAATCTGCTATTTTTTTTGTCCAATGTATCTACCTCTGTTAACTTTTTCTTTATATATATGGTTTTTTCATCCGCTGTAGAAACCAGTTTTTGAAAAGAATGACTTATGATTTAGATTCCTTTAAAACTTTCCTATATGTAGCTCTCCTACGAGGAGAACTTTATTCAAGCGGCCCTGACACCTTTTGACATTACCTAAAAGATTTCGTACAATAATAAATGTAAGAAAATTCAGATATGCAGAATACTGGAGAGGATGTGCTCAAGATGCTTACGTTTGGATCGATTATGAAGCAAAATTCGGACAAGTTTAGGGAATAAACCGGCTGTTATTTTTAAAAATAAACAATGGACATACGGCGAACTAAATAAACGTGCAAACCAAATTGCAAGCGCTTTCTTATCTTTGGGCTATAAGAAAGGCGATAAAGTTTCCGTAATGATGAAAAACCACTCCGCCTATGTGGAAATGATCCTTGGATTATCCAAGATTGGTGTCATTTTAGTTCCTATTAACTTCCGACTAGTAGGTTCTGAGATTGAGTATATCGTAGTAAATTCTGAGAGCCGCGGCTTCGTCACGACAGCTGAATATGCAGGAGAAATTGAAAAGCTTCTCCCCCAATTGCCTCAATTGGATACCGTTGTTGTGGCAGATGGTTCTTCCACTGCCAGTTTTATAGATTATGAAACCTTTTTAGCAAGAGGGAAGGCTGATGAACCTGATATCCAAGTGGATGAAAAGGACACGCTTTATCTTGGGTATACATCCGGTACAACAGGTAAACCGAAGGGTGTGGTGATTTCACATCGATCCCGCGTGCTTACCGGCATGGCAGCGGCTTATGAATACAAAGTTGATGAATCCGATGTTCATATTGTCGCGGGTCCAATCTATCATGCTGCCCCTTGGATATTCCTGATGATGCAGCTGATTGTCGGCGGGACTCTTGTCATCGAGGAATCTTTCAGTCCCGAGCAATTCCTTGCTGATGTCGAGAAGTACAAAGTTACGAATACGTTTATGGCACCTACCATGTTTAACTTTTTAGTGAATCTTAACGGGGAAACGAAATCCAAGTATGATACAAGTTCGATGAGGGTATTAATTTCTGCAGGGTCCCCCCTTCCGACGCAAACGAAATTGGATGTGCTTAAATTTTTTCAAGATGTGGATTTACATGAATTCTATGGATCAACAGAGAGCGCGGTAACGCTCAACATTAAGCCGAAGGACATCCGCAGGAAAGATCGGTGTGTCGGCCAGCCTTTCCCGCTGGTAGAATGTTTAATTTTAGATGAAAATAAGATCCCTGTTGCAAATGGCGAGGTCGGTGAGCTATATATTAAAGCTCCTTACCTGTTGGATGGATACTATAATAATCCGGAGGCAAACGAAGCCTCTTTCTGGAACGGCTATTTTACAGTCGGAGATATGGCATTAAAGGATGAAGAAGGCTTCTATTACATTGTTGACCGAAAAAAGGACATGCTCATAAGCGGCGGTGTGAATATCTATCCGAGGGAAATCGAAGAAGTTCTCTATTCCCATCCCGGCATCCTCGATGTGGCAGTGATTGGTGTTCCTGATCCTGTTTGGGGAGAATCGGTAAAAGCCATAGTGGTTACGCGTGAAGGCACAGACCTTTCCGAACAGGATGTTATCGATTTCTGCGATGGAAAATTGGCGAGCTACAAAAAACCGAAGTCCATCGACTTTATGAACGAGCTTCCGCGCAACCCTTCTGGAAAAATACTAAAAGTAGAATTACGTTCTAAATATTGGGCACAGCAGCAGACTAAAATATAAATATCTTTATGATCTTATAGACTTTGGGAACGAGCCCAAAGTCTATATTAATAGAATCAATAATGTAAAAAACATTGAAAATCCAAAATAATCTTCAACTTTTTTATATTCAAGCTCAAAATGAAGAATCTCGAACAGTCCATACGGCTTTCAATTGTTTCCATTATTTTTTATCCCGATTCGCATTCGATAACTAAATAGGACTTCTTTTGTTTCTCCAGAAAAAACCTCTTCAACATGTCTTCTAAAGTCCAAGAAAGCAGCTTCGAGTTCTTGTACACCAAATTTTAATGCTGTTTGGAGACCGCCTTGACTTAGTGCAATATTGGCATATCGAGCAGCGTCACATTTTTCCAAGTTATGAAAAACGATTTCTTTTGCAAAGGAAAATAATCCAGATTGTTGTATTTGATGCAGATGTTCCTCCTTATTCCATCTATGTGCTTGACGTTCAGGAGACAACAGTTGGGATAGACGATGCTCTGCATGTGAAATTAATTTCTTATAATGGTCTTCTAACCTCCAGTCACAAGTTGGCGGCCAATCACAATCGTAAGCGGCAAAAATCCCATTTGGACGAAGAACTCGCTCAAATTCTTTTAAAGTCGACTGAGGCTCCATCCAATGAAAAGATTGTGAGCATGTAATAATATCTGCCGTTTCATCTGGTAATCCAAGTTGATGTGATAATGCTTTTACGAACTTAAGACTAGTCGGCTTTTGGCAAGCTTCCCAATTGGATACGGCCACATTACGCATATCATCATTAGGTTCCACTCCTATTATTTTTTCAGCTTCATTGAGCCAAATAAAAGTAGAAAGCCCGGTACCACAGCCAACATCAATCACTAGCTTGGGCCTATCTTTCAAGTATGCAGTTAATATTTTTACCACTTCAGTTGGACAACTTGGACGATTATGATCGTATAGTGAACTAAAACCATTAAAGCGATCTATATTATTTTTGAATTTCCCCATTTTCTCAACTCTTCTTTCAAAGATTTGTACCATTTTTTCTAACCTTTTCAGTAACCTAAACGAGCAGTAGGTCTGAATTATATATTTACTCCTTTCATCCCGGCTTCAGGATAACGCTCTCCTGCTGTTATACCGGATGGAAAAACTTCGTTTATTCTTCGAAGGTCTGCGTCTGTTAAGGTGACTTGAAGTGAACCAATGTTTTCCTCCAGATACTTCACTTTTTTCGTACCAGGAATTGGCACGATGTTTTCTCCTTGGGCTAATAACCAGGCCAGTGCCAATTGTGATGGTTGACATCCCTTTTCATTCGCGATTTCTTTAATCTTACTTACAAGATCTAAGTTCTTTTGGAAATTATCACCTTGGAAACGTGGAGAATATCGTCTGTAATCATCTTCTGCTAAATCTTCAAATTTTTGAATTTGTCCTGTTAAAAATCCTCTCCCAAGCGGGCTGTAGGGAACAAACCCGATCCCTAACTCACGGCAGGTTGGTAAGATTTCTTCCTCAACGTCACGGCTCCACAATGAATACTCTGTCTGTAAAGCAGAGATTGGGTGAATCTGATGTGCTTTGCGGATAGTATGAGGGGCCGCTTCGGACATCCCTAGATAACGTACCTTCCCTGTCTTCACGAGGTCAGCCATGGCTCCGATGGTTTCTTCTATTGGGACTTTAGGATCTACCCGATGTTGATAATAAAGATCAATATAATCAACACCCAGCCTTTTTAGACTTGCATCACACGCTTTTTTTACGTAATCAGGATGCCCATTAACGCCTAAAAACGCCCCGTCTTCAGCTCTTACATTCCCAAATTTGGTGGCAATCACCACTTGATCACGACAATCTCTTATCGCTCGCCCCACTAGTTCTTCATTTTTACCTACACCGTACATATCAGCAGTGTCGAGGAAATTAATACCCCGGTCTAGAGCATAGTGGATCGTTTTAATAGATTCATCGTCATTACGGCCACTATAAAAATCCGACATTCCCATACAGCCTAATCCTAAAGGTGAGACTTCCAATCCCTGATTTCCTAGTTTTCGTTTTTCCATCATTTTTCACTCGCTTCCATTTTCAGTTAATATTAAATTCTTTTACACCCATCCTTTTTCCTGTGTAACTATACTTTTCATACTTATGTAACAATATCAATGATGAAAACTTTTTTTAAAAAAAATTTGCAGGGTTTCATCCAACATTTACGTCTAAATGTACGTGATGGATTTAAAGAGTTAATGAATTAAAGTCAATTGAAAACCTGAGTATTATAGTACTTATTTTTTAAAAAATTATTTAAAAAAGTTTGCAGGGTTTCATAAATGACCTTCGTCTAAAATAGAGGAAGTGGAAAGTGGTGATGAATGGAGTCAGATGAACATACTTTGATACTCTTATCGAAGTGAGTTTTGTTAAAAATTTACTTTTCAAACATGTTTTTGTCATATTAGGTATTCGATTACTACGTGGGACATCGGAGGAGAGCGGATGAAAAATTGGAAAGTTGGCTCCATAACAGCTTGCGTCAGTTAAATTTAATTGCAGTATTATAGTTTCCACCAAGTTCACAGGGACGGTTCTCATGGCCCACCATTAATGTCTATGCACCAAAAAGCCGGCAGAACCGTCCCTATGGTTCCGGAACTCTATTATGAATTGCTAAGTTTTGTTCACTGTTATTTATGCATTTCTACCTGGCAAATGCGCCCCGTATCTAGGAAGAACGGTATCCCTCGTATATTCATCGACTTGACGAAGTGTTTCAACAATAGCCGGCATATCCAATGCTTTTACAAATTCATTAATTGCTTGTACACCAGCTTCTGCATGCTCTTCTCTTTCCTCTGGTGTTGTCAAAAGCGGTGTAGCCATATGATCGGATGGCTCATAGAAGTAAGAACCCACTGCACCGGATTGATAAGCGTACTTTCCTAATGTATTACCAGGATTCTTACTCATCCCTGCTAACATATGCTGCACATCATAAGTTACAGAATGAGATTCAGGTACATTCAATGGAACATCTTCTAATCTGCCTAGAATTTTATAAGCACCAATCGACATATCATGGAATGCATCCATTAGATTGAACTTGGCTACCTCAGCTGCCTTTAATACGTCCATATAAAGAGCAGGCACTTTCGTTTCATCAAAGAAATCACGAACCATCCCGCTTACAGTCAAGTAAGCTGGACCATGACTGGTGATATAAATTTGCCGTCTAAAGCCTTGGTTTAGTAGTGACTTGGCGATTTTATCTAAATAAGCCATTCCGTCTTTTACGCTCATTTGAATCGTCCCCCGGCCGACAATCGTTCCGCCTGGGAAGAAATAAGGCAGGTTGTGCAATACAAGCCCATCTGATTCTTCGGCCATTTTTAATGCAATCGCTTCTGCAAGAACCGTTTCAGAATCCAGCGGTAAAGCTCCATGTGTTTCTGTTACTCCAACAGGAACAAATATGATATCATTTCTATTTAAATATTCTTCGACTTCCCCATTTGTCAGTTTTGAAAGAAATCTAGTACGCATATAAACCTCTCCTGCCATTTCATTTTATAAAGCATCACCGTATAGGGAGCACCTTATTAAGACGCTCTTCTTTCTTTTAATGCTGCATACATTTCATTGGTTCTTTTCGCATTAAGGTTATAGATTAAACCCACACCAATCAATATGAGGATGAATGCAAGGACTGGCATACCGGTATACATTTTTGCTACGCCTTCGGCCACTGCCGGTGATTGAGATTTTGCTCCGGAAACGAAACCCACCCAGCCTAAAGCGTAACTTCCGATCGCAGAACCTAATCCCATCCCTACTTTACGAGCAAAGGAATAGAGGGAGTAAAGTGTTCCTTCGTAATGTTTTCCAGTTTGCAGTTCTGCATAATCGATACAATCTGTTACAAGAGCCCAAACAACCATAACGAAGACAGCTGAGCCGATTGTAGCAAGGTTATATAAAACCATGAACACGTATACATTTTCGATTGTAACTAATGTCAATACTAGTGATGCTGCTAAACTGAAGAATGCTGTAGCAATAACTAAATTTCTTTTATTAAACTTTACAACGAGTTTAGGAACGATGGCGAATAACACAAGCGTAATACCAATGCTAATGAAAGAGTTAATAGCGAAAGCACTTGGCATATGATAACGTTCTGCAAAGACAATTGGAGCTAATTGACTTACGCCATTTATCATCAGGAGTGAGCCAATTGATGCAACCATCATTCCGATTAACGGTCTATTTTTAATTGCTACCATAAACGCATCCTTAAATTGATAGTCGGAATTTGTTCCTGGGCCATTTTCATCACGAATACGTTCTGTTGATAATTTTACAAGTCCTGTATAAGCTAAAACGGATAAAATACTAAAGACGATGGCAATTTGAAAGAATGCTTCCGGAACCACTTTTCCAGCCTTATCGTAAATAAACATTGGAACGAATGATAAAAATCCAAGGCCGACAACCATACCGCCAATAGCACGGGCACGAGATAATTTTGTGCGTTCAACAGGATCATTTGTAATAACAGATGCAAGCGAACCGTAAGGAATGGAATCGGCTGTATATGCAACACAGAAGAATAAATAAATGAATACTACCCATATATGAGTTGCTGCAGATCCCCAACTGGATACGTTTGCAAATGCTAATAAACAGGAAGCGGCTAAAATCCATTTAGAAATATTAATATACGGCAAAAATTTATCGCCAGATTTACCTAATTTCCAACGGTCAGGAAGAGTACCCATAACCACATTGCAAATTGCATCAAAGAATTTACCCAACAAAAACATCGTTCCCATAAAGTAAGGGCTTACACCTAATACATAAGTACAAAAAATCAAGAAAAATCCACCTATATATAAGTTAACAAAACTTCCCCCTATATCCCCTAGCGCATATCCAACCTGGTCTCTTACTCCAAACTTCTTCATATAAAGCCCCCATTTTTTCCTGTAGATTTTGCAAACGCTTAATTTATTTCTTGAAATTAAGTATATATCTGATTTTGAAAACGTTTTTATATTATAGTTGCATCCTTTTATAGTATAATTGCGAAATTTCTGTTTTAAAAAAAAGTCCTAGAACGCAGAAAATAAGCGCATGAAATACTCAAGCGCCCTTCATTTCTTTTTCTGCTTTTTAAATTCGACTGGGGTGATTCCTTCTACCTCTTTAAAAAATTTGGAGAAATACTGGGGATTGCTGAAGCCAACCATGATGGCAATTTCCGTCATCGTAAGATTAGAGTTTAGGATGAGCTCCTTTGCTTCCTTCATTCTTCTTAGATTCCGGTAATTACTAATTGTTATGCCTTTTTCTTTTTTAAACGTCCGCATTAAATGAGACGGATGAACATGTATTTTTCGGGCTATTTCCTCCATCGAAATGTCCTCTGCAAAGTTCATCTCAATATAGTTTTCTGCTTTCTCCACAATTGTTAAGCTGCCGCTATTTGATTTTCTAATTGTGGGGTCAGAATACTCCTTTACCATATATGAATGAATTTTATCCAGTTTAGTAAAGGTTTCGGCATGCTCAATCATTATGGCATATTTTTCTGAGATAAAGTGGCATTGCCATGGACTTAATCCGCCTTTTTCTGCTGCATAGCTATAGAGAGTATTGTGTGATAATAGAATATTTTTATAGGATCGCATTTTATTATTTGGGACTCTGTTTAGAAGGTTAAATTGGTCATCACTTAACTTCAAAAATGGATCCTTTTCAAAGTCAGCTATCAACTCCCGATCACCAATTTGAATTCTATAGAGCAATTTTTCCCTGAATTTATGACCGGCTTCAATGAATTCAGGTGTAAGTCCATTTCGATTAATATTTGGATTTGGGGTATCTGGTTGCAGATGATCGTTCATTCATATTCCCTGCCTTACACATTTGGCTTATCTACCCATTATATTATTTATTGCCACTATCTTGCATTTAATTAAGAGACCTCGTCTGAATCTTCCCTTCTGCAACTGTTTTTTCAATGACATCTGTGTTATTAGCCGCAAAAAGAATCCTAATTGCAGACTTTTGTCAAGGAGACCCATAAAAAAATGATGCACAAGAACCGTCCCAATGCCTCATTTATGACGAAAGTCACATAGAATTATTGACTTTGGTTACTACATTGGAATTGCCCTGTGGCCCTATAATCAAGAGTGTTAAATACAAAATGCCAGCTGGATCGTCCTCTAAGGTTATTTTTTTGTAAATTTAACAAAAACGGACTATTCAGAATGTGGCAAAAAAGGTATAATTTACCTGTTTGTAATACTTTTGTACTAGGGGGTACATATTATGACTTGGTTTACCAAGTGGGCGTTACGGAATAAAGCGGCATTAACCTTTTCCGTACTTGCCTCAATGATTTTTGGTATTTTCAGTTACACTACGATTCCAATGGAGCTAATGCCATCTGCTGATCAGCCGTACGTTACGATTTCAGTCGTCGGAAACGGTGTCGATGCCGTCAGCATGGATGAACAGGTAACACAGCCAATTGAGAAAGCCATAAACGGCGTTAGAGGAAAACAAAATGTAGTCGCACAAACCGGGAATAACTTTACCCAGTTGACCGTCACCTTTGAGTCCAGCATCGATGTAAAAGAGGCAAAACAGCAAATACAAGAAAGAATTTCGATGGTCAATCTCCCTAATGGAGTCATGAAACCATACGTTGTCAACCTGAACACATCTGAAATTCCAATTGTAGAATTAGGCCTCACCTTTGATAAGGAAGTTGGCAATACTGAGCTAAATCTTGTAGAAAATGAGATTATGCCGATGTTCCAAGACTTAAAAGGTATCGGCAATGTCATCGTAAACGGCGGGAAAAATCAACAGGTAATGATTAAAGTCGATCCAGAAAAATTAGCCGCTGCTGGGTTCCCGCTTGAAAAACTTTATACCCTTCTTCAAGGAAAAAATGCATCCGTCGCAATGGGTGAGCAAACGCTAAATAACGAAGCAACAAGCATTCTCGTAACAGGCAAACTAGAATCGCTTAACGACCTCAAAAACATCGAGTTAAATGGTGACACTAAACTACAGGATGTTGCCGATATTACCATGCAAAAAGATACCCAAAGCATTACCCATTTGAACGGGAAGAATTTCATTGACGTCGTTATTCAGAAGGATTCCACCTCCAATGCAGTAACGCTTGGGCAAGAGGTCCAAGACACCGTTAAAAAAATCAATCAAGATTATAAGGGAACGCTCCAAGCAACGATTGTGATGAATTTGGGCGATACAGTTCTTGATTCCATCAATTCGATGACAAGAGAAGTATTGACTGGAGCATTATTTGCAACGCTTATTATCTGGTTATTCCTGCGCAGTTTCCGAATGACCCTGATCACGATTGTCAGCATTCCGCTGTCACTTTGTATTACGATGATTCTCCTTTCCTTCTTTGGCGTTACCTTAAACATCCTCACGCTCGGAGGAATTGCCGTATCTGTTGGACGGCTAGTGGATGACAGCATCGTGGTAGTCGAAAATATTTATCGAAGAAAGAAAGATAATGAATTAACCCCTGCTTTTCTGATCGATGCGGTAAAAGAAGTGGGTGCAGCCATCACATCATCCACTCTCACAACGGTGGCAGTATTCCTTCCAATGCTGATTGTTTCTGGAGGCTTACGGGATATTGTTGCCCCGTTCGCTATTACGATTACTTGTTCCTTACTATCGTCGCTGCTAGTTTCGTTGACAGTGGTACCAGCACTCAGCGCTCGTATGATGACAAAGGTAAAGGTGAAAGAAAAACAGAAGAATTCCTTCTACCCATCGCTGTTGAAATGGTCACTTAACCATAAATGGCTGCCAATCACCATAGCCGTTCTCGTTGTCGTCGGGTCTGTCGGATTATTTGTGAGCATGCCTAAAGGGTCTGTCGACCAGAAGGATTCCGCCTATATAGAAATCGGTCTTCGCTATCAAAACGGAACTCCATTTAGCGAAATGGAAGATGGGGTTGCGAAAATGGAGAACATCCTTGCTGATAAAGAGGGTGTAAAAACCCATATTGCCATTGCAGGAGTCAATGAGGAAGCGGCACAATACGGCAATCTGCAGGATGCAAACGTCGTCCGCTTTATGGTTTTCCCTAAAGAAGGGACCGATTCTGCTAAATTTGTAAAAGACATCCGAAAAACTAAAGACCAGTTTCCAAATGCGGAACTGACTGCAGATACAGCTGGTTTGCTAGGAGCCAACAAAACGACTGTTTCTGTTGATGTTATTGGAAAAAATGATACTGACATTAAAAAAGCAGCTGATAAGGTAAAGGAAAAAATCGGTGGCATCGATGGTGTAATAAAAGTAGAAAGTAACGATCAAAATACAAAGCCAACCATCACCATTCAGGTAGATTCAAAAGTAGCAAATGCGCAGGAAATCTCCCAGTCCATTTATGCGATGCTTCAGCCTGCTGTAATTGGAAGCATCAAAATAGACGGACGGACGACCGCTGTAAAATTAGGAGCACTAAAAGAAGTTCAAACGGCAGACGATTTGAAAAATCTACAGCTGATGTCACCAAATGGACCTGTTGCTTTATCCAGCATTGCGAAGATTGAAGAAAGTAAGCAGCAAGGTACCATTTTTACTAAAGACGGACATCATTATCTTCAAGTCACGGCTCAAGTCAATCCAGACAAAATGGTCGACGTGGCCGGCAAAATTCAGCAGCAGCTTGTCACTTGGAGCAAAGATGATACGTTTGCCAAAGGAACAAGCGCAGAGCTTACGGGTTCATCCATGCAGTCATCCGACCAATTAGGGGAACTCGCTAAGCTTGCCATGTTCTCCATTGGAATCGTATTTATGATTTTGCTTGTGACCTTAAAGTCGTTCCGGGCAAGCGTTGCCATCTTAATTTCGCTTCCGCTTGCAGCCATCGGTTCACTGTTAGGGCTGGTTGTTACCAACTCAAGCATTAATATTTCTTCTGGTATCGGAATGCTGATGCTCGTCGGAATTGTGGTAACGAATGCGATCGTGCTGGTTGACCGGATCCGTCATAACGAGGAAAGAATGAGTATTCGCGAAGCGATTTTGGAAGCTGGTACCGTACGTTTACGGCCTATTTTGATGACTGCCCTTGCAACAGTATTCGCCATGCTGCCACTCTTGTTTGCACATGAATCAGCAATGAGCCTAAACCTTGTTTCCAAGGGACTTGCCGTCGTAGTTATTTTCGGACTCATCGTGTCCACCCTGCTGACACTGATCGTCATTCCGACATTCTACGAACTATTCCACTTCCGGAAAGCTAAGAAACAAAGACTGCAAGCTAACCAGGTAGAAAGTACTTTGGGTCAATAATGAAGCACGGGGACGGTTCTCATGCATCAATATTTGTCTTTGGACGAAAATGATGCAGAAGAACCGTCCCCATGCCTCAAAAAAAAGTGCCTGTCACGCCCCGAATAAACATGCGGGAAGTGACAGGCACTTAATTTGATTGGAAGGCTGTCATTGATCCTTCGGCATATAGATCATTGACTTGAATAAGTCTCCATCAATTTGAATGGCAAACTTTCCTCCTTGATTTTCAATGAGGCTTTGGGCAATAGAGAGTCCTAAGCCGCTGCCTTGGCTGGTTCTGGATTCATCTCCTCTTTTGAAACGTTCCATTAACTCATCCGCTGAAATATTTAATTCATAAGCAGACATGTTTTTGAAGGTAAGTAGAATCACGTTCCCTGCATCCTCGAATTGAATATATACTCTTGACCCTGGGAGCGCATATTTGAAAGTATTGGATAATACGTTCTCAATGGATCTCCACAATAATTTTCCATCGGCTAAGACATATAACTTTTCATCGGGATAATTGATTTTGAAATCTAACCCGGAAGCTTCTATTTTATCGCTCACTTCCCCTAGCCCCTGAGTGACTAACGAGACAATATCGACTCTCCCCAATTGAACTGGAATATTTCCGCTGGACGCCTTTGCTGCCTCAAATAAATCATCCGTTAAAGTTTTAAGCCTCTTCGACTTTTGATCCAGTACTTCAAGATATTTTTCTGTTTTTACAGGGTCTTTCTCTTGTTTTAATAAATCGACATAGGTAATGATGGCTGTTAATGGTGTCCGTATATCATGAGAGACATTTGTTATTAATTCCGTTTTTAATCGTTCACTTTTCAGTTCGCTTTCAACCGCTGAATTTAAACCATCAGTAATGCTGTTAATATTCTCAGCCAGACCAGCAAACTCTCCTTTTTCACCAACATAAATACGATGATGAATATCGCCCTCTTTAATTTTTGCAACGCCTTCCTTTATGGCTTGGAAAGCCTTTACCTTCTTAAGGGCAAACCAGGCCGCAAACCCAATAGTAATTGGAAACATGAAAAAGGTTAAAGCAACCAGCACTGGGTATCCGATGACGATTAATACTGTCTTTACAGCAACACTTCCGCTCCCATAAACATGTTTGACAAATTGAATTAGCCTATAAATAATTTGATAGATTAGAGTATGCTTGAAGATGGTTCGATTTTTGATATGCCTGATGAGTGATAAGATGAATAAGAGTACTGCTGCCGAAATCGGGATTGTAATCGGAATAACCAATTTCGGGATGTTTGATGATGCGAAGTTATCCAACAGGGCCACCCATAACGCCATTAACCCCATACATATGAGGATATTCAATTCAACAAATAATTTATCAATCGAGTGCAGGTGCAGCTCTTCATCCTTGAATGACTTTCTGCCCGTCACGAATACTAGATACAGGAAGGAAAGAATGAAACCAGTCAGATAGGCTAGCAATTTATAAAAGCTGGCCGTTGCTATCCTTTTGGTCTCTTTCCAGTCTTGGATTTTCGTTTGTAAAAACTCTTTCGAATAAGCTACATATACGACCTGGCCTTTTGGGTCCCAATCCTCTTTACTCTGGATTGCCTGATGGAGATTTTCATTCTCCTCCGCTTCTTTTGGGTACAGCTCATTTTTATAGTCTTCTAGGATTAAATAGGAAGGAAAGGATTTAAACTGTTCCTTTGCTGTATTCGAGCTGTTCTTATAGACATTGACACCATCACTGGCATAATAAAAAGGATTTTTAACCTCTTCTACCCTCTGCAATAGCGAATGAAAATCCCTTAAATCATTCCTTATCAGCTCATCCCTAACTTGGGCGATCTTATCTGCGTATTCAGTTTTAAATTTTTCAAAGTTTTCCGCTTCTGTTAAATTGGGATTATAACTCTTTGAATTACTTTGAAAGTCATAAAATAACTCTTGTTCTCGTCTTTTTAATTCATCCTCATCGACCGTTCCGCCATTTAAAATATGTTCCTCACTCTTATAGAACCCAACCAACCGGGTGAGATCCTCCGCAAGGTAACCACTTTCTTTTACATAGGAATGGCTTTGAAAATAATTGTCTTGAAAAGCACTGCTAAATTCCCCGTCGTGAACCACTTCTACATCAACAATTGTTTTAATTAAGCCTGTAAAACAGGTAACCACCAGGAGAAACACAATTATCTTGGTTATGATTGAATGGCTATATTTTTTCAACCTTGTATCCAACTCCCCACACCACCTTTAAATATTTTGGCTCTTTAGGATTGATTTCTATTTTCTCTCTGATTTTTCTAATATGAACGGAAACCGTGTTTTCCGGACTATATGCCGTTTCGTTCCAAACTTTTTCATAGATATCTTCCATGGAAAAAACTCTGCCGGCGTTAGCCGTCAACAGCTTTAAAATCTTATATTGAACCGGTGTCAGGTGAACAGCCTCTCCATCGACCGTAACTGTTTTACTTTCATCATCGATTACGAGCCCTCCCGTTTGATAAACATGACTCTTGGTTTCAAGACTACCCAAGGTTGTGTATCGTCTCAGCTGGGATTTCACTCTTGCAATTAATTCCAGTGGGTTAAATGGCTTTGTTATGTAGTCATCCGCACCGACGTTTAACCCCAGAATTTTATCGTAATCCTCTGATTTGGCTGAAAGCATGATCAAAGGGATGTTGTTAGCTTCTCTAATTTTCATCGTTGCTCGTATCCCATCCAGCTTGGGCATCATAATATCCATAATAATCAAATGGATCGTTTGGTTATCAATGATTTCAATCGCCTCTAATCCATTATAGGCTGTGAATACTTGATACCCTTCATTTTCTAAGTAGACACCAATCGCTTCGACAATTGCCTGATCATCGTCACAAACTAATATATTCATAAAAAAATTCACCCCTATATCTGTATCGATATCCAATCTCCCCTTTATCTTTCTTCCTGAGACCATGATACCCAGCAAATCTTAACAAACCCGTGATGCAAATCTTAAGATTTTCTTAACATGTACCTAGCATACCGTATTTTGTGACTTTGAAGACCTTGAAAACAGGAAAAAGAACAGCTTAGTGCTGTTCCTTTGGGCTTCCAGATACGGTTCTCATGCATCAATTTATGTCATTAGATAGAAATGATACAGCAGAACCGTCCCCATATATTCATTTCCGGAATAAGTGCAACAACCTCGGTAAACACTGCTTCTTATGCATTAACACTTACTTATTAAAAAATATCTGTCTAGACCTCCAAAATTATTAATATCTATAGAAGTAACCTTTGTATTAAAATCAACCGTAGGAAGATATATAAGGAGGTTTCATCATGCCGTTTGTTCTATTAATAGCCATACCGCTTATTGGTGTTGTTTGGTTCTTGAATTTTGTGCAATTAATCAACCACATCAAACATGGCAAAGACATCCGCAATCAAACAATAGCAGGGGCAGCCTTAACCTTTGTTGTTGTCTTTGTATTTATGTACTGGTTGGCGGGTATTCATTAAACTTAGATAGTTTAATAAAAAGGAATTTAAAAAGGATAGAATGATATCTATCCTCTTTAAATTTACGCTAATAAAGTTCATTTTGCTTGTTTGGACATGCTTTTCTAACCCATGGTACCCTTCCATCGCCCAATGTTCCCTCCCTTTACCTCCCCGCCAAAAACTGATTAACCAAATCGTTCACCATATAAGATTGTTCAGCAGGCAAACAATGCGAACAGGCAGGAATCTGGTGTACCGTCATGTTCGGCGTTTCATCAGCACGCTTTAATGCCTTTTGGACAGAAGAATAAATCACCTCTTCCTCACCAATTAAAACTAAAGCTTCTGGCCGCAATCCTTTCAATTCTGCATCTTTCATGACAGTTGGAGCCACTTTTAATTGAATTTTCCCAAGTTTATAACCTGCCAGGAATTGTTTGTACAACAATAGATTGGGCGTATTTTGTTTTGCAAACATCCACTCATACAATTTTCTTATAGAATAGGAGTTTTTTAATAAAGTTGCTGGGAGCAGTTTGAAGGGAAATCTCCAGTTTAAACCAGAAAGACTCATGACTGGCGCCAGTAAAACCAATTTCTTAACTCTATCAGACTGTAAACTAAACTGAAGCGCAATCCATCCCCCCATGGAGTGACCAATTAAATAAAATTCTTCAATATTCAAGGTATCCAGTACCTCATTCAGCCAGTTGTTTAACTCCGGCCTGGTTTTGACCGGGCGAATGCATTCGCTTTTTCCAAAATCGCCTATCGTGTCGATGGCATATATACGATAGCTTTGGGACCAAACGGGAGCATTCGCAAACCACATTGTCGAACTTACGGTCATGCCATGAAGCAGTACAACCGGCTGTGCATCCTTAGGTCCGCAGGCAATCACATGTGTTTTCCCAAAAGTCGTTTCGATATACAAGGTCTCTATTTCTATGTTCCAGTGTTTCAGTGATTCGTCATATTGCTTGTAATAGAACTCTCTCTTGACCGGATCTGGAAAGGTCAAATTTTTCATATTTCACCTCATAGGTTATTTTTTAGTTCTTTTCTAATAGATTGTTGCTTTTATTCAAGAAGTTGGAAATATATATCTTTCATAACGACCGGGGACGTGATTTTTTCAAGGGTTCGGGCGTTATAAACCTCTCATAACTGCCGGGGACATGATTTTTCCAAGGATTCGGGCGTTATAAACTTCTCATAACAACCGGGGACATGGTTTTTTCAAGTGATCGAGCGTTATAAACCTCTCATAACGACCGGGAAGGAAGGTTTTTCCAAGGGTTCGGGCGTTATCAAACTCCTCATAACGACCGGGGGCATGATCTTTTCAAGGGTTCGGGCGTTATAAACCTCTCATAACGACCGGGGACATGGTTTTTCCTAGTGTTCAGTCGTTATAAACCTATCATAACGACCTAGGACATGATTTTTCCAACGGTTCGGGCGTTATAAACCTCTCATAACGACCTGAGACATGGTTTTACCGAGTGTTCAGTCGTTATAAACTTCTCATAACGACCTAGGACATGATTTTTCCGACGGTTCGGGCGTTATAAACCTCTCATAACGACCGGGGACATGGTTTTTCCTAGTGTTCAGTCGTTATAAACCTATCATAACGACCTAGGACATGATTTTTCCAACGGTTCGGGCGTTATAAACCTCTCATAACGACCAGGAACATGGTTTTTCCTAGTGTTCAGTCGTTATAAACTTCTCATAACGACCAGGCCACTAGCTTTTTCAAGGGTTCGAGCGTTATGAACCTCCCAAAATGGCCAGGACTACATGAGCCCTCCCCAAGAAATCCTATTTCAATTTCCACAAAAAGGTTTTGCGATACGCAAGAAACACGATTAAATTCACGAGCCCTGCCGCGAGAAAAATCGGAGCAGCTCCCCAAACATTCATCACCCAGCCCGACAGATAGACCGTGACCGGCATCCCCACTCTGAAAAACGTTCCGGTTATTCCGCTAATCCGGCCAATCAGTTCGGGTGACGTTTGTTCAAGCCGGAACGTATAAGCACAAACGGTATAAAATGATGTAGCCATTCCACTGATAAACAGTGCTATAATCAACGTATGGTAATTATTTGAAATATACATCAACAAATAGGCAGCAGTATGGAGAATTGCGGACGCACCGAACAACACACCGAGACCCCACGACTTCCGCAGCTTGCCCGACAACAAACTGCCCGCCATTCCGCCAATCCCGACAGCCGAGATCACCATCGCTACTTTTGATGACGTGAGGCCAAGGTCTATTTTTGCAAAAATAATCACTGTTGTCTGGACCACTACCATGGTTGAATTTAATACCATGATAAACAAGGTCATCATCCATAGAGCTTTGTTTGTCTTGAAAGCATTCCACCCCTCAATAAAGTCGGCCATAAAACCTGAGCTTGCCTGACGGCGGGATTCCGATTGGTGTGATAATCGGAACAGTATGACAAAGCAAAGTATATAAGCAAAAGCGGTCACCAACAGGCCATTATAGAAAAACGGCAGCAGCAGCATCAATCCGGAAATGACTGGTCCCATCACACTGACAAATGTTTCAATGAACGAAAACTTGGCATTCGCTGAATTAAAATATTCGGGCGGGATGTTCATTTTCACCAGCCCTACCTGTGCATTGAAATATCCGTAATTGAAAGTCATCAGCAAGAATCCAATAAGATAATAGGGCGCTAGCAAAGTGGTTTCTATTTTTAACATCCAGGCCAAGCACAGGAGCAGCCCCGCTTGCAGACCAATCGACCAGAGGGCAAGCTTCTTTTTATTCAAGCGGTCAACGAACACACCGATGAAGGTGCCAAACAGTAAATTAGGCAATAACTCCGAGGTCCTCATCGTGGTGACAGCAACCGAAGAATTAGTCAATTCCAACAGAATCAATGGCAGCAGCAGTTCATATATACGATTGGCAATACTCAGTAGAAATGTCGAACTTAGCAGAATGAGGAAGGATTGATTCCTCCAAATACTCATTGTTTTTTTGTTCACCTTCACAGATGATATCGACACGATTACATCCCCTTCCTATCTTTGCTTTTATTGTAAGGGGAGTTTTCAATCGTAAAAATAGAAGAAATGATGCGGTTTTATTTCGAGTTTTTAGGGGGGAGAACATGAGATTAATCGAGGACTACAAAGCCATTCGGGATTTTTATAAGCATCAACCTGATCAAGCACCCTTTCCGACCACGATGGAAGAGCTTGCGAACATTCTGTTTTGTTCGCAGCGTAATGCAAAGTTTATCTTAACAAAGCTGGCGGAATCCGGCTTGGTGTCCTTTTCACCCGGCCGCGGGCGCGGGAACAAATCCCACCTTACTTTTTTAAAATCGGTTGACGATGCTGTATTTGCCGAAGCGGTTGCTCTTTTCAAAACCGGACAGATTACGGAGGGATTGGAGCTTGCCGCACGTTACGGCACTCCCGCTTTAAAAAACAAACTTTTGCAATGGCTGACTCATTTTTTCGGCTACGAAAAACAAGAAGTGAAGGATATCATCCGTCTCCCGATGTTTCGCACCTTCAATTCCATGATTCCTTCACAAGCTTTCTTCGACTTTGACGTCCATCTCATCAGGCAGGTGTATGACACGATTGTTGCATATGATTTTTCATCTGAAAAAGCGGCGGGAAAACTGGCCCATCATTGGGAATGCAACGAGGATCAAACAGAGTGGACGTTCTATCTAAAAAAAGGAATCCTGTTCCACAACGGTAAGGAACTGACCTCGAAAGACATACATGACACGTTTTCATTGCTTACCCGACCGGATTTTAAACAATTATGGCTTGTCGAGAATATCCGTTCCATCGAATGTTTGGACCCGTATGCAGTACGCTTCCATTTGTACAAACAAAATGCCCTATTCCTGCCATTCCTCAGCTTTCCGGCTCTCTCGATTATTCCTTTAGGGAGTACGGGTTATATCGGATCTGGACCTTTCATGGTTCATACATACAATGCAAATTACTGCGTTCTCGAAGCCAATCCCCATTATTATGAAGGAAGGCCCTTCATCGATCGGTTTGAAATCTTGAATGTGCCAAAAGAGTATGAAAAAGAATTGTTAGAGGATAAAAGCAGCATTTTTGTCAACACAGGCGAAGGCCAATACTTTGGCAATTCGGGCCATGAACGCATAAAAGGAAGTTATGAAGGAAGCACCCTATTTACGTTCAATTTGCGGAAAAAGACCGGCCCGCAGCAAAACATTCATTTTCGGCAAGCTTTAAACAAACTGATTGACCGAAAGAAACTAATTGCTGATCTTGGGCCGCCAAGGATGGCCCCTTCTTTTAGTTTTGAAATGCACCACTCGCTACTCGCGACTTCCCCAAACGTGGAGGATAAGGAAATTGGGTTTCTTATGCAGACATCAGACTATCATGGAGAACCTGTTCAACTTTTCACCTATGACCGTCATCAACCTGATGCAGAATGGATTAAAACCGAAGCCGCCCAATATGGCATCTTGATTGAGGTAACGATTCTCGGCTGGGATGAAATACTGAAAGAGGAATATATCGATCAAGCAGACTTTATTTTATTTGAGGCTGTGTGGGGAGAGAAGGAATTGTCGAAACTCGAGCTCTACAAATCCGGCTTTAGCTTTTTACGGCAGCATGTAAGTCAGAGCACCACGGATTTTATTGATAGAAAGATAGAAGCCATTCTCTCGACTTCGACTGAAAAGGACCGTTCGCTGATATTTTCAGATATGCAGGCACGTCTAATTTCACAGCAGGCGGTCGTCTTTCTGGTTCATAAAAGCATTGAGTCCACCTTCGACCCATCCATTAGAGGTGTAAAGTTAAATGCCCACGGACAAGTTGATTTTAAAAATATCTGGATTAAACCGGATCTGACGTAAGGGTACGGAGACGGTTCTCATGTATCAATTCATGTCTCTTAACAAAAATGATACAGAAGAACCGTCCGAGACACTGATAAAACTTCCTAAGAAGGCGGATGTGAAAGACAATTCTGCCCCCCAGACAAGCCGTTTTGGTCTTCATATACCTTATGAAGACCATTTTCCACACTGGCATGGGTCGGTTTGGTCTTCATCTCTGTACTTATTTCCCTTCATTTGCAAATTGCTTTTAAAAAATAAAAACCCTCGGCTAAGCCTAGGGTCCTAATTAGAACTATTTATTTTTCCAACCATTCAGTATGAAAAATACCCTCTCCATCAATACGCTGATACGTGTGTGCTCCAAAGTAGTCCCGTTGTGCTTGAAGGAGATTAGCCGGCAGGGTTTCTGAACGATAACTATCATAATAGGCGATTGCACTCGAAAAAGCGGGTACTGGAATACCGGACGTAATGGCCACGGCCACAACTTCTCGTAACGAAGATTGATAGCTTTCGACAATCTCTTTAAAATATGAATCTAATAAAAGATTCGTAAGGCTTGGACTCCGGTCATAAGCATCTTTAATTTTTTGCAGGAATTGCGCCCGAATAATACATCCGCCACGGAAGATCATGGCGATATCACCATAACGAAGGTTCCACTCATATTCCTCGGAAGCTGTTCGCATTTGCGCAAATCCTTGGGCATAAGAACAGATTTTACTCATATACAGGGCTTTTCTGACCGCTTCAATGAACTCTTCTCTATTACCTTCAAAGGCAGCTGCTTTTGGCCCTTTTAACAATTTGCTTGCCATCACCCGCTCTTCTTTCATGGCGGAAATAAAACGGGAGAATACCGATTCAGTGATAATCGGAAGCGGAACTCCCAAATCCAGGGCATTCTGGCTTGTCCACTTGCCTGTGCCTTTTTGCCCGGCCGAATCCAAAATGACATCAACCAGCGGCTTGCCTGTTTGTTCGTCCACTTTTGTAAAAATATTGGCTGTGATCTCAATTAAGTAACTGTCTAATTCCCCTTTGTTCCACTCTAAAAATACTTCGTGAAGTTCCTGTGCAGTTAAACCCAGCAGCTGCTTCATAATAAAATAGGCCTCTGATATTAACTGCATATCGCCATATTCAATTCCATTATGCACCATTTTCACATAATGTCCGGCCCCATTTGGTCCGATATACGTGCAGCAAGCATCCCCTTCTACCTTTGCGGAAATCGCCTCCAAAATGGGTTTCACCAATTCATATGCTTCCTTCTGTCCGCCAGGCATGATGGAAGGACCCTTTAATGCTCCTTCTTCGCCTCCTGAAACACCTGTACCAATAAAATGAATGCCCGACTCCGCTAATTCTTTATTCCGTCTAATGGTATCCTGAAAAAATGTATTGCCTCCATCAATAATAATGTCCCCTTCTTCAAGATAGGGTTGTAAGGATTGGATGGTTGCGTCTGTTGCCGAACCAGCTTGAACCATTAACAAAATTTTTCGGGGTCTTTCTAATGAACGTATAAACTCTTCAACACTATAAGTGCCGACAATCCTTTTACCTGCTCCTTCTTTGCTTAAAAAGATTTCCGTCTTATCTGAAGAACGGTTATAAACCGAGATGGTATATCCCCGGCTTTCAATATTTAATGCAAGGTTTTTCCCCATTACTGCTAAACCAATTACACCAATCTGTTGTTTTGGCAAAATATTATTCTTCCTTTCTATTCAAGAATAAAGCATATTGCGGCGCATTTCTCATTACCCCAGATGTGGTTGCTTTGCTTGCAGCCAATTTCGTTTTACCTAAATTGGCTGCAGCCGAACCTGTTTATTTTTTTCTAAGTTCTGCACCATTACGTACCATGAAATTGGTTTGTTTGATAAAGCGGAATAATATCGTTTTAGGAATTTCACAATTAGGCTTGCGGGAAGTTCTTTCATGTTGTCATCGGTCGGAAGAAAACAAAGATCGAGTCCGGTTACAGGCTCACCATCATTGTTCCAGGATGGATGGACATAAGGAAAATCTAGGCGTTTATAGCCAAGATGCGACAATACCTCGCGGCGGACATAGGGATCCATCGGCTTAACACCGCCGAATTTATGATCCTCTACTTGGTACGGATCGTAAATCTCGGCAAACATACCATACAACTCTTCTCCGTTATCTGCCGCTAAAGCTTTTAAATCTTCTAACCTCTTATTTGCCAAAAACGGGCCAATCCCCAGCCCTGCTTGGCCAATAATCGTAAAATCAGTCATCGCGATATTAAAGTCTTTATAATAGCGGTATTCTGTCGCTCCTACTACTTTATTATTTTCAACTGCCACAAAAACCCGAATATTTGGGTCTTCCAAAGGCTCTTTCCACAAATCAAATTCCAGCACTTCTTCCGGAGGGAACACTTCTCCCATCAACTGATGCAACTGTTTAAAATAAGGATCTTGTATACTATTAATTCGATAGTATTCCATATTTTCCACTCTCCTTTTGATGGTATCATCTGTTTTTTCGCTTAAATTCCATATAGATAAAAATGGCGTTATAGTTATTATTGGGTACATTTTGAGTTTTAACAAGTACACACTTTTTTGTTAGATAGTGCTAAAAAAAACACCTAGTTTGTTAGATGGTGCCAAAATTTAAAGCAGGTTCATATTTCTTTTCGGCACGCCTTTACAGTGTCATTTTTAACACTATATGAAAAAAAAGTGCATACTTTGTTTTTGGAAAATTGCAAATTATAATGACATTGTAGCAACCAAATAATCGAAGGAGTGGAGAAAATGGAATTACAATTAGCCCTAGACCTAGTAAATACTGAAGAAGCAATTAAATTGGTGGAGGAAGTTAAAGATTACATCGATATTGTAGAAATCGGTACACCAGTTGTTAAAATTGAAGGTCTTCAAGCAGTAAAAGCTGTTAAAGAAGCATTCCCTCAATTAAAAGTACTAGCTGACACGAAAACAATGGATGCAGCCGGGTACGAAGTTTTAAAAGCAGCAGAACATGGTGCTGATATCGTTACTATTCTAGCAGTTGCAGAAGACGAGTCTATCAAAGGTGCAGTTGCAGAAGCGAAAAAACAAGGCAAAAAGATCCTTATCGATTTAATCGCTGTAAAAGATATTGCAAAGCGTGCGGCAGAAGTTGACGCAATGGGTGTAGACTATATTTGTGTTCATACAGGTTACGACCTGCAAGCAAAGGGTCAAAACTCCTTTAAGGACCTTGAAACACTTAAAAGTGTCGTGAAAAATGCAAAAACTGCAATCGCTGGCGGTATTAAATTAGAAACTCTTCCAGAAGTTCTTAAATCAAATCCTGATCTTGTCATTGTCGGCGGCGGTATTGCTAACCAAGCTGACAAAAAAGCTGTTGCGGCTAAAATGCAAGACATGATTAAGCAACATGTTTTAGTGTAAGAAGGGCCATTCAATTATGACAACTCTTAAGTATGCTACAGAAATTGTAAAAGAGGTAGATCGGACAATCGGCCAAATCACCGAAGAGGATTCTGAAAGATTAGTAGACAGAATTCTTGAAGCCAGAAAAGTGTTTGTAGCCGGTGCCGGAAGATCTGGATTTATGGCCAAATCCTTTGTGATGCGCTTGATGCATATGGGGTTAGATGCTTATGTTGTTGGTGAAACAGTAACCCCTAGCCTGCAGGAAGATGATATTTTAATAATTGCTTCCGGATCAGGTGAAACGAAAAGTCTCGTCTCAATGGCAGAAAAGGCTAAATCAATCGATGCCACCGTTGCAGTTGTTACGATTTCTCCAGAATCAACCATTGGCAGATTAAGCGATGTAGCCATTAAAATCCCGGCTAAACCAAAAGCTGGTGCGGATAGTGATTACAAAACCATTCAACCGATGGGCTCATTATTTGAGCAAACCCTCTTACTTTACTTTGATGCCACCATCTTAAGGATCATGAGCAAGAAGGGTTTAGAGTCAGGCGTTATGTATGGTAGACATGCAAATTTAGAATAAATGAAAACTCGCCGATTGGCGAGTCCGTTAGGACGAAGACAGTGGCGTAGTTGAATTTCTTATTAGCAAACTTTAAAACAGCTTCACCACCTGGTGAAGCTGTTTTTACTTTTAGAAAAACTATTTTCTATCATTTACAACTGCTTGATTTGACAATGATTCAAGGTCGAGCGCAACTTTAATCCAAAATTGACAACTCGTAGATGACAAGCTGTCCCCGATGAGTTCTTCAATCCGTTCAATTCGATACCTTAAGGTATTCCGGTGAATATGCATGGCTTTTGCGGCACTTTCCCGGTTGTACTCAAGCGAGGCGAGACATTTTAGCGTCTCATAGAATATGAAACCACGCTCAGTAAGCAGTTCCTTAGGCAGAATTAAGTTCCGTAATTGCTCAGCCTTATCCAAACTCATTCCCCCATAAATAAGCAGTTCACGCCTAAATCGTCCGGCAAAATAAGGCCCCTCTGTTTGACTTTTGTATAAAACGATGGGCACTAAAGCTTTGGCCTCGCGGTAGCTTTCAGCTAGGGATGAAACGCGCGGCTTTGTTTCCCCCAATATCAGCACCGGGGTACTTTTAGGGCAGCTTTTGTTGATGTTATCTTGTAAGCGCTTTAATTCACCTTCGATTCGTATTGGATCTCCGCTGAAAGACAGGATTAGAACAAACTGATTTTCATATATCTCGCATAATCCGTCAACTTCAGCTGTATCCTCGATCCATTGTTCACATTCAGCCAGCAGCTTGTCCATCTCTTCCCGCTCCTGAGGCCCATGCTTATTTTCATCAAAGAGAATCAGACCCGCAAGCCAATTTGTGCCCCGTAAAAAGCCCAGCTCTTGTACTTTTTCTTCCATAATGGCGGGGGCTTCTTGCGGATTTTCGATTAGAAACTCCAGTAATTCCAAACGTAACTGTCTATTTTTCAGCTCCGTTTCCTTGTTATGTAGTACCTGATCGATAAGAAGAGCTGCCGCAAATTCAAGGATAGGAACCTGTTCCTCCGTCAAGTCTTTACCTGAGGGTAAAATCCAAAGAGCTCCCCAAAAATCCCCTTCTATTTGAAGTGGAACAACAAAAGTTTTAGTTTGTTCGCTGATAACCTGTACTTGAGTTTCTATCGGTCTGTCGTCAAGCAGACAATCTGATAAACCTTTTTGGAAAATTGGAATAAGTGGACTCAATACTTTTGACAGGTTGATGCTGGTTTCATTTGGAACTGCTTGTTCAAGTACTTTGTTCTCTGAATCGGTAATGACGACTGGACATTTCAAATGTTCGCTTAAAAGCTCGCAAACTTTTATTCTGCTAGTTGTCTCTCCTAATTCCTTAGCAAGTTTAATAGGCAGTTGTGCAGCTAATTCTCTTTTTCTAATTTTGCGGTTCATAATTTCTATATGAATCGCATGTGTGATTTTAACAAATGGTACATGGTAGGGTGCTTCTAAAACAGGAATCGCATATTTTTCTCCAAATTCCAAGGCGGCTGGAGGGCATTCTGTCAAGTAACGTCCGGTCGCAAATAGAATACCTGAAATTTGATAGCGTAGATATCCCTCAAGCAGTTTATCTTCTAATTCCTTCTCTTTTGGCCAGCTTTGTCCGCTAGTTAAAAGCAGTTCCCCTCCCTCAAGAAAGTGCTGCACATCATCATATTCAAAAGCGTGAGACCAGCGAACTCTTCGATACAGCCCTTTATGACCGGAACGGACTGTTATACTGCTCAATTGTGGCAGCTGCAATGCCTCTTTAACTGTTATCACGCAGTTTCCCCCTTGTGCCGAATATATAGAAAATTCAAAAAACTATTGCCTTTTTTTAGCATTATAGTACAATTGCACAAGATTTTAAATAATGCTAATCTTATTAAGTTAATATTTTTATGATAAAATATTAAAAAGTCGTTCTTACTTTATAAGCGTAATTTTCCGAATTTTATCAATATTTACTATATTTATTTTAACACTTACATACGTTTTCTGCACTTCTAGACCCTATGCTATCTTTGTGTTTGCAGCAATGATTTTCTTTTTACGCCCATTATGAAAGCGCTAAATTGGTAATTTTAGAATTAAGGAGTGAGCGCTATGATTACAATGAGAGAAGTCTTACATTTCCCTGAACTCCAGAAAGCGGTGGTCCATGCCGGGAAGGGCGGTTTAAGCCGTAAGGTTCGCTGGGTTCATGTAATGGATACTGAGGACGTAGGCCTGTTTTTAGAGGGTGGAGAATTTCTTTTGACATGTGGACAAGTATGGCCACAAAATAAACAAGCGGAAGAAAGACTTCTCAACTCTTTTCTTCGCAACCAAATTTCGGGTATTCTCTTTGCCACCGGACGATACTTAACCGGATGCCCTGCTGGAGCATTAGAATTTGGTGAAAAAAATTCCATTCCTATTATCGAAGTTCCATATAATGTCCCGTTCGTGAAAATTACCGAACATATTCATCTAGAAATTATAGACCGCAACTATAAGAAAATGGAGCGATCCGCCCGGGTTCCAATTGAGCTCAAAAATAAATTACAATCTTCTCCCAGTTACTCGTCAATTTGCGAAATTCTTGCCGATTATCTTAATTGCCCAGTTGCGATAACGGATACTGCCAATCAAATCTTTGTAAAGGCGTCTCCAAACGGAGGAGAACGTGTTAATTTCCAAAAGTGCATAAATACTTTTATTCAAAACAGTCACTCCCATCAGCTGATGAATAATGTAAAAACCTTCTATTTAACTAACAATACCCCGCCCTATACTATGAACGTTCCGATAAAGATAGAGGGAAAAGAAAGGGGTACTCTATGGCTGATAAATCCGGAACAAGAATTAAAAGAAGAGTTTGCATATTGCCTCAATTTTGCCGCAGACCTCCTGAGTGATATCGTTATAAATAATCAAGATCTTGAGGCAAGAAGCAGGCAGTTACGTCTAGAATTACTGGAACTTCTGCTTGAAAATCCTGAAACTGCCTCAATCGTCATAGAAGAAAAAATTCAGGAGCTTAGAATCGAACAACAACAAAAACATTGGCTTGCAGGACTTATCCTTGTCGGGGTAAACAAGCTTACTTCTCCCCTCTCAATTGGAATGGAGTCAATACGTGATGAATGTAAAAAATGGATTGATGAAACCGAAGGGTTGAACGGCTTTTGCGAGATATATAAGGAGCAGTTAGTCCTATTTATATCATCTAATCTGGATAAAGCTCCTATTAAACAAGCATTCAATCATTTACAAAATAATTTAAGAAATACAACTGCCCAAACAGCTCCCGTCGTGGTATTAGGAGAAACAAAACAACACGTTTTGTCTTTTAAAGAAAGTTACCATGAGGCTAAAGCTTTAGCGCCTTTAGTCCTCCATCAAAGCCATTCGGGGGGTACCTACTTTTCTGAGCAATTGAAACGTGAAATGTTCCTTTACGGAGGACTAAGCCCCAAAAAAGCGATGGAATTTAGAACAATCATCTTACCAAAGGAATTATTGACTGAACATGGAACAACTCTATACGAAACGTTAAAATGCCTTGCATTAAATAACTATAATCGTGATAAGGTAACAAAAGAGCTTCACATTCATCTTAATACTTTACGCTATCGGATTAAAAGAATCGAACAACTTTTTGATGAAAGCTTAACGTCGCCACGATGCCAATTTTGGATTCAGGTAGCTCTTGACCTTGAATCATTGGCCACTGAATACAAAGAATCGGATCAGAAAAATGAACTAGAAGGCGATATAGCATAATCTAAAAAGGGTCTAATGGGGAACTTCCATTAGACCTTTTTCACGCTATTCAGCATTAGTTATTTCAGGATTAAGGATGTTAGCATTTATTGATTTTTTCCGGGATAGGTTCGTTTTAATGGCATAAATGATGACTACTACAACGGCACTAAGTATGCTTAAGGTAAACTGAGACCGGGTACTAGCGTTAAAAGCCATTGTCGTGATGACCGCGATGATTGATAAACTGGCCAAAATTGTTAGATACGGGTATGCCCACATCCGTAATTTAAGACGCTCAGGCTCTTCACGCTCGATCTTTTTGCGAAGTATTAGCTGCGAAATAGCGATTAATAAGTAGACGAACAGCGCAATAGCTCCGGAAGAGTTCAATAAGAATTGAAACACTGTATCTGGTGATACGAAAGCCATAATGACGGAAATGAATCCAAATATCGTACATGTCAGGATTGCTTTTAACGGGACTCCTCTTTTTGTCACTTGTGTAATCCATTTAGGGGCGTCTCCTTTATCCCCCAGAGCAAATAACATCCTCGAAGCAGTGTATATGCCGGAGTTCAAACATGAAAGGACGGCTGTTACAACAACCAGGTTCATAATCGTATCAGCGTATGGCATCCCCATTACTTTAAGTGCACTAACATACGGATTTGTAAGCGCTTTAGCATCATTCCAAGGAATAACACTTACGATAATAAAGACGGACCCTACATAGAACGTCATGATTCGGACAATAACAGAGTTTACCGCTTTTACGACTGCCTTTTCAGATTCTACCGACTCAGCAGCTGCAATTGTTACGATTTCGGAACCAACGAAGGAAAAAATAATGGTGGCAACAGCGATAAAGACGATTCCAGGACCTTTAGGAATAAATCCGCCATGTGATGTTAAGTTAGACAAGTGCATTTCTGTGCCAGGTAATAAACCAAAAATGTAGGCGCCACCTAGGGTAAGAAATAAAGTAATGGCAACAATTTTAATTAATGAAAACCAATACTCAAATTCACCATAGGCTTTAACTGAAAATATATTCGTGATCGTTAAGGCTACAAGCAAGATTAGATTTAAAGCCCAGAGAGATACATTAGGAAACAACCAATCTCTTAATATAGCAGCCCCGGCAATTGCTTCTACTGCAATAACAATAACCCAGAAATACCAGTACAGCCAGCCCACGGTGAAACCCGCCCAATTTCCCAGTGCCTCGCGTGCATAATCTGAAAATGATCCTAATGATGGCTTAGCAACCACCATTTCCCCGAGCATTCTCATAACAAGGATGACTAAGATCCCCGCCAATAATGCTGTAATTACAGCAGCCGGGCCGGTCATCTGGATGATAGCCCCGCTCCCTACAAATAAACCCGCACCGATTGAACCGCCAAAAGCAATCATTGTCAAATGCCTAATCTTTAGGCCTTTTTGCAGCTGTCCTTCCTGGTTCATAAAATCTCCCCTTATTAATTATTTTTTGTTTAGATTTAAAACAAACAAATGGAGACTATTTAAAGGTGACCAAATCTAAGGAGAATTCTTTTTTCAAAAAGGAAACTATTGTTTTTGTTGCATCTTCTACGATTAGTTTTCCTTTTGCGGAAGAGCTGGATCGTGCTGAATGCAAGCATCCTGTAGGCGGGATAAGCGATTTATCAGGAGGAAAGCATTGATACGTTGGAGGACTAACCATTCCATCATCCGTTATCAAATCTTCGTTAACAAGTTCTGGTGAAAAATGCATCATTAAGGAAGTTTCTGAGATTGCTGCGTGCTCCAGGGCCCAGCCCGGGAATTTTACTTCACTAAATACTTTTGAAATGGTTTCAGCTGATAGATTATCCCACCAATTGCAAATTAAAACCTTAGGAAACTCTTCTGTTTGATTTCGAAGCAAGAGATCGCAAGCTTCCGAAAGAAATGCCTCATTCTCATAATGGGCACTGAAAATGAGAATTTGCTTCCAGCCATCAGCTACGAACTCTTTCAATAAATCGTATACTAATGAGGTTAAAGTAGAGCCGTTTAGATCAATCGTTCCTGGGAACATCGGCCCGCCGCCTGAGGCCGGAAGTGATTTATACCCATAGGATACTGTTGGGGCTACTACCGCATTTACTTCCTGGGCGATAGCTAAGCTAAACTGCGTCGCGATGATTGTGTCAACACCAAGCGGCAAATGGGGTCCATGTTGTTCTGTAGAGCCGACAGGTAATATTAAGATCCCATTCTCTACTTTGTCACGATATTCTTTCCAGGTCATATTACTAATAAGACGATTCATTCCTCTACTCCTTTCAATTGTAATAATCTTCTGCATCACGTGCTGAAACTGCCTTCATTAATCTGAAATCCTATTGTTACCTCCCATCTTCTGTCATGTATCCTCCTAGCTGCTAATGGCTTTGTTTTTTAAATCTTAACACCCTATGAAAACGATTACTATTGACCCAAAGTGCTGAATTTTCGGAAAATTATACATAATTTTATATCTATTTTAGACAAATACAACAAAATGACAAGCAAAAGAGGAGATTTCTACAAACTAGCTTTCAATGTATTGGACCTATCTTGTACTGCGTGCACAAAATATCCCCTGTTTTTAAATCAAATATTAAGCATGAACATACAATTGTTAACACGGAATATCGGTTGTAAGATGAAATTATATCAGGTAGTTTTCAAAATATTAAAAAATTGGCGGTGGTTGCTATAAGTACATAAGAATAGAAGACTTTGATTTTCAGGTTAGCAAAGTTTAAAAATAAATTTTATTATCAGGAAGGTAGGAGAAGAAACATGCAACAAATCACAGATCTTGAAAGAACGAAAATTCTGCACAACGGCGAAAAGTTTAAAGGAACTTTCTCTAAAGCTGAAATGGAGCGCCGTAATACAAACCTTCGCAATTACATGGCTTCAAAAGATATTGACGCTGTACTATTCACTTCTTACCATAACATTAACTATTACAGCGATTTCTTATTTACTTCTTTCAATCGGAATTATGGACTAGTTGTTACACAAAACATACATGTAACAGTCAGTGCCAACATCGATGGCGGTATGCCTTGGAGAAGAAGCTTCGATGAAAATATCGTTTACACTGACTGGAGAAGAGACAACTACTTCTTTGCAATCCTAAAAGTTTTGGAAGAAGCCGGAGTTAAAAATGGCCGTATCGGTATTGAAGAAGACAATGTATCAGTTGATCTTCGCAGAAAATTTGTTGACGCATTTCCAAACTTTGAATTAGTCGATGTTTCTCACGATATTCAGAGATCACGTTGGATCAAATCTGCAGAAGAAATCCAACACATTAAAAATGGTGCAAGGATCGCTGACATTGGCGGTTATGCAGTTGTTGAAGCAATCCGTGAAGGTGTGCCTGAATACGAAGTAGCTCTTGCCGGAACGCAAGCAATGACTCGCGAAATTGCAAAATTATATCCGCAGTCTGAATTAAGAGACACATGGGTATGGTTCCAGTCTGGTATTAATACTGATGGTGCTCATAGCTGGGCTACATCTAGACAAGTACAAAAAGGTGATATCCTAAGCCTTAACACATTCCCGATGATTGCAGGTTACTATACAGCTTTAGAGCGTACGATGTTCTTGGAAGAAGTTTCTGATGCCCATCTTAAATACTGGGAAATCAACGTTGCAGTACACAAACGCGGTATTGAATTAATCAAGTCTGGTGCAGTATGTAAAGATATCTGTGCAGAGTTAAATGAAATGTTCCGTGAGCATGATTTAGTTAAAAACCGTACATTCGGTTATGGTCACTCTTTCGGGGTTCTATCACACTACTATGGCCGTGAAGGCGGGCTAGAATTCCGCGAAGATATCGAAACAGTTCTTCAACCAGGAATGGTCGTTTCTATGGAGCCATGCTTCAATATTCCTGAAGGACAGCCAGGTGCCGGCGGATACCGTGAGCACGATATCCTAGTTATTAATGAAGATGGTACTGCTGAAGATATCACAGGCTTCCCATTTGGCCCTGAATATAACATTATTAAGAAGTAATTCAGGTACTTAATAAAACAAAAGTTTGCTAGAACTGGGGGTTCATCGCCCCCAGTTTTATTCGCTTATAAAGCAGGAAACTTTTTCGAAGCAGACACATAGATTCTATTGTTCAGCAAAAAAGGCTGCTATTAATCTATGCAGAAAGGAGCATTAGAAATAAATGAAGAAAAACCAGCAAATTTGGAAGTATGCCTTGACATCCACATTGGTATCTTTATGTGTAATTGGCTTTGGCAGGATGTCTTATGGGATTCTAATGCCCTTTATGAAAAATAGTTTATCACTTACTTACCAGCAGGCCGGATTATTGGGCACAGTTACTGCTGTCGGCTATTTGAGCCTAGTTCTCTTTGTAGGCATATTTGCGGCGAAATGGGGATCGAGGAAGTTAATCATCATCGGGACCTTGCTTGTCACCTGTGGTTTAGTCTATTTAACCTGGACGCAAACTTTTCTTAGCTGTTTAGTTGGAATGGTGCTGTTAGGGATCGGGGCTGCTTTCACCTATACCCCGCTGGTAAATATCGTGGTGGGATGGTATCCACAGCAAAGAGGAATGATGATTGGCTTTATTATTAGCGGTTTAGGATTAGGGTCACTGATTTCAAGCTTACTAATACCAGTCTTTACTGATTGGTTTTCCACCAATGGCTGGCGATATCTATGGCTTTTATTCAGTTTCGTTACTCTTCTTTCCTCCTTTGTTTCCTATCGAATCCTTCGAGACCCTCCGACAGTGTTACATAAAACTGATCAAAAGGGACATTCTTTTGTTCATGATGTGTACCTAAATAAAAAGGTTGTCCTGGTTGCAGTCATTTATGGGTTGATAGGATTTGCTTATTTAATTCCACAAAGTTTCCTTTTTAGTTTTTTATTAGACTCACATATTAATCAATATTCTGCTGGCCATATCATGTCTTTGGGCAGCATTATGTCTATCTTTAGCGGACCGTTGTGGGGAACGATTTCGGACAAAATTGGCAGGAAAACGTCCATGCTTATTACCCTTTTTCTAGGCGCCGTCTCCATGATCATCCCGATCATATTTCCGGTTTACCTTGGGTTTGTCATCTGTCAATTCCTGTGGGGGATTACTTACGTCGGAATGCTCTCACTAATCCAAGCCCTTTCAACAGAGCAGGTTCATCAGTCTTATGCCCCTGTTGCCTTAGGCTATGTCACTGTTTATTTTGCTGTCGGACAATTTATTGGCCCCGGCCTTGGCGGCTGGTTCATCGACTATCTTGGTGGAATTCCCTCCGCGCTATATCTTTGCAGCGGGCTCCTTCTAGCAGCCTTTGTATTATCCACACAATTAAATAAAAAAATAAAAGGCAAGCTGGCATTCGAAAAGAAGCATCATGAATTAAAGGAAAGCCATGAATGAATTCCTATGTAAGAAGGGTAACCCAATACTGGGTTACCCTTTTAATAATTAGGCATGTATTTCCTTACCCTCAACTGCCAGTGCTGCTTCACCAATAGCTTCTGCTAAAGTCGGATGAGGATGGATGGTATGGGCAATCTCCATCGAGGTAGCATTTAATACTTGAGCTAGCCCCAGTTCTGTAATCATATCGGTTACATGCGGTCCAATCATATGAGCTCCTAACAGCTTATTGGACTCTTGATCAACAACCAGCTTAACAAAGCCATCTGCTTCCCCAAATACAAGTGCTTTACCGATTGCCCGAAATGGGAATTTACCAGTTTTTACCTGATATCCTTTCTCTTTTGCCTCATCTTCTGTCAGGCCGACACTTGCTACCTCCGGGCTTGAATAGATGCATTTTGAAACTAGCGTATAGTCGAGTGGTGCTGTTTTTTCGCCTGCCATATGTTCAACGGCGATGATGCCCTCATGGGAGGCAACATGGGCAAGCTGCAAGCCGCCAATCACATCACCAATGGCATAAATGTCCGGTTCATTTGTTTGATAAAATTCGTTCGTTTGAATGATTCCTCTTTCCACGGCAACAGTAGTATTTTCTAGACCAAAGCCTTCTACATTGGCCAGTCTTCCGACTGAAACGAGCAGTTTATCGGCGGAATAAGGAACTTCCTTCCCTTTATGTTCCGCTTTAATCGATACACCTTCCCCTTTTTCCAATGTTTCTGGCAGCACCTTTGCCCCAGTGACAATTTTTACGCCTTTTTTCTTCATAAGACGCTGTGCTTCCTTCGAAATTTCTTGATCCTCTGTCGGCAAAATGCGATCGGCATATTCGATGACTGTTACTTCTATACCAAAGTCAATTAACATAGAAGCCCATTCGATACCAATAACACCGCCGCCAACAATCAGAATGGAACGAGGCAGTTCTTCCATTTGCAGTGCTTCGTCCGATGTCATGACATACTTCCCGTCCGCCTCCAAACCGGGAAGTGTCCTTGGGCGGGAACCTGTTGCAATTAAAATATTTTGACAGTTTAAGAGGATATCCTCATCCTCATTGTTCAGTCTCACCGAAACATTACCTGCCCCTAAAACCCTGCCTTTACCTTCATAAACATCGATTTTTCCCTTTTTCAGCAAATGCTGTACACCCTTAAACAAGCGTTCCGTGATTTCTTCCTTCCGAGCCTGAACTTTTCGAAAATCCAGGCTGACTTCAGGAGCAATCACCCCGAATTTTTCTCCGTGTTTTGCATTTGCAAATACTTCCGCACTTCTCAACAATGCCTTGCTTGGAATACAGCCTGCATGAAGACATGTTCCGCCGAGCTTCCCTTTTTCCACTACTGCTGTTTTTAAACCTAATTGAGACGCCCGAATGGCTGACACATACCCGCCTGTTCCCCCGCCGATAATGACAACATCATATTGATTTGACATCTTATATATCTCCTTTTATATCTATTTAAAACTCAATTGCACATGCACTTGAGCTAAAACTTTCGCCAACCTGAAAACCATATTCCTCTGTATAATCAATTTGAGTTATTTCATCTAAATAGCGTTTTGTAAAATGGTCAATTCGAATTTGAATTCCTTCATATTCAATAACCGTGTCATTCCGTCGCATTCCATCAAAAATAAGATTAAATTTCACTGAAATTCCGCATCCGCCGGCAATATCAGCATCAATCCGCGGAAGCTGATCTTCGTTCGTCTTCATTTTTTTTAGCTTGTTCACTGCTGCTTCTGTTAAGCTGATTACCAATTCTCTCTCTCCCCCTTTATAGCCTTACACGGCTACTTACACATTCACTTTTATCGCATTGACCTGCTCATCTGCATGATAAGAAGAGCGGACAAGAGGACCTGCCTCACAATGACTGAATCCTTTTTGCAGGGCGATTTCCTTTAATTCGTTAAACTCTAGCGGACTCCAATACTTTTGGACTTTTAAATGTTGTTTTGTCGGCTGCAAATATTGACCAATTGTGATGATGTCTACATTGTTGGCACGAAGATCATCCATCGCTTCGATAATTTCTTCTTTTGTTTCGCCAAGACCAATCATAATGCTGGATTTCGTTGGAATGTTTGCGTTTATTTCCTTTGCCCTTCTTAAAAACTCCAGCGATCGTTCATAGGTGGCACGGGCACGCACTTTTGGGGTCAAGCGTTTTACTGTTTCGATATTATGGTTTAAAATATCGGGTCTTGCATCCATTAATATTTTTAAATTGTCATAAACTCCGTTCATATCGGACGGAAGAACTTCCACACTGCAAAATGGGTTCCTTCTTCTTACTGCACGTACGGCTTCAGCAAAAACCTGCGCTCCTCCATCTTTTAAATCGTCACGGGCAACCGCGGTGATGACAACATGCTTTAAGCCCATTTGCTCGACCGATTCAGCTACACGTTCCGGCTCTTCCCAATCCAGCTCTGTCGGAAGCCCCGTTTGCACAGCACAGAAACGGCAAGCCCTGGTGCAGACACTTCCTAATATCATAAATGTTGCGGTTCTCCGGATAGCCCAGCACTCATGAATGTTCGGACATTTCGCCTCTTCACAGACCGTATGAAGTTTTTTTTCGCGCATCATTTTTTTTAAACCGGTATATTGTTCATTCGTATTTAATTTAATTTTAAGCCAATCTGGTTTGCGAACATGTTCGACAGACATTTCATCTACTCCTATGAACGAATCGAGATTCAGTTTTTACTATTTGTTTAAAACCACCACGTATGAATAAAGCCAATCCGACCTCTTTTCATACGTGGTGGTTTATTTTTTCACCTTTAAGATTTTACGGTTTCTTTGCTTGCTTCCTTCATATACCGCAGGATTGTCTGCCTTGCCGCTTGTACTTCATCCAAACGCCCAATGACGGTTGTATGCGGGGCCTCCAACACAATACCAGGATTTTCTTCAACCTCTTTAGCAATTTTAACCATCACGTCAGCAAAAGCATCCAAGGTTTCTTTTGACTCTGTTTCTGTCGGTTCAATCATCAAGCATTCTTCTACATTCAACGGGAAGTAGATGGTCGGCGGATGATAGCCGAAATCAAGCAGGCGTTTAGCCATATCAAGAGTCCTGACACCAAGCTTTTTCTGTTTGGATCCCGATAAAACAAATTCGTGCTTACAAACTTGCGAATACGGTGCTTCAAAATACGGCTCAAGTTTATTGCGAAGATAATTTGCATGAAGCACAGCACTTTCGGATACCTGCCGCAATCCTTCAGGCCCCATTGTCCGAATATAGGTATACGCGCGAACAAGAATGCCAAAATTCCCATAATAGCCTTTTACCCTGCCGATTGAAAATGGATGATTCGTGTCCAGCACATAGCTGTCACCGTCTTTGTCAACACGCGGTACAGGCAGGAACGGAATCAGCTTCTTCTTTACACCGACTGGACCCGCGCCAGGACCTCCGCCTCCATGAGGGGTTGTAAAGGTTTTATGAAGATTTAAATGGACAATGTCAAAGCCCATTTTCCCCGGAGTCGTTTTCCCTAATATAGCATTCGCATTGGCACCATCGTAATACAATAATCCGCCGGCTTCATGGACAACCTTGGCAATTTCCAGGATTTCTTTTTCAAATAGGCCAAGGGTATTCGGGTTTGTCAGCATTAAGGCGGCTGTGTCACTATCGACATGTTTCTTTAATTCTTCCAGGTCAACTAACCCATCTTTATTTGATGGAATGGTTACTGTTTTAAAACCGGCAACTGTTGCACTGGCAGGGTTCGTTCCGTGGGCCGAGTCGGGAACAAGCACCTTTTTTCTCTTCTCACCCTTTTGCTCATGATAGGCTTTTACCATCATCAAACCGGTCCATTCACCTTGAGCACCGGCAGAAGGCTGCAGGGTAACGGCATCCATTCCGGTAATTACCGCCAAATCTTCTTGTAATTCATATAAAAGCTTGAGGGCGCCTTGAACGGTTTCAACCGGCTGATAAGGATGAATGCGGCTAAAGCCTTCAAACCTTGCTACATCTTCGTTAATTTTCGGATTGTATTTCATCGTACAAGAACCAAGCGGATAAAACCCATTATCGACCCCATGATTTTTATTCGAAAGCGCTGTATAATGACGTACAAGCTGAAGCTCTGATACTTCCGGAAGCTCCGCTGCCTCTTGACGGATCAAATGCTTAGAAAGCAAGTCTTGTAAATTAATTTTATCAACATCGCTTGCCGGGAGGCTGGAACCCATACGGCCCGGACGACTGATTTCAAAGATTAAGTCATTATATTCAACCATTTACAACTGCCTCCAGTACATTGATAAATTGGTCAATCTCCTCTTTCGACCGCTGCTCTGTTACCGCAATCAGCATTTGGTTTTCGAATCCATAATCAATTCCCAAATCAAACCCGCCAATGATGCCCGCTTCAAGAAGTTTCGCATTTACTTCCTTGACTGGAAGCGGCAGCTCAACGATAAATTCATTAAAGAATGGTGCCTGATTTTCAATAATAAAGCCATTTTCTTTTAACCGTTTTGCCATATAAGCAGCTTTCTCAATGTTCAGCTGGGCCATGTCACGAATCCCTTGTTTTCCAAGAGCTGACATACAAATGGCGGAAGAAAGGGCATTCAATGCCTGATTAGAACAAATATTGGAGGATGCTTTGTCACGGCGAATATGCTGCTCCCGTGCTTGCAAGGTCAATACAAAGCCGCGTTTCCCTTGATCATCAGCCGTTTGACCAACAATTCGGCCTGGGATTTTACGCATCAACTTTTTATCAACAGCAAAATAACCACAATGCGGACCGCCAAAGGACATCGGGATTCCTAATGGCTGCATATCACCGACCACAATATCCGCCCCGAGAATTCCCGGTGCCTCCAAGAGTGCGAGTGCAAGCGGGTTGGCACTGACAATAAACAGGACCCCTTTTGCTGCTGCGATTTTCTTCAATTCCGCCAAGTCTTCAATCGAACCAAGGAAATTTGGGTATTGGACAATGACAGCGGCGGTGTTTTGGTCTACTTGTTCCTCGAGCTGCTTTAAGTCTGTTACATCACCAGCAAGACGAGTTTCTTCCATTATATATGTCTGACCATCAGCTACCGTTTTCAAGACGGCACGTGATTCAGGATGAACCGCCTGTGACACAATTACTTTAGAACGCTTCGTATGAGCAACTGCAAGAGATGCCGCTTCTGCCAATGAGGTAAAGCCATCGTACATCGAAGAATTGGCAACATCCATGCCTGTCAGTTCACAAACCATAGTTTGAAATTCAAATATCGCCTGCAGTTCACCCTGGCTGATTTCCGGTTGGTAAGGTGTATAGGCTGTATAAAATTCTGAGCGGGAAATCATGTGATTCACAACACTTGGAATGTAATGGTCATATGTTCCCGCACCAAGAAACGTCGGGAATTGATTGGCATTAATATTTTGCCCGGCAAGCTGCTGCATTTTTTTCAGAAGGAGCGGTTCAGGAACCGCTTCCGGTATATTTAACTCACCATCCAGACGAATCTCCGCTGGTAAATCCTCAAATAAGGCTTCTGTCGAAGAAATATTTAACAAGGCAAGCATTTCCTCTTGATCTTGTTTTGTATCAGGAAGGTATCGATAAGTCGATGTCATCTTATTCCTCTCCTTCATTAATAAATGCCTGATACTCAGCTTCATTTAAGAGTGCTTCTAATTCTTCTGGATTGCACAATTCTACCTCTACCAACCAGCCGGCATCATATGGTTGTTCATTGATTGTCTCAGGAGCGCTTTCCAGTTCCTCATTGACACTTACAACGGTACCAGATACAGGTGAGTAAATATCAGAAACTGCTTTAACCGACTCAATTGTCCCGATTGTTTCGTTAGCCGTTAATTCATCGCCTTCTGCTGGATTCTCAACGAAAACGATATCCCCCAACTGGTGCTGCGCATAATCAGTGATTCCGATTCGTACCCGATTTTCACCCAATGATAATACCCACTCATGCTCCTTGCTATATAAAAGGTTTGCTGTCGCGTTTGTCATATGAATCCTTCCTTCCACCCTAGTATTCATAAATTTAGTCAATCCTGTAAAACCAATCAATCTCGGAAAAAATGAACCTAACTCTTTTTATAAAAAGGTGTTTTCACAACAACTGCCTCAATTTGCTTATTGCGAATTTCAACCTTAACCTTAGTTCCAACTGCTGCAAATTCTGCGCTTAAAAGGGCAAGGCCTAAACTTTTCTTCAATGTCGGGGAATGGGTTCCCGATGTAATGAAGCCAATTTCCTCTCCGCCTTCAGAAAATACTTTATAGCCATGCCGCGGGATCCCTCTTCCAGTCACTTCGATTCCGACTATTTTTCGTTTTAATCCTTCTTCTTTTTGCTTAGCAAGTACTTCCTTACCTAAAAATGCTGATTCTTTGTTTGTTTTTACGGCAAACCCGATGCCTGCTTCCAGAGGTCCGATGTCGCTGGAAAGCTCTTGACCATACAGTGCCAAGCGGGCTTCAAAGCGAAGTGTATCCCGGGCCCCAAGTCCGCAAGGCTTTAAGCCATCTTCTTTTCCTGCATCTAACAGCCTCTCCCAAAGCGCTTCCACTTTGTCTGCCGCTAAATAAAGCTCAAATCCGTCCTCTCCCGTATAGCCGGTGCGGGAGACTAGTACACCAGAGATCCCGGAAACCGTGACATGATCGGCAAACTGGAAAAAGCCAATTTCCGCTAAATTTGTATCGGTTACCTTTTGTAAAATTCTTTCGGCTTTTGGACCTTGAATAGCCAGCTGTGCAGTGTCAGCAGAAATATTTGTTAAGGTGACATTCCCTTTTGCCTGCTGTTTCATCCACTCGTAATCTTTTTCAATATTTGCCGCATTAATCACCAGAAGATATTTTTCACTCGCTAACTTGTAAACTAGTAAATCATCGACTGTTCCGCCGTCCGGGTAACACATTGCCGTATACTGTGCCTGGTTGATCTGAAGCTTGGTTACATCGTTTGTTACGAGGTAATTAATATAGCTCTCAGCATCTTTTCCTTCTACAAGTACCTCACCCATATGCGAAACATCGAACAGACCTGCTTCATTACGGACTGCCTCATGTTCTTCTAAAATGCTGGAAAATTGAACCGGCAGTTCCCATCCTCCAAAATCTATCACTTTTGCGCCGTACTTTTTATATGTTTCAAAAAGCGGTGTCCGTTTTAATACTGTATCTGTACTCATCTGAGCCCCTCCGTCTTATGTGTTTCTGCAAAGTAACCGATCTTTCAATTTCATTCCTGTGTCCGTCATGGCCAGGCCGCCGAGCGCTGTTTCCCGAAGCGTGCGCGGCATTTCCTTGCCTATTTTGTACATTGCCTCAATGACTTCATCACATGGAATTCGGCTTTCAATCCCGGCAAGCGACAGGTCAGCTGCTGAAAAGGCAATCGAGGTACCGATTACGTTCCGCTTGATACATGGAACTTCGACGAGACCAGCAACCGGGTCACATACTAATCCTAAAAGGGATTTCATCGCGAGCGCCGTGGCGTTCACCACCTGCTCTGGTGTCCCGCCCTTTAATTCAGCAATCGCCCCGGCCGCCATTGCTGTGGCCGAACCGACCTCCGCTTGGCATCCTCCGGCCGCTCCAGAGATAAAGGAACGGTTGGCAATCACATATCCGAGTGCACTTGCGGTAAACAAACCCATGACTAAATCCCGATAGGAGGTACCGTCATTCTTGCGAAGAGAAAATAATACCCCGGGTAAAATACCGGCGGCCCCTGCCGTTGGCGTTGCCACAATCACGCCCATCCGTGCATTGGTTTCCGACGTGGCCATTGAGAAAGTCATCGCATCGTTAATATACGGACCAGATAAACCCTTCCCGTTATTTACGTATTCGCTCATCTTAACGGCATCACCGCCAGAGATACCGCTTGGTGCTGGGGACCCATCTTCTACGCCGCTCTCAACTGCATGCTTCATTTTAATTAACCGCTCTGCCATCATATCGATAATCGTCTCTTTGTCTCTCCCCGATTTTTCCATTTCCACCATCAGCATCATTTCGCCAACAGTTTTCCGTTCTCGGGTACAAAGTTCGATGAGCTCGTTCATTGATCGAAAATCCATCATACACCCTCCAACATCGCTTCATAAAAAGTATTGGAACGATATTTTGCGGCAATTTTCGAAAAATCATCATCTGTGCTTAATCGAATATCAACTTTTTCATCATCAATCATAAAGATTTTTGATAAACCTCCGCCTAAAGATACACCGCCTACTTTAACAATAAGGTCTGCCCGTCTGGCCCTGACAACCGTTGTGTTTGGATGATCATAATACGGGCAGCGATTCTCAAATTTAAATTCGTAGTGAAGCCCGTATCGATTGGTTAATTCGACCGCGTATCTAATTCTGGTATCATCTGTATTCATCCCCAGCAGGCCGCCGAGAAGCGCTTTATCTGTTCCGTGTCCCTGGTATGTTTCAGAGAACGAATCATAGAAAGTTATATCCGCCTTTTTTGGGGATCCTCCAAGCATCTCATAAACAAATTTCCCGATTGATACAACACCTGCTGTATGAGAACTGGATGGCCCTACCATAATCGGGCCGATGATGTCAAAACAGCTTTGATACTCCATTAAGCTACCCCTTTCTTAAACAGTGATTGGCTGTTGAAATAATGGAAATCCCCCGCAAATTGCTTTTGTTGTCTTTCTTCCCTGTTCGATTACGGCGAAATCCCCTTTGCTCTTAAGAACGGCTGCGATCACTTTTGCGATTTGCACCATTTCTTCTTGTTTCATCCCACGTGTGGTTAATGCTGCAGTCCCCATACGGATTCCACTTGTCACAAACGGGCTTTGCGGGTCGTATGGAATGGTGTTTTTGTTAACTGTAATTCCGACTTCTTCAAGCAATTTCTCTGCTTCTTTTCCGGTTAAATCCCACGGACGCACATCTAGGAGAACAATATGATTATCAGTCCCGCCGGATACAAGAGCTGCACCTTCCTGCTTTAATGCCTCTCCAAGCGCAGCAGAATTATCAATAATCTGTTTGGCATATTCTTTAAAGCTTGGCTGCAATGCTTCCTTGAAAGCAACTGCCTTAGCGGCAATGATATGCATGAGCGGACCGCCCTGAATTCCCGGAAAAACCGCTTTATTAATTTGTTTTAAGATTTCTTCATCGTTTGTTAAAATGACGCCGCCTCGCGGACCGCGCAATGTTTTATGTGTGGTGCTGGTCACAACATCCGCATACGGCACCGGAGAAGGATGGAGACCGGCGGCAACAAGTCCAGCAATATGCGCCATATCAACCATCAGTTTTGCACCAACCTGATCGGCTATTTTTCTAAACCTTGCAAAATCAATGATTCTTGGATAGGCGCTAGTGCCGGCAATAATTAGTTTTGGTTGTTCTTTATTGGCAACCTCCTCCAATTCATCGTAATCAATCAAGTGATTGTCTTCTCTTACCCCATAAGAAACGACATCAAACCATTTCCCTGACATTGCCACTGGACTCCCGTGTGTTAAATGGCCGCCATGCGATAAATTCATCCCCATAATCTTATCTCCTGGTTTAAGCAGGGCGAAAAAAACAGCTGTATTGGCCTGTGCACCGGAGTGAGGCTGGACATTGGCAAATTTGGCGCCAAATAATTTAGTCAGCCTTTCAATCGCTGCCTGTTCTGCGACATCTACAAATTCACAGCCGCCATAATAACGTTTTCCGGGATACCCTTCGGCATACTTGTTCGTCATCACACTTCCCATTGCTTCCAAAACGTCCGGGCTGACAAAGTTTTCTGATGCAATTAACTCCAACGTATGGAGCTGGCGATTTTTTTCACTTTCGATTGCTTCAAAAATTGTTGAATCGTTATGCTGTAAGCTCATTGATCTTCCTCCATTTTTCCATCATTGTTTTTTAAAAAACAAAAAAGGACAGAAAAGGGGTGTAAAATCATCCCTTCTCTGTCCTTTTACCTGAGAGTTAAACTCCAATATTTATGGAGCTTTCTCCTTTGGTGGCATTTTCAAATACGCTCTCCAGAGGTGCGTCCTGTTATGGTTCTTTTACCTGAGAGATTGGTTCCAAGGGTTTTTTTGGAACTTGCTCCTTCGGTGGTAGATGTAGATATTACACTCTCCCACAACAATCATTCGCTCTATTCAATTTTATTATTTTCAGAATAATCATTCTGTTTATAATTGTCAATTCTTTTTTTAGATTAGTTTGGTTATCACAAATAAGAAGGATTTGCTTCTACATTTTTGAAGTAAACCACTTCGCCATCACTTTCACCATCGAAAATAACAGTTGTATTAGGGGAGAAAACTAATACGTCCCCGACTTCTGCCACATATTTATTTCCTTCTACATCGCGGACAACCATTTTGCCTTTGGTAACAACTTTGATTTCAATAAAAGTAAATTCTGCAGAATAATCAACCGAAGGCTGGAGTGCATAGTAACCCATTGTTAATACTTGTTTTTTATCTGTAACCGGCACATCAAGGATTTGCCCCTTTAACTCAGGTGTTCCCCGCAATACGCTTAATTCATTTAATTTATAGGTTCCTGCTTTAATTAATTGAATGCCCGGTTTTGCATCTAAATAAGATAATTGGCTTTGTGTTAATGTTTTTTCGCTCATTTTTGCACCTCTAAATTTATTATTTTTTTAATCGTTCTAGTATATTGGCAATTTAATAATCTATTAGATCTTTGCTTTCTGTTTTAATGCAGGGCGATTGATAGAGAAGAGAGAAATATCATGTTCCGTTTTGCCGGTTGTCACTAATTGGCTCAGCGTTTCTCCAACGACACTTGAGAATTTAAATCCATGGCCGGAGAATCCCGCTGCGATTGCGACATTGGAATACTGTGGATGCAAATCAATCACAAAATGCTCATCAGGTGTTTTGGTGTACATGCAAACTGCCCCTCTTTTAAGGCTTCCAGTAGCACCAGGCATGTATTCTTCTAGGAATCTGCGAATATTTCCTTCATCCTCAGTATAGATCCCAAATTCACGATTAATTGTATCTGGGTCGATTTTTTGACCAAAAGTATGGTATCCTATTTTCAAACCGCAGCCGCTGAAGCTTGGGAACCCGTAATAGATGCCTGTCGGTACTTCAACCATGAACGCCGGGAATCCATGGGTATTGCTATACTGGGACTCTTCGCATTCGAAGAATCCTACAACTTGGCGGTATGGCTGTAATGGAATATCAATATTTAACTTTGATAGAAGCTTGCTGTTCCAAGCTCCCATGCTCAAGATTAACTTACTGCCTGTAAAGGAACCAAATTCTGTTTGGATTTTGACAGAGTCCTCGGAAATCTCAAAATCCTCAACCCGTGTATGCGTTAACACTTTGGCACCATGCGCTTCGGCTAGTTCCCGGTAAGCGCGGATGCAATTTTCACTAAACAAGACACCGGAGTTCTTTTCGTAAATAGCGTTAAAATTTTCAGGGACGGTTACACCCGGCCAGCGCTGATGAATTTCATCGCCTTCTAGTAGATCAACATCCAATCCATGAATATTTGCGGCTTCTATCGTTTCAGCAACGAAGTCAGATTCACCTTTAGGGCCAAATACTAAAACACCGGTTTTGGTAAAAATCTTATGATGTGTTTCTCTCTCAAGTTCATACCATAACTCCTGGGCTCTTAATGCAAACGGTACATACTCACGTCCTTCACCATAAGCATGGCGGATAATCCGTGTGTCACCGTGATGGCTGCCATTTGTATGAGGCGGATCAAATGCATCTACCAATAATGTTTTTACACCTTGTTTGGCCAGGTAATAACCTGCCGCCATTCCCATCGATCCTGCGCCAACAACAATTACATCAAAGTCTTTTTTGCTCATCGTTTCTGCTCTCCTTTTTAATAATTTAAATTTTCTTAATTCTTTAATAATATCTTACGACCTTTCTGCCATCATGTAAAATGATTAAAAGAGATACTATCTATCTCTATTAGAAATATTATCTCTATTAGCAATGTGGTTAGGAATAACAGATTGATACGGGGGAATAGCCATGGAAATTAAGGATTTGCGGATTTTTCAAAAGGTAGCTGAGTTCGGTAGCATTTCAAAGGCCGCCAAAAGCCTAAATTATGTTCAATCCTATGTAACCGTAAGGGTCAGGCAGCTGGAGGAAGAACTTCAAACCGAGTTATTTCACCGCTCAAGCCGCGGGATGGTTATAAATTCGGAAGGAAAAAAACTATTGTTTTATGCTCAAAAAATTATTTCCATGGTCGATGAGATGTTAAAAGTGGTTCAAGACTCGGATAACCCCGTTGGTACCCTTGAAATAGGCACTGTTGAGACATTATACAAACTTCCACTGATTCTTTCTGCCTATCACAAGAAATATCCCAATATTGACTTGTCTCTTGTAAGCGGTGTAACAGAGGATCTTGTCGAGGATATTCTCAGCTATAAACTGGACGGAGCGTTTGTAACAGGAAATTTTAATCATCCACAAATTGCTCAATATGAAGTCTTTGAAGAGGAATTGGTTTTAATCTCCAACAAGGAAGAGATTCCTTTTGAGGAATTAAAAAACAAGCCGCTCCTTGTTTTCAAACAAGGGTGCAGCTACCGTTCAAAATTGGAGGGCTGGGTCCGCGATGAAGGAAGAATCAATGCAAAAATCATGGAATTTGGCACATGGGAGACGATTTTGGGCAGTGTAATAGCCGGTTTAGGTATTACGATTATCCCAAAATCTACGGTTAGTCTCTTGGAGGCAGATGGGGTCGTTCGAATCTATCATATTCCCGAAAAATACTCCAAAATCACAACGGTTTTTATTCGCCGGGCAGATTCATTCTTGACAAATACGATGCAGAAATTTATCGAAACAATCCAAAATGTTAGTGATCAAGAAAAAAAGGTAGAAGTATAATTGTAGTGGTTAGCGTAATCCCCCTGCATAATGAGAGGGGGATTATGCTAGGTTACAAGATATAGAGTTTTCAGCCAGGATTTTTTTTTGATTCGATTGTTCTTGGTGGTGGATTAAAATTTTTATTTCCTGAAATTCACTTTTTCCGCATATACTGCAGATCGATACTTTTGAATAAAGCGCTCTGCAATGAATGCAATATTTTTTTTCCATTGTGGCCACTCTCCTATTCATAATTTTGAAGATGGATATTTTCCTTAAATAGAAAGGCTTCTAGCTAACTCGTAAATGGAAAGATCGATTGTGTGCCGGCCTTTTTCCACTTCCACAAAGGTAGTAAAGGTTAGCTGCCCACTTTTCACACCAACCATGACACCTTTCTTCCCCTCCATGAGCAAATCAACGGCTAGTGCTCCCATTTGGCTGCTCATCATTCGATCATAGGCGCTTGGAGAACCCCCTCTTTGAATATGCCCAAGTATGGTAACCTTTGTTTCAAATCCTGTTTTTTCTTGAATCTCTTTTCCCATTTGCAGCCCTTTGCCAACACCTTCTGCCACTACAATAATACTGTGTCTCTTTCCGCGCTGGTGCCCCTGCTTGATCCGATCAATCACATCTTCCAAATCATAGTCGGCTTCTGGGATAATGATGGACTCCGCCCCGCCGCACACACCTGCCCATAAGGCAATATCCCCGGCACCTCGGCCCATCACCTCAATGACATAAGTACGTTCATGGGAAAATGCTGTATCGCGAATTTTATCGATTGCTTGAACAGCTGTATTTACGGCCGTATCGAATCCAATCGAATAGTCTGTCCCTGCAATATCATTGTCAATCGAGCCCGGAATACCGACCGTCGGGAAGCCTAACTCTGTTAATTTTCTTGCACCCCTGAAAGAACCATCCCCGCCGATGACAATTAATCCCTCAATCTCGTTTTCTCTTAATATTTGAATAGCCTGCTGCTGTACGATTGTGTCCTTGAATTCCTCACACCTGGATGTTTTTAAGATGGTGCCTCCCCGATGAATAATATCCCCTACACTTCCTAAGCTCATTGGAGTGAAATCGCCCTCAATCAAGCCCTTGTAACCATTTACCACCCCAAATACATCTAATCCCTTGTGTATCCCTCTGCGAACAACAGCACGAATCGCTGTGTTCATTCCTGGTGCATCCCCGCCGCTCGTTAATACCGCTATCTTTTTCATGCAAAACCCTCCATAAAAAGGGCAGATTCAAAAGCTTGAAGTCTGCCCTTATCCAAATTGTTCATAGAACCTTATAGAAGCGCTTTAAACTGGGAAACAATATTCTTAACGGTAAATCCATATTCCTCCATTATTCTCTCGGAAGGTGCTGAAGCGCCGAATTGGTCTGCAGCAATGACGCTTCCGCAATCACCAACGTATTTATGCCAGCCCAAGGAAGCACCCATTTCAATTGCAAGCCGCACGGGAATATTTTTTGGGAGCACACTTTCTTTATATTCCTGCGATTGCTTTTCAAAGCGATCCCAGCTTGGCATGCTTACCACAGAAACACGAATTCCCTCTTTTTCAAGTGCCTTTTGCGCCTCAATGGCAAGCGTTACCTCTGAACCGGATGCGAGTAAAAGTCCATCCATATTTTTCGATTTGGAAACAACATAGGCTCCCTTTTTAACACCTTCATAGGCTGTTTCAGCATCAATGATTGTTGGCAAATCTTGACGGGAAAGGATGAGCGCTGTCGGTTCTTGTGTACTTTCTATTGCAAGCTTCCATGCTGCGGCTGTTTCGTTTCCGTCTGCCGGGCGGATCGTTGAAAGTCCAGGCATTGCCCGTAAGGATGCCAATTGTTCAATCGGTTCGTGCGTTGGACCGTCCTCCCCGACGGCAATGCTGTCATGTGTGAATACATAGATGACCGGCACTTTCATTAGCGCAGAAAGACGGATTGCCGGGCGCAGGTAGTCAGAAAAAACGAAGAAGGTTGCTCCGAATACCTTTACGCCGCCATGCAGTGCCACACCATTTACAGCAGCACCCATTCCAAACTCGCGTACTCCAAACCAAATGTTTCTTCCGCTATAATCTGCTGCACTAAAGTTTCCTTCACCTTTCAACAAGGTCTTATTGGAAGATGACAAATCGGCTGAGCCGCCAAATAATTGCGGAACTCTTTTCGCAAGAGCGTTTAACACCTCTCCGCCTGAAGAACGAGTTGCAAGCGTATCTTTGCCTACTTGATATTGCGGAACATCCTTATCCCAGCCTTCAGGAAGCTGCCCGCTAATGGCAGATCTTAATTCGTTTGCAAGAGATGGGAAGGCCTCCTCATACTCGGCAAACAAGTCATTCCAAGCCTGTTCCTTCTTCTGGGATGCCTCTTCCAGCTCCTTAAAGTAAAGTTTTACATCTTCCGGGATATAAAAATCCTCTTCGTATTCCCAATTATATTGCTCTTTTACAAGTTTTATTTCTGCTTTCCCAAGCGGGGCGCCATGTGAAGCAGACTTGCCGCCTTTATTAGGAGAACCGTAACCAATGGTTGTTTTCACTTCAATTAAGGTTGGTTGTTCTTGATTAGCCTTGGCAGCAGCTAACGCTCCCGCTATTTTCTCAACATCCTTCCCATCTTCGACCTGCAATACTTGCCAGCCATATGCTTCGAAACGCTCCTGAACGCTTTCACTAAATGACATGTGGAGATCGCCGTCAAGGGAAATATCATTTGAATCATATAACACAATTAAACGGCCAAGTTTCAAATGACCGGCAAGTGAAGCCGCTTCGGCTGATACACCTTCCATCAAATCCCCATCACCACAAATACTATAGGTGCAGTGGTCAATCACATTGAATTCATCGCGATTATACACGGATGCCAAATGTCTTTCTGCCATCGCCATCCCAACGGCCATTGCAATTCCCTGCCCAAGCGGTCCCGTTGTGGCATCCACGCCGGCTGTATGGCCAAATTCAGGGTGACCTGGTGTTTTGCTTCCCCATTGACGGAAATTTTTCAAATCTTCCAGCGACAAGTCATAGCCGGTTAAATGCAATAAGCTGTATAACAGCATCGATCCATGGCCGGCGGATAAAACAAAGCGATCACGGTTAAACCAGCCTGGATTTTTTGGATTATAATTCATAAATTTCGTCCAAAGGGTGTAAGTCATCGGCGCTGCACCCATCGGCATACCGGGATGGCCTGTTCCGGCTTTTTCAATTGCATCAATGCTTAGCGTTCTAATCGTGTTAATGGATAGCAGATCCAAATCTACCTTTTGATCAATCATCATGCTTCCCCTTTCTCCTTCTATCGGCCCCTTAGTTTGTCACCAAGCTGGCTTCCGCTTGTTGAGCTTTTCCTGAAGAACCGAATTCACGCATTTTGCCTTTCACTGTATCTTTAATTGCTTCACGGGCAGGTCCCAAGAATTTGCGCGGGTCGTATTCTTTTGGCTTCGCACTTAATACTTCACGAACAGCTTTTGTAGCTGAAATTTGGCTTTCTGTATTGACATTAATTTTGGCAGTTCCAAGCGAAATCGCTCTTTGGATGTCCTTTGTTGGAATTCCTGTACCGCCATGAAGAACAAGCGGAACACCCGTTAATTCTTTCACTTCTTTCATCCGATCAAAACCGAGTCTTGGCTCTCCTTTATACGGGCCATGGACGGAACCTAAAGCCGGTGCAAAGCAGTCTACGCCAGTTTCGCGGACCAATTGTTCACATTCAGCAGGGATAGCATACATCGCTTCGGCATCCTCAACGCTTAAATCGTCCTCCTGTCCGCCAATTCGGCCAAGCTCTGCCTCAACCGATACGCCAACAGCATGTGCTACTTCCACTACACGTTTCGTTAATTTAATATTCTTCTCGAGCGGATAGTGCGAGCCATCAAACATAACAGAGGTAAATCCGGCATGGATTGCTTGGACACACATCTCAAGACTTGGACCATGATCAAGATGAATTGCAACAGGTACTGTCACCTTATATGTTTCCATTAATTCTTTCACTATGGTTACAATCAGCTTAAATCCGCCCATATATTTGGCAGCGCCTTCGGATACGCCAAGAATGACCGGTGAATTCTCCTCTTGGGCCGCTTGTAAAATGGCCTGCGTAAACTCAAGGTTATTTACGTTAAACTGTCCAACTGCGTAATGGTTTTCTTTTGCATGAATCAGCATTTCTTTCATTGAGACTAATGGCATATTATTTCCTCTCCTTTTTTTAATTAGTTTTTTAACTGGCAATTAAAACTTATGTCCATAACGAGTGGTAGGCTTCGATCAACTGATATCTTTCACTTACCCCTTTGCCGGTTATGAACGAATGGGTAAGCATTAAACCATTTTCTTTTTTCTTTACACCCCGCATCAGCATCCCATCTGTAATGCCGGTTGCGGCAAAAAAGCAATCATCTGATTGGACAATTTCGTCTAACGTAAAGACATGTTCCGGATCTTGTATTCCCATCTTAATACAGCGATTAAATTCTTCCTGATTTTGCGGGGCAAGCTGACCTTGGAAATCGCCTCCCAAGCATTTCAAAGCTGTGGCAGCAATGACTCCCTCCGGAGCCCCCCCTGTCCCTACTAAAATATCAATGCCTAATTCATCAATTGCTGTAGCAATTGCGGCAGTGACGTCGCCATCAGGGAATAGCTTCACTCTGGCACCGACATCAAAAACCTGTTTAATTAAGTGGTCATGACGCGGCCTATCTTGAATCATGACGGTTAATTCTGATAAATCCTTTCCTAAAGCCTTTGCGACTGATATCATATTTTCTGTTAAAGATGCCTGAATGTTAATATGACCTTTTGCCTTGGGACCTACAGCCAGTTTTTTCATGTACATATCCGGAGCATGCAATAGACTGCCTCTCGTTGATACAGCAAGAACAGTGATAGAGTTTTCCTGCCCCTTTGCCAAAAAGGTTGTTCCTTCCACTGGATCAACGGCAATATCCACCAATGGACCCCGGCCTGTTCCCAGCTCTTCGTTAATATAAAGCATTGGGGCTTCGTCCATTTCCCCTTCACCGATAACAACCCGTCCGTTCATTTCAATGAGATTCATGCGTTTGCGCATCGCTTCTGTTCCGGCGTGGTCGGCATCATTTTTATTGCCTTTCCCGACCCAAGGATAGGCAGCAATCGCTGCTTGTTGTGCAACAGAAAGAAAATCCATTGCGAGGGTATGAACACCTTCTTTTACAACACTACTAGTACCCAAAACATCACCCCTTTTGGTTGATATGAATTCCACAGTCAGAATATCTCGTAAATTCTGAATCATCTGTACAAATATGATTATAAATAGTATAATATCTTTATGTAAGTACGCACTTTAACTTCATATAGTATCAATTAATATACTAATAATGATTTTGGGAGGATTCATGATGGGCCATATTGATAGTAAGACCTTTAACTGTGAAAAAGAATTGACGCTGGAGATTATCGGCGGAAAATGGAAGATGCTGATTTTATGGTATCTTGGCAAAGAAGGGACAAAACGATTTAACGAACTGAAGTCTCTGATGCCGGGAATTACGCAAAGAATGCTTGTTAATCAATTGCGCGAATTAGAGGATGACCAGATTGTCCATCGTGAGGTTTATCCTGTAGTCCCTCCAAAAGTAGAATACTCACTGACCGAACAAGGGAAGACCCTATTGCCTATTCTTGAATCGATGTATGAATGGGGAAAGAATTACATGGATACAGTATTGGTTGAAAAAAAGAAATTGATTGAGGCAGATTGATCTTAGTTTTAAAATGACTTACTCATTGGAAATCCCTGTCAATCCTTGACAGGGATTTTTTAATTTGCTAATTTACCTTTACCCTTGCTGCTTTTTCCATTTTTTCAGCCACAAACTTTACAAGCTCGACAACCCTGACTGAATAACCCCATTCATTGTCATACCATGCCAGCACCTTAATTTTCCTATCACCAATCACCATCGTTGATAATCCATCGATAATGGCCGAATGAGAATTTGTATTAAAATCAATGGAGACAAGCGGTTCGGTTGTGTATTCCAAAATCCCGTTTAAATAGCTGTTCGCAGCATATAGAAAGGCAAGATTAATGTCATCAACAGTTACATCCGTTTTTAAATCAACAACTAAATCAATAAGTGAAACATTGGGGGTTGGCACACGAAGTGCAAGGCCATGCAATTTACCTTTTAAATGCGGCAATACGAGCGAGAGTGACTTTGCCGCACCGGTCGTTGTCGGAATAATACTCTGACCGCACGCCCGGGCCCGCCGCAGATCCTTGTGTGGATTATCAAGATTATTTTGATCATTAGTGTAAGAATGGACCGTGGTCACCAAACCATTTTCAATCCCAAACTGGTCATCCAGTACTTTTACAACAGGTGCAAGACAATTTGTTGTACATGAAGCATTGGAAATAATAAAATGCCGCTCAACATCCAACTGATCTTGGTTGACCCCCATCACGACCGTTATATCCTCGTTCTTACCGGGGGCGGTTAAAATCACTTTCTGTGCCCCTGCCTCTAAGTGCAGCACTGCTTTTTCCCTAGAATTAAACTTCCCGGTTGCTTCGACAACGATGTCTATTTCATATTCCTTCCAAGGAAGGTATTTAGGGTCCCGGCTATTTAATAACTGAATGGTTCGGCCGTTTACAATCAGGTGATTGTCGGCAGGAATCACGTCGCCATTAAATTTGCCATGAATCGTATCATATTTGATTAAGTGGGCCAAGGTTTCAGCCGGATAGCTGGCATTGATTGCCACAACATCAAGTGTATCGTCCATAATCGCCTTGCGGAAAACCAGCCTGCCGATTCTTCCAAACCCATTGATGGCTACTCTTGCCTTCATTTCCTCATTCCTCCAATCCTGTCTTTCACTTGTTTTTGCTTACCACCAATTAAATCCATCTTCCTCCAATAGTTGATCTGCTGCCCTTGGACCCATTGTTCCGGCTGAATAACCATGAAGCGGCAAAGCATTTTGCTCAAAAGCATCCAAAATAGGCTGCACCCATTTCCAAGACAGTTCTACCTCTTTCCAATGTACGAAGAACGTGGAATCACCATTTAGAGCGTCAAATAACAAGAGTTCATAAGCCTCTGGGATATCCTTTTTATTTGCAGAAAAAGTTACCTTAATAGGCTCAATTTTGCTGTTATTTAACGGATTTTTGCTATTAAACTGAAGGGAAACACTTTCATTTGGACTGATTTCAATGATTAACAGATTAGGAGGTGTTTTCTCATTTTTTTCTTTATATAAATCTGTTAATGAATTTTTAAATTCAATGACTATTCTAGTAGACTTCTCCTTCATTCTTTTTCCTGTTCGGATATAGAATGGAACGCCGCCCCAAAAAGCATCATCAATCCATAGACGGGCAGCAATAAATGTGTCATTCATGGAAGAAGGCTTAATTCCAGGTTCCGCTGTGTAGGATGGAACTGATTCCCCATTAATCTCCCCAAGACTGTATTGGCCGCGGACCAAGTTTTTTCCGACATCATCCATATTTAACGGTCTCAAGTGTTCTAATACTTTAATCTTCTGCTTGCGAATCTCTTCTGCACTTATTTTTTTGGGCTGCTGCATGCCAGTCATCATCACTAATTGAAGCAGATGATTCTGGACCATATCACGAATGGCACCGGCCTGGTCGTAATAACCTGCTCTTTCCTCAACCCCGACCGTTTCGCTTGCGGTAATTTGAATATTGGAAATATGTTTATTGCTCCATAACGCCTGCAGCATTGGGTTTGCAAACGCCAAGGCTTCGATATTCTGAACCATCGGCTTGCCGAGATAGTGATCGATAAGATAGATTTCATCTTCTTCAAAGGCTTCTCTTAATTTTGCATTTAATTCTTGCGCAGACTTCAAATCATGCCCAAATGGCTTTTCAATCACCAAACGCTTCCATCCCTTGCTTGACCCTAATCCGCTTTTTTTGATGTTCAGGGCAATCACATCAAAAAACTCCGGGGCAACGGATAAATAAAAGAGGCGATTTTCAGGAATACTCAACTCTTCCTCATATTTTTGAATGACATTTAGTAATTGGTTATAACATTCGTGATCCGTAACATCTAAAGCTCGATAATGAAAAAATCGCAAAAATTCCTTTACCTTGTAAGCGTCTACATTATTTGAACGTTCAGAAAATGATTGCAGTGATTTTTCAACATGTTTTTGAAATGCTTCATCGGACCATTCTCTTCTGCCCAATCCAATGATGGTTAATGAATCGGGCATTTTTTTATCCAAAAATAAATTAAACAGCGAAGGAATTATTTTTCTCTTTGCCAAATCACCGGTTGCGCCAAACAAAACGAATGTCAACGAATCCAATTTCGATGGCTTCATACTGTTGAAATCACTGACGACTGATTTAAACTCCTTAGGAATCATTACACCATTCATGCTATCCCCTCCTGATTGTTAGATTTTTTAAACCCTCTTATAAACAAATTTCCCAGTAGTTTGTTATTGTTTCTTATGAAAATAGTATAATCTCAAAAAATTTTGTTTGTAAGTACGCACTTTTTTATTATATAGTATAGAAAAATACACTTAATTCTGATAATTCTGACTTGAAGAGAGCAAGGAGGAAGACAAAATGGGCCATTTATGTGAGAAAATCTTTAATTGTGAAAAGGAATTAACATTATCCATCATTAGCGGCAAATGGAAAATGCTGATTATGTGGCATATAGGGAAAGAGGGGACAAAACGGTTTGGTGAATTAAAATCTATGATTCCGGGAATTACTCATCGGATGCTCGTAAGCCAATTAAGGGAACTTGAGGATGACCTGATCGTTTCACGGGAAGTGTATCCGGTTGTTCCTCCGAGAGTGGAATATTCACTTACGGAACGCGGAATAAGTCTTATGCCTATTCTCGAATCCATGCATGAATGGGGAAAACAATATATTGAAACCGCTTTACCAGAGAAATCAAACAAAATACTAAATTCTTTTAATTAATTAAAGGGCTTTCAAGTTATCCTTTCCTATCTTCAGCCAAAAAAGACGACTTAAAAATTCATAAAATGAATTTTGAGTCGTCTTTTTATTCCCTATTGATTTCCTTGAAAGTATACTTTTTTTCACTATCTAACAAAAAAGTGTGTACTTGTTAAAACCCATTATGTACCTAATAATAACAATAACACCATTTCATAGACAGTAATATACCAAAATTGAATTTTGCTTAAAAAAGGAGGAGAGACTATGAAGCTAAGAGTTTCAGCGGTACAGTATCATCTTCATACAATAAGTTCATTTGAACAGTTTTCTAACCAGGTAGAACATTATATTAAAACTGCTGCAGAATTTGAATCAAACTTTATCTTATTCCCAGAATTTTTCACCACGCAGCTACTGTCTATTAGTAATAATCAGGGAGAGCCCCTGACCATTCAAGATCTTCCGAATTTCACTGAACAATACCTAAGCTTATTTAAAAATTTGGCCATGCAAACAAAGATGCACATTATTGGAGGAACCCACATTCTCCGAAAGGGTGGACAATTATATAACGTTGCACACCTATTTTATCCTGATGGAAGAGTTGCTGAACAATCAAAACTTCATCTTACTCCAACTGAAATTAAAGAGTGGAAAATAACACCTGGTGAAAAACTGGAAGTGTTTGAAACTGATAAAGGCAAAATTGCCATGTTAACTTGCTATGATATTGAATTCCCAGAAATAGTTCGGATAGCAAAGGCAAAGGGAGCTGACATCATTTTTAGTCCATCTTGTACTGATGATCGGCACGGATTCCACCGTGTTCGATACACCAGCCATGCCAGGGCAATAGAAAATCAAATCTATGTTGTGACCACCGGAACTGTTGGTTCCCTTCCAACAATTGATTTTATGCGGGCGAACTTTGGCCAAGCTGCAGTAATTACACCTAACGATATCCCCTTCCCTCCTCGTGGTATTCAAGCAGAGGGTGAAATGAATCAAGATATGATCATAACAGCCGACTTAGATTTGAACCTTCTTTATCAAGTTCGTGAAAGTGGTTCCGTCACAACTTGGCGTGATCGCCGTATAGATTTATATCCAGATTGGCTGCCCGCAAAAACTCATTCGACATAATTTAGGGGGTAAGGAAGCGGTGTATTTTAAAAAATTTTTTGTCTTCAATCAAGATCGTGCCGTCCCAGCTATAATCCGAAATTATACAGAAAAAGATTTTTCAGATTTAATCCGTGTTCAACAGGAAAGTTTTCCTCCTCCATTTCCTCCAGAATTATGGTGGAATAGAGAACAATTGAATAATCATATTACTTTATTCCCCGAGGGTGCCCTTTGCATTGAGGTTGATGGAAAAATTGCAGGTTCTATGACTGGTCTGTTGGTTGATTTTGATTCTAGACATCCAGAACATACATGGGAGGAAATCACAGATAACGGTTATATCCGTAATCATAATCCCCACGGTAATACTCTTTATGTTGTTGATATAAGCGTGAGTCCCTCCTATCGAACTCTCGGATTAGGTAAATGGTTAATGATGTCAATGTATGATGTAGTTGTTTTTAAAGGTTTAGAACGATTGCTTGGCGGAGGAAGGATGCCAGGCTATCATAAAAAAGCAAGAGAACTGACCCCTGAACAATACTTGGATGCTGTTGTAAAAGGGGAATTAAAAGACCCTGTTATCACGTTTTTGCTTCGTTGTGGTCGTACCCCAGTTCAAATTGTCGCAAACTATTTGGAAGATGAAGAGTCGTGCAATTTTGGAACATTGATGGAGTGGAAAAATCCCTTTATCAGTTAGAAAAAATAATCCCCATCTCTAATTCAGGATGGGGATTTGGTTATTATTTAAATAACTTGTTAAACATTATACTTCTTGACTCAATATGAAACTATTTCTTTTGCATTCCTAATTTCTCTAATTGCCTTACCTCGATCAGATTGATTGTATATTGCTGATCCAGCAACAAGGACATTAGCTCCTGCCTCAATGCAGAGTTTGGCTGTTTCCAAATTTACTCCGCCATCTATTTCAATTTCAACATCCAAATTTTTTTCTTCTACCATTCTTGCAACCTGTCTAATTTTTGGCAGGACAGAATGTATGAATGATTGCCCGCCAAAACCTGGATTAACGGTCATCAGCAATACAAGGTCGATATCTTCCAGAATATGTTGAATGAAAGAGACTGGTGTGTGTGGATTTAATACTACTCCCGCCTTGATCCCTGCTGATTTAATTTGGTGAATGGCACTATGCAAATGTGTGCATGCTTCCACATGAATGGTTAATATATCTGCACCTGCTTTTGCAAACGCCCCAATGTATCTTTCTGGATTTTCTATCATTAAATGAACATCTAGCGGTAAATTTGTGACTGGTCGAATTGCTTCTACAATTAGTGGACCAATTGTTATATTCGGAACAAAATGACCATCCATTACATCAACATGAATATAATCGGCTCCGCCCCTTTCAACATCTTTTATTTCATCTTCAAGCCTTGCAAAGTTGGCTGAAAGAATGGAGGGTGCAATTTTGATCATCCAAAAAATACCTCTGCTTTCTATTAAATTTTTATTTTATTCGCATCTATAATACTCTTCTCTCCATATGCCGTTTGCCATTCTTCAATAAATACTTTCACATTTGCTTCCGTTGCACGATGTGAAAGAAATAATCTTAGAATATCCGGTGGGACTGTAACACCGTGTGCTCCAATTAGACAGACATCATGCACTTGTTGGACACTTTTAAAACTTGCAGCAAGCACTTTACTGTTAAAGTGATGTTTTTCTATTATTTCTACAATCTCCTTCACCACATTAACAGCATTTCCATCAAGGTTTTCTATTCGATTAACATAAGGAGTAACATATGTGGCACCTGCTTTTGCTGCTAGATATCCTTGTAATGGTGTATATATGGCGGTAGCCATTGTTCTTACACCGGATTCGCTTAATGCTTTTATTGCCTTGATTCCTTCTTTCGTCGCAGGTACTTTAATTACCAATTTATCTAGTATATTCTCACGGATATAGTTAGCCTCTTTCACTATTTCTTCTGCATTAACAGCTAGTGTTTGAATAAATAACTCTCGATTACATCCTATTACTTCTCTGATTTCCTCAAGTAACAGCAAAAAATTCTTTTTTTCTTTTACAATAATGCTTGGGTTTGTTGTAACACCATCAATTGGATAATATTCAACAAGTTCCCTAATATCATTTAGATTGGCTGAATCAATTATTAATTGCATAATTACAACTCCTTTATTAGCAGCATTATAAATTTTCTTCCTGGACTTCAAATTGAGTTGGTTGACACCGCCAGATCGGCAGGATAGACAAGTCCAATTTGTTTCCGTGCCTCGTCCATAACTTCTAGTGTAATTAGCGAATTTTTAAAAGAATTGATGTTAGACTCGAATTGGTTACGATTTATTAAATCAATAAATTCTTTAACCTCATAATACATTGAATTTTCTTCTTGAAATTGAGTAATATCTTCAAACCTTCCATCCTTGTAACGAATTTGCACTTTTGTCGGAGTTTCAATTTGATCGATTATCATGCTTCCTAGTTCGCCCTGAATTTCTGATGGGATATAGGAGTTGGCTATTTTTGAGTGTACTAAAACAGCTTCGCTTTCTTTATATTTACAAAGGATACTTCCTTCACCATCTACTCCAGATTCAAGCAATATACCATTTGCTTTTATTTGTAAAGGTTTTCCGAATAAAGCGACCATAGGATATATACAATAAACGCCAATATCCATTAGAGAACCATTGGAGAAAATAGGATTAAATGCATTTAAAATGGTTCCTTCTTTATATGCATCATAACGGGAAGAGTATTTACAAAAGCTTGCAATATACCGGCGGACTTTCCCAATTTTATGCAGATTATTTTGGATACTTTTAAAATTGGGGAGACATGTTGTTTTTAAAGCTTCCATTAACAATACTTTATTTTTTGTTGCTGTGGTAATCATAGTTTGTAATTCTGCTATATTCGATGCAATCGGTTTTTCACAAAGAACATGTTTACCATAGTTCATACAAATGATGGCCTGTTCTGAGTGAAATGAATTAGGGCTTGCAATATAGACAGCATCAATTTCCTTACTTCTTGCCATCTCTAAGACATCCGTAAAGATTGTTGTAACCCCATACTTTTTTGCAAACTTTCTAGCGGTTTCTTCAGTTCGAGAATACACAGCGGTTAAGGAAAAATCCTCTACCAAACTTGCTGCTTTAATAAACTTCTCGGTAATCTGATTTGTTCCGATAATTCCAAAACGTATCATAGATTGCCTCCTTGTATTTTTCCTTTCAATATACAAGTCACCGTTACCTAGTATACTTATTATAAATTGGATAATTTGTCTAAGTAAGTACGCACTTTATTATCATATAGTGTTTAAAGATATACTATGGGTTTAGTTCATGGGCGGTTCATGGGGACGGTTCTGATGAACCAAATTTATATCTAAAAAAAGTGCCTGTCACACCCCGAATAATGTCAAAGAAATAGACAATATGTGGGAGGCGACAGGCACTTATTCTAAAGTTTTTAGTAAGACCCAAATTGTATTTCCACTTTTTTAAAGCAATTCCAAAAACGAACAAATTGTCAAAATGCCCTTATCAAAGTTCTCCAGGTTAAAATGCTCATTCGGCGCATGAAGATTTTCATCCGGTAACCCGAAGCCCATTAAGACAACAGGAGCATTTAAGGCTTGGTTGAAGTCAGATACAATTGGAATCGAGCCGCCTTCTCTTTTGTAAACAGGCGCCTTTCCATACACTTTTTCATACGCTTCAGCCGCTTTTTGAATCATTGGGCTGTCGATTGGCGTTAAGAATGGATTACCCGTATCCTGTAGAGTCACTTGTAATGTGCAGCCTTTTGGTGCGTGCTCTTCCAAATGATTTTTGATTAAGCCCTGAATTTTTTCAGGGTTTTGATTGTGGACGAGACGGCAGGTGATTTTGGCATGAGCCTCATTCGGGATGACCGTTTTTGTCCCTTCGCCCTGGAATCCGCCCCATAAGCCGTTTATTTCCAAAGTTGGCCGGGAACTGATTTTCTCAGGATAAGGATAATTGTTTTCCCCTCCCGTTAATTCGGTTAACCCTAATGATTTTTTCAACTTTTCTTCATCAAAGCCCAGTGCTTTAATTTGTTCCTTTTCAAACTCTGTCAGTTCCTGGACGTCATCATAAAAATGGTCCACATTCACCTTACCATTGGCATCGTGAAGCGTAGAAAGCAGCTGCACCAATAAATGGTTGGCGTTCTGAACGCCACCGCCGAACATGCCTGAATGCAAATCAGAATTAGCCGTCTTTAGAGTGAATTCGAGTGCACATAGACCTCTTAATGAATAAGTAATGGCCGGAACACCTCTGTCCCACATGTCCGAATCGGAAATCACAACCACATCACAGGCCAGTTTTTCTTTATTATCGGCTAAAAACCCCGGAAGATGAGGACTTCCAATTTCCTCTTCTCCTTCGATACAGAATTTTACGTTCACCGGCAATTTTTCATTTAACGCTAGCAGGGTTTCCACTGCTTTGATATGTAAGAACGTCTGTCCTTTGTCGTCTGTTGCCCCTCTGGCATAAATCTTTTCATCGCGGATCGTTGGTTCAAACGGAGGGGTTTCCCATAAATGAACTGGGTCTACCGGCTGGACGTCATAATGCCCGTATACTAACACAGTCGGGGCGTTCTCCTGATGAAGCCAGTCCGCATAAACAATCGGATGCCCTTTTGTCTGGACGATTTGCACATGTTCCATGCCAATGCCTTCTAATTTATGGGCAATCCATGTAGCTGCTTTTTGGATGTCCTCTTTATGCTCAGATAACGAGCTTATGCTGGGAATCCGTAGCAATTCTTTTAATTCCTCGACATTTTGATTATGCTGGCTGGATAAAAAATCGGATAATTGACTCATGTTCTCACCTTTTCTATTTTATTTTCTCTTCTTTATTTTATCGAAAACTAGAGAAAACAAGCAAATTGAGGCATGAGAACCGTCCCCATGCCTCAACTTATGCCTCACAGTCTGACTTCTGCAAGGGTTTCTTTTCTTTTTCCGTGCATGATGTAGTAGAGTACCGTGCAGGCTAGGGCGACGATGGCCATGATGAGATATAGGTTACGGTAGCCGGTTAACGGGATGATGAAGCCAATCACGTATGGACCGAATCCCAAGCCGGCATCAAGTGCGATAAAGTACGTAGATGTCGCCAATCCCATCCGTTCAAGCGGCGTTACTTTCACAGCTATCGCTTGTGAACAAGATTGGATATTTCCGAATCCGAATCCAATCAGGACACCGGAAAGCAAGAAGATTGTGCCGCTGCTTGCTGAGCTTAATAATAATAATCCTGCTGCAAAAAGAATAAAAGTAGGATACATTACATAGTTGGCGCCTTTCACATCCATTAATCGTCCCGTGATTGGGCGTGATACCAAGATTGCTACAGCATAGACGATAAAGAAGAAGCTTGCTACACTTACTAAATTAATTTCAATGGCGTAAAAATTAATAAAAGATAGAACGCTTGCGTAACAAATGCCGGCAATCAGTGTGACCAAGGCAATTGGCAGCGCTTTTGGCTCAATATAGTTGGAAAGCTTGAATCCTCCTTTAACCGCCGCTTTTTTGGCAGATGCTTTGACTTCAGGCACTTTCATAAACAAAGCAATGATGAAGCTGATGAGACCTAAAGCTAAACAGAAACTAAAAATAGCTGAATAGCTTGTATGCTGACTCATGTATAATCCAATGAATGGGCCGATGGCGGTGGCCATTGTGGTACTCATGCTGTAATAGCCAATCCCTTCGCCTTTACGTGCGTTCGGGATAATCTGGGCAACAATCGTTCCTGTTGCGGTACTGGCTACCCCTAAAGCTAAACCATGTACAAAGCGGGTAAATAGTAAAAAGGTTACTCCTGAATCAATGTAATATAATAAAGATGTCAAAATAAAAAAGATGAGACCAAAAAGCATCGTTTTCCTATTTCCAACGGATTCGATGATACGGCCGATCACGAGTCGGCCAATCAAGGTTCCGATAATGAAAATTCCCGTCACCAGTCCCGCCTGACTTTCACTGGCATGATAATGATTGACGGCGTAAACCGCGATGGTCACCAATAATAAATAAAAGATTAAGTATAAGAAAAAGTTTGCAGCCGAAATAATGATAAAATCCTTCGTCCACAATTTAGGTCTCGCTTGTTCCAACTTCTCCATCTCCCGATTGAGTTATATTTTTTCGGATATCATCCATTACACGAATGGCCGTTTTCAGATCCTCTTCTGAAATCCCCCTTAAAATTTCTACTTCATAGGCATCAACCGTCTCGCGGACATCTTGGTATAACTGTTTGCCAGCCTCCGTTAATTGCATCCGCTTTTCACGCTTATCCTTTCCACGAACATGCTCGACGTAGCCCAATTCTTCTAATTGGCCGACTGTTCTGGTAATCGTCGGTTTCTCGACGCCCTGATAATTGGAAAGTTCAACAAGGGTGGCAGGATTGAAATTTTCCAAATAATAAATGATTGTCCATTGCGCCCGGTGCAGTTCATGCTTTCCGAGCTCAGTATTGAGCCTTTTTTCAAAAGGCCGATACAGCATTAATAGTTTATGGAAAAATTTCCGTGAATAATTAATGTAAATCACCGCCTAAAAATTAGTTACCAATGATAACTGTTATCAAAGGTAACTATATTACCTTAGCAGGATTTAATACACCTGTCAATATTGTGAACACAAAAAGTGCCTGTCATGCACCCCATATAATGTCGAAGAAATCGACAATAAAGTGAAGTTGACAGGCACTTAATCTAAACTGAGTTCTATCAGGGAGTTCACAGGGACGGTTCACCTCTCCATCAATATACATCAAACAAAAAGCCGTAATAGTCGTTTATCTTTTTATTAGCGCTATTTCTATGACGATTATTTTTTTGATACTCACGAATTGGGAATGAAGCTGTTATCACAACAGAACCACATAAGAAAATTAAGCACAAAATCCCAATAATAAAGGACATTTATAAACACCCCTTTAGCTACTTGATGATTACAAAATAAGCATAAATGATGAAACGCATTTCATATCAAGAAGAATTTTTATGGAGAAACACAAGGAAAAAAGGTGGAATTTTCAATAAGAAAAAGAAAGAACAATATGATATAATCAGCAACAGGTAAGATTCATCAAGTTAGCGAAGGAGTTCATATGGTAATGCAGGTGCTTCAAAAAACACAAACGATAGTTCGCTATCAGAAACCTAACGGTAAAGCTTCTTATGGAATTGTCGAAGATGGTGAGATTTTACAATTGTCCAGTGATTTCACTGAAATTGTAAATAATGATCTGAAATTTGATGGTGTACGGGTTAAATATAGTGATGTAAAGATTTTAGAGCCGGTAGTCCCCTCTAAAATCGTTAATTTTGGCTGGACATATGCTGGACACGCAAAAGAAACTGGCGGAACGGCCAATCTCAAAGAACCGTTTTTGTTTTTAAAACCGACCTCTTCCTTGATCCCAGACCAAGGTGAAATCATCCTTCCATCACCTGATTTAACGCAGCAGGTAGAATTGGAGGGGGAAGTGGCAATCGTTATTGGGAAGCGGGCCAAAAATATAAAAGAAGAAGAGGCAATGGATTATGTTTTTGGCTACACTTTATTTAATGATGTAACAGCAAGGGACCTTACAAAAACCGATCCCCAATTCACAAGAGGCAAAGGTTTTGATACATTCGGCCCGTTGGGTCCGTGTATTGTGACTGGTTTAGATCCCACTAATTTACGAATCGTAACAAAATTAAATGGAACAGTGGTACAAGATGGTAATACGAATCAGATGTCCCTTTCCATCCCTTTCCTTATCAGTTGGATTTCACAGGTTATGACACTGGAGCCAGGTGATGTTCTTGCTACCGGCTCACCTTCAGGAAGCTGCCCAATGAAGTCCGGAGATGTTGTAGTTGTTGAAGTAGAGCAGATTGGTAAGCTTTGTAACTTTGTGAAATAGATAATATTATTTCGCAAACTAATGTCCTTTTCTTTAAAACTTCAGGCATATCTAAATAAGGTGTTAGAAGCAAGTATTTATCCATTACTTGCTTCTAACACCTTTACTATTAAATAAAATTTATAGAAACTACTGACTGGCTGAAACACCAGAACCGTCCCCATGCATCTTTTTTGTGATGAACAGGATTCCTGGCAGTAATATGAAGGATACGATGAGTAAAATGATGGTCAGCCAATTTTGGCTGGTGTCGCTGACTCCGGCTGCGAAGATGACGCCGAATACGCTGGAGGCAAGGATATTGCCTATGAATCTTGATGTCATAAACAGACCTGAGGCCGTCCCCGTTTCCGCTACAGAAACAAATGAATAGAGCCGTGTTTGTAAACCTATATTTAGAATACCGTTACTTAATCCAATAGTGGCTAACACGATAAATATCCAGTACAGCGGCGAGTTATGATTGATTGTCAGCAATAGGACACCTCCCACTACTCCAATAATCCCTCCTGTTAGTAAAGGCTTTCTATATCCCGACTTATCGATCCAACGTGTCGCAAGCGGTGTGGTAACAATGGAAAATATGGATATAGAGAGCATGATGATACCCGTAAGTTGAGAGCTAAGCTTTAAAACAGATTGCAAATAAATCGGCATGGACAGCAGCAGGGCAAAAAAGATCACTGTTGCCAAAATATACTGAACATACACTAATGAAATATTGGGGTTGTTTTTTAAGAAAAGAACATCGATAAAGGGTCCCGCTTTCTTTTTCTCGAAAAAGTAAAATAAAAATGTTAACGCCAAGGAACCGATTAATGCCCATACATTTAGGCCATTTGCGAGAGTTTGGAAAAAATACATCCAGCAAGAAATGAATAAACTGAACAATATGATCCCAATTCCATCCCACTTGAATGTATTATTTGTACTCCTCACATCATTCGGAATAAAAAGAACAGCCAAAATAGCTGAAACAATGATAATTGGAAAGTTCACATAAAAGATTACATGCCAGCCGCCTAGTTCAATTAACAGCCCGCTGATCGTCGGCCCAAATGCGGCTGACGTGGTGGCAAATACCGATAGTGTGCCGATTACTCTGTTTTGATTTTTTTGAATATAGGAGCGAACAATACCGATTCCAGCAGGGTATAGAGCGGATGTACCGATAGCTTGTATCGTTCTCATGCCTAAGAGAAATGGCATATTCGGCGATAATGGAGCGGTAAATGAAGAAATACCTACCAACAATAGGCCAAATAAAAAGATTCTTTTCCTCCCATAAGTGTCACTAAGTTTACCAATGAGGGGCAGGAAAATAGCACTTACAATAAAATAGGAAGCAATCAACCACGTAATATCTTTTGAAGTAAGCAAAAACTCATTTTTTATCTCTGGCAATGCCACGGTAATCATCGTTGTATTTAAAGGGTTTAATATGACACCTAAGGCGATTGCAACGATCAAGAAATTTCGATTTTTAACTAAAGAAACATTTTTTGTTGCAGGCATGTACCATCCGATCTCCTCTTACCAATTTAATTATAAGTATATCATGAAACATGGGGACGGTTCTTTTGCTTCAGAAGCAAAAGAACCGTCCCCGTGCATCCTTTTATTCATTTACGGGAAAATTACTGTAAAAGGTTTGAAAGGAGTGATATTTAGGTGAAGAAGATTGGCTGGATTTTTATTACGTTATTTATGTTGATTTTTGCCGGGTGTACGACTGCACACAAGCCTGAGAAACAGCATCAGACGCAGTCTGAAGCAAAGAAAGAAAACAAGGGTGAGGACAGCAAGCCTGGGGCTAGTGATAATCAGACCAAGGATCAATTGGCCGGCACCGATTATAATGCTTATCAGCATATGACTTACAAGGGAAAGGTTGCTCCAAAGTTTAGGGCAGATGAGCTATCCGCCCCTCCATCAGGGAATTGGCTCACAAACGGCGGAGATATTCGTAATAGCAGATACTCTCCCCTTGAAAAAATCACTGCTGATAATGTAAAAAACTTAAAAGTAGAATGGGTCACAAGTTTAGGTTCAGGAACTGAGTTCAAATATTCGGGTGAAGGAACCCCGCTTGTTTATGATGGCGTCATGTTCACCACTACAGGAACAAATCAGGTTCAGGCACTTGATGCCAAAACCGGAAAAATGATTTGGGAATATCGGCCGCAGATCCCAAGCGGCATGAATACTGTCTGCTGCGGGTGGTTAAGCCGCGGTGTCGCTTTAGGGGATGGAAAAGTCTTTGTCGGATTACTAGATGCCAGACTGGTTGCTTTAGATCAAAAAACGGGCAAGGTGGTTTGGGAAACGAGGGTCGATGATTGGGAAAAAGGCTATACGATTACAAGCGCCCCGCTCTATTATGATGGAAAGGTCTATACGGGGATTGCCGGCGGTGAATATGGGATCAGAGGGTACGTAGCCGCTTATGATTCGGAAATTGGCAGACAAATTTGGCGGAGTTATACGCTTCCTGCCCCTGGTGAAAAAGGAAGCGAAACATGGCCAAACGGCAGCAAGGACTGGCTGACGGGCGGAGCGCCGGTGTGGAACACTCCAGCTGTTGACCCTGAATTAGGGATGATTTATTTTGCAGCAGGGAATACCTCTCCGGACCTGAACGGCAGCAATCGGGAAGGAGACAACTTATTTGCCAACTCCGTTCTTGCACTAGATGCCAAAACAGGCGATTATAAATGGCACTTCCAAGAGGTGCATCATGACATTTGGGACATGGACCCGGCCAATCCGGTCGTTTTATTTGATGTAAACATGAATGGACAAATGCGTAAAGGAATTGTCCAAGCTGGTAAAACAGGCTGGCTTTATATTTTGGACAGGACTAACGGGAAGCCGCTGATCGGCATTGAGGAAAAACCGGTTCCGCAAAATGCCAATCAAAAAACATCACCAACTCAGCCGTTTCCGGTTGGTGATGCATTTGTACCGCAAGCAGTGACGGAGGAAGATGTGAAGCGCGATTTGCCGAAGGACTTTAAAGGTGACATTGGCGGTATCTTTACTCCATTCTGGGATAAGCCAGTCACACTTAAACCAACGCCGCAGGGAGGAGCCAACTGGCCGCCATCTGCGTATAACCCGAACACAGAGTATTTTTACGTAATGGCTAATGACAATTATTTTGCCTATGCCCATTATGCAGAAGAGGAAAAGGACCGGTTTACCGAAGGGAAAGAATATATCGGCAGCGTCTGGCAGCCGGTGAAAAACTCCCCTAGCCGCGGCACAGTGACCGCTCTTGATGTGAAGACGAATAAAATTGTTTGGCAAAAGAAATGGGATGCCATCGCCTACAGCGGATTGTTAACAACAAAAGGGAACCTGTTATTTACCGGCCATAATGATGGACGGATTATTGCCTACGATGCTTCTAAAGGCGATCAATTATGGGAGTTTAAAATGGATGCCGGTGCAAACGCCCCGCCGATTACTTATGAAGTCGACGGAAAGCAATATATCTCCATCTATGCTGCCGGAAATACTCTGGCTGGAACAAAGCATGGTGATAAGATTTATACCTTCTCATTGGAGGGCAAATACGGATCGGTTAAAGATATCCCTAAAAACAAAATCAATACCTCTCCAGTCAAGCAGAACGTGAAGGAAAAGCAGCAAGCTAACAAAACGAAAAAAGAAACCTCCGGCACTGCCTCTGGTGAAGCAGTCTATAAAAGCAACTGCATGGCCTGTCATGGCGATGCAGGCGCAGGCGGACACAATGGTCCGAATTTACAACAGACCAAAATGGATAAGGCTGCGATTATTAGACAGGTGCAAAATGGTAAAGGTCAAATGCCTCCATTTAAAGATAACTTAACGACCAAAGAAATAGATGCAGTCGCTGATTATGTAAAGAGCCTGGGCGGCGGATGATAGCAGCCCGAAATTTAAAAAAGGTAATCGTCCTGTTTTACTGGACGATTACCTTTTTTAGTTGGCAGATGCTTTTTCTGTTAAGGAAATATGAATTAACCGATCATCTTTATCGGTTGGATTTCCGCGTTTGTCGCGATTGCTGGTAATTGTATACAATTCATTGCGATCGACCAGCACATCCCTTAACCTGCCTGCTTCACTATAAAACTCCTCAAATTTCTTGCTGGCAAGATCATACGTAAAGATTTTCTTTCCGGCTAAGGAAGCAACAAAGAGCTTTCCATCATTAAAAGCCATACCTGATGGCGCCCACGTTTGATCCCCGGATTGAAGAATCGGCTTTATCATGCCTTGTACCTCTTTATCTCCTTGTGCAACAGGCCAGCCATAGTTTTTCCCGGCTTGAATCAAATTTATTTCATCATGCCCTGATTCACCATGCTCTGAACTATAAAGATTTCCATCGTTATCCCACGCCAATCCCTGTGGATTACGATGGCCATAGGAGTAAATATAAGAATTTTTATATGGGTTATCAGTTGGAATATCCCCATTCACGGTCATTCTTAATATTTTTCCGGCTAAGCTGTCAAGATTTTGGGCATTGGCGGATTTGCCAATATCACCTGTAGTCGCGTACAGCATGCCATCCGGACCGATTTTGATTCGGCCGCCGTTATTAACCTCGCCGCCAGGAATTTTATCCAACAGGATCTTATCTTCCTTCCAAGTCTTATCTTCAAGCTTGAGTGAAATAATCCGGTTCAGGGTCTTGCCGTCTTTCTGATAAGTGTGAAAAGCAAACGCTTTCTTTGTTGTGGCAAAATCAGGTGCTAACGTAAACCCGAGGAAACCGCCTTCCCCTTTATTGAAGATCTTCTCAGAGGTCTTTACATTCTGGACATCTACCAAGCCGAGGTCTCCATTTATTTGAATGACCGACCCTTCCCGCTGGCTTAAGAAAAACAAACCACCATTTTTATTAATCGTCCAAGGAATGTATAAATGATTGGCATTCACACTGCCATCATTGGATACTGCAACCTCGACAGCCTTATTCATTACCTCGCTCGCATCCTGCTGTAAGGAACCCTGTTTTTGTCCAGGATCTTTTGCATCATCTTTATCTTCCCAAAACACCGCATACCCAAGCCCCGCTGCCAAAGCAACAGTCAACACACTAAAACCTATTAACTTCTTCAAACTACCACCTCAAAAATATAATTTACACCAACAGTTTAGACATATTTCAGACTATTTAAACAATGAAACATGGGGACGGTTCTTGTGCATCAAATGCGTTGGGATGTGGGGACGTTTCCTGTGCATCAATCGCACGAAAAAAGGACGGTTCTTCTGCTTTTGAGGCAGAAGAACCGTCCCTATGCATCATTTCTGTTTTAACAAGTATTCGCAAATTTTGCTTGAGCTTAGTCTAGCTGCCACATATGGGGGCCGGATTTCTCTGGCTCCTTCGAGCGGGAGTCCGAGCCACAAAACCTTTTCGTCTACCATGACATACGGAAACGGAAGGTTCTTATCCTTGTCTGAAATAAGGGTTAATTTCACCCGCTCTCCCCTGTTCATTAACTGCTCCTTCCATTCTTCAGATAACTCAGTCCCTTCTGGAAAGGAGATAGTAATCGACGACTTGGCCGATTTCAAGTCACGAAAGACAGCTTCTAGCTTTAGTGCATGAATCCACCTTAATTTGGGGTGTTGGCTGCGAATCCATGAACCAATTTCCTTCGTCGTGACCGCTTGATTGCGCCTGACCTGATAATCAACGAGCTGCCTTAGAGTTTTTCCAGAGTACACATGCTTTTGGATAAAATCTCTGTTGCTGACATGAAGAAATTTCCCCTTCGTTCTCGTAATCGCGACATTAATCAGGCGTTCACTGTCCTTTCCGGTTAAGAGCATTCCAGCCCGGTCCTGCGGGGCACTGTCGACGGTATCAAAGATCATCACATCCCGTTCACTGCCCTGGAATCGGTGGACAGTGGCCCCAATAATATCTGCTTGGCCGAGCTCATTCGTGTAAATCTCTTCAAGCAGCATTTCCATAAGATTCGCCTGAGACCGGTATGGTGTTACATACCCAATCGATTTAGTCCCGTCAAGGTAAGCTTCATGAATCAATTGAAAAGATAATAGCAGTTGCCATAGGTTAAATCTTGAATTAGTCGTTTTATCACTCATACAATGTAAGCCCGTGAAACTTGTATCCAAAAGCACGGCAGCCTGCTCTTTAAAAGGAGCATGGCTTGTGATTCTGTTTCTGCTTTTATAGACACTCTCATGATCTCCAACCAGTGAATGATAGATATACTTGTTGGTAAAAGCAGAAATATCGGGGTGCATCCTCCGCTGTTCTTTTAATAAAAAAACTTGCGGGTGAAGCTGTCCTTCGTTCAGGGATTCCACAACCCCAGCATGATGGAACACATCCTCTTTCAGCCATTTGGCCACAAGCAGGTCCCGGCTTGAAGCAATCGGAGGCAATTGCTTGAAGTCCCCGCAAATAATTACCCGATGACCCAGCGCAGCGGCAAAAGCAGCCTGGGGCACATAAGCCATACTTGCTTCGTCGAGGATGACTACGTCATAGTCCTGGTCATAAACGGCGCTGTCACTGGCCGCTTTTGCCAGCGTCGTCCCGATAATGAACGCCTCTTTTACAAATTCGACTTCTTTCTTCCGGACTTTTTCCAGAAGTCTCGCAATTTGTGTTTCAAGTTCCAGTAGATGATCCGAATCTCGTTTGCTAAAAGAATAGGCCAAATCCTGCTTTAAGTTACGTCTTTCTTCTATTAGTCTCTCTCGATCCTGGGCTAGGAGCGGATCCTGTTTTTCAATGAGCAGACCTGTGGTAATTTCGTGATGGGCCGATAGCGCTTCACCGCCACCACCACCATAGCGAAGCACATCCCCTTCCCGGAATCGGTTTTTCCTTTTAATAAAATCTGTCAGTTCGCCCATTAAGACATCGACAGCTTGATTGCTATGCGACAGAATCAACACTTTTTTCTGCTGAAAATATTTGTTGGCCGCCGTTCTGGCCAAGGTGTAGGTTTTTCCGGTTCCGGGCGGCCCCCAGACGAACGTGACGGGATTGTATTTTGACCGCAACACCACTTCGTGGACATTGCTCTTAATCTTGTCTGCCGGATGCTTGGTTTCCATCGAAGGATTCATCAATCTTTTTACTCTCAGCCGCTTTTGCTTGTTTTTTTTGATTTCATCCAAGCGTTCGATTAATTGCTCGAGCAGCTCCCAGGGATCATGCAGCAAAAAAGCATCGGAAATGAGGTCGCCAAAGCTTTGCTCCAATGCCAGGATGACTCCCCTGCCCTCGGAAGAAAGCACCTTTCCGCTGCTTTTCATCGCGCCCCATTCCAACTTTATCGTCGAACCAACGGGTATCCTTAATGGAATGGCTGTATCAAAATAATAGCTGTAGGCGTCATCGTTTGATAACAACCTGCCATTTGTCACAATATAGCGGCTTCCGCCGTACTTTTTTAGGTGATTAATCTCATTTAGAAGGGCTTGCTGCCACTCTTTTAGATAGGTTTTGGTTGTTGTCATTTGCTTCCCCTTGTCTTTGCTGCTTTTATGATTGTATCAAAGTTGGAAGCTAACAAAAACACGAGGACGGTTCTTCTGCTTTTGAAGCAGAAGAACCGTCCCCATGCATCATTCTCCTTCCTCCTCGTCCTGCTCGTCTTCTTCCTGTAATTTTTGGATTTCATCGGAAAGCTGCTCAAATGCTTGGAGTCGAAATTTCGCACTGGCAATTAGGTCATCGATGATTTGAATAAACGTCTCATAATCAATCCTATTTTCGCTGCATTCTTGAATCATCCTTATTAAATCTGCCTCATACAATTGATATCTCTCTTTAAACGTTTCTTTCTTCATCGTTAGGAAATACTCTTCATCCACAACGAATTCATTAAATATTTTTTTGGTCAATCGTTTTTTTGTGACTGTTATTTCCTTTTGATCCTGCTCACTTTCATAATGCTGCGCATCCTCATATTCTGAGCAAAGCGTAGCATAAATTTTCTCAAGCAGCTCCGTCGGCTCTAAATATCTTAAATTCGGCATCTCGAAACCTCCCATATCTAGTTATTTCCAAATATCTGTTGTGAAACACGGGGACGGTTCTGGTGCATCAAAAAGCAATGTAAAAAAGGGACGGTTCTTCTGCTTTTGAAGCAGAAGAACCGTCCCCATGCATCACACTTCCTCCAAGGTTGGAATGGAGGATTGTGCGCCTTCTCTTGTTATGACAATCGATGATACTTTGTTGGCAAATTGGGCTGCTTCTTCATCGCTTAAGCCCTTTGTCTCGGCAACGATAAATGCGGCTATAAACGAGTCTCCAGCGGCAGTTGTGTCTACGACATTTACTTTAAAGGCCGGTACATGAAACTCGCCTTCATCGTTGATGACATAGGCTCCTTTTTCTCCGGCTGTAATGACTAATCTCTCGATGCCTAATGTTTTTAAATAATACCCGGCACTTAAAATTTCCGCTTCGTTTGAGACAGGCATACCCGTTAAGATTTGCAACTCCGTTTCATTAGGAATGAGAGTATGTACCTTCTCTAACATAGCTTTCGTCAGCTTTTGCGCGGGCGCAGGATTCAAAATGACTTTTTTGTGGAGTTCAAAAGCAAGCTCCAGTACATACTCGACAACCTCAAGCGGTATTTCCAGCTGCATAATAATGATATCGCTTTGTTCGATAAGGACTCTATTTTGATTAATGTCTGAGGTCTGAAGCTTATGGTTTGCACCCGAAACAAGAACAATATTATTTTCGCCATCAGCACTGACATTGATGAACGCCATTCCTGTAGGGCCATCATCCTCCAGTATAGACGATGTATTCACACCGGACTGCTTTAGATTATTAAGCAGTGATTGGCCATAATCATCATTTCCGACCTTGCCAATCATCGTGGTATCGGCGCCAAGCCTTGCTAAGGCAACAGCTTGATTTGCACCTTTCCCGCCAAAATTGGTTTGAAACTTTTCACTCGATATCGTTTCCCCCGCTTTTGGGAGATGTGGAACATGGGTAACCAGGTCTACATTTAGGCTGCCAATTACTAATACCTTACTCACACGACCACCCCATAATTATCTTTTTGAACATGGCCGCTTTTCTTTGCATCCTTTAACTCTTCAACCATTTCCTCAATGGTTAATACTTGATTGCCAAATTTTAAAGAATTACTTAGCCGGCTAATATGAGGCTGCTTTAACATACTTTTTTCTAACGTTTCTAGATCCCAGAAGATATCCCGCTTATTCCCGTCTGCAATCTTCCGTTTATTTGCCATGACAATGACATGCTCAAAATTGTTCACGACAAATTCCATATCATGTGTAATCGTAATAACCGTCTTTCCTTGTTGAATCAAATGTTTAATAATTTCCCCTAATCGAATCATGGTAGGATAATCCTGACCGGCAGTAGGTTCGTCAAGGATTATGACATCCGTATTCATCGCAATTACAGCTGCAATGGTGACCATTTTTCGCAATGAATATGGCAGGTCATATGGATTTTCTTCTAAAAATTTCGTAACCCCTACAAGTTCAGCCGCTTTTAATACAAGATCTTTTACTACTTCCGGTGATAGTCCTTGTTGTTTCGGACCAAACTCAATCTCTTTATAAACCGTACTATTAAAAATTTGATCATCAGGATTTTGGAATACATAGCCTACTTTTCGCGAAATTTGCGCAGTTGTATAGTCTTTCGTATTCCAGCCGTCGATTACGACGTCACCCTCGGTGGGCTTTAGTAACCCATTGATTAATTTAACAGTAGTGGTTTTTCCTGCTCCATTCTGACCGACAATGGCAACAGCTTCGCCTTTCTCAAAGGACATGTTGACATTCTCTATGGCTGTAAATCCATTTGGGTAAGCAAAAGTGATATTATTTAATGTTAAAAATGCCATGTTGTTACTCCTCCTTTCCCACGATCCAGTTATTAAACACTGTTATTGCTTCCGATTCGGTAATTGGGATTTCGTTTAGACGGCCGGTTTTTCGCATCTCATAGCCCAATAGCGCATATTGCGGCAGCATGACGCCATGGTTCACAGTCTTTATGTCAGAAAGAATATCTTTTGTTTTCCCTTCCATAACGACCTTCCCATCCTCCACAAGGATGACCCAATCGGCGTATTCCGCAATCAGTTCAATCTTATGTTCGACAAGAATAATTGTTTTACCCTTTTGTTTCATAATATTTATTATTTTAAAAACTTCCTCAGTCGCTTGCGGATCTAACTGCGAAGTTGGTTCGTCGATAATTAATATTTCCGGATCCATTACCATTACTGATGCTAACGATACTCTCTGGCGCTGCCCGCCTGACAGCTGTTGCGGATCTTTATTTTGAAGAGGCTCTAAACCGAATAACTTGATAATTTCTGTTACTCTTTCCTTTATGACAGGAACTTCCACTCGTAAATTTTCTAATCCAAACGCTATTTCTTCAAATACAGTATCTTTCGTACCACTTATTTGTGTAAAAGGGTTTTGAAAGATGTACCCCATTTTTTGAGCAAGATCGCCCATTTCCCATTCACGGATATCTTTCCCCTCAATCAGCATTTCCCCATCCAAATCGCCTTTAAAAAAATGGGGAATAAAGCCGCGAATCAGGTTACAGATCGTCGTTTTTCCGCTTCCGTTCGCGCCAATTAAGGCATAGACCTTGCCCTTTTCCAACGAAAGGTTAACATCCTTTAATACTTTTCCATCGCCAACTGGATATTTGTATGAGATTCCTTTCATTTCAATATAACTCATAAGGCAACTCTCCAAACTATTAGTAAAATCAAGATGACTAGTAACATTACCCTGATAAACGAATCTCTTCCCGTTTTTTCAATGCTGTAAATGCTTGTCTTTCTTTTGTTTACAGTGAAGCCCCTTGCCTCAAGCGCCATTGCCCGTTCTTCCGTGCTCGCAACAGACGATAATACTAGCGGAGTAATCATTGGGAGCAGTGCTTTTAATCTCACCATTAAACTTCCTTCCGTCTCTACTCCCCGTGTTTTTTGCGCGTCCATTATAATCTGAGATGACTTTTTCATTTCAGGAATAATCGTTAATGTAGACAACACAACATAAGTAGCTTTAGGTGATAATCCTAGAACTTCTAATGAATAAACAAAGTCTTTAACAGGGGTAATCCTGAAAAATAGAATGAGCGAAGACCCTACGGCAATGATTTTAGAAGTAAGACCTAAAGCAAAATCAACACCTTCTTGTGTAATGGCGAGAAAACTCCATTCCCATAATACATGTGTACCAGGGTAGAAAAAGCTTTGTAAAACAAAAATAAGAACTGATAAACTGAACAATCCTTTGATTGTTAAATTGGCAAATTCCTTTGTTACACTTCCTATAGCTGCAATCAGCAAACAAACAAAGAAGATTGCGTAGCCAAATAGATAGTTAGGAATTATAAAAACAGAAATTGCGAATAAAAGAATCATCAGTAGTTTTGTAGTCGGATATAAACTAAGAACGGCATTCTTTTTCTCCATTTCCATTCTCCCTCCTTTAATGTATTCCTTATTTTTATAAGAATCTCAAACCCAGTATCCCCGGGCTGAGATTCTTATCCATTTCATAGATTAAGCCGCTTTTGATTTTTTGTTGCTTTTAATAAATGATTGAGCGTAGTTATGCTTGGACAAGTAACGGTCAGACATTTTGTTGACTATTAAGTAAGCAATAATGACAGAGGATGTCTTGTCAATCAGTTCAAGCAGCCCCATAGAAGTAATAACAGCTTGTACTAAACGATGGCCAGATGCTAGTAACACAGCAGTCATAGCAGATGCAGAGCTCCCGGAAATACCGCCATAAACCCAAACAATAATCGGAGTAGAAATAATGACAGCAATAACAGTTACGATAAGACCAGCACCGATTGTTTTACCAAAATTACTAAACATACCCTTTTTAGATAACATACCTACTGTAAATCCAATCGCCATGGATGAAATCGCAAATGGCAGTTCAGTTGGCGTAAAGATTGATTTTACGAGATTCGTAGCACCACCGGTTACTAATCCAACCCAAGGTCCAGCAATCATACCGGCAACAATGGTCCCAATGGCATCGAGCCAAATTGGAAGCCTTAAAATCTGTACCAACTGAGCAATAACGACGTTTAGACCAACACCGATAGGAATTAACATAATAGCAATTAATGAGAAGTCATGTTTTAGTCCACGTTTCATATAGGTTTTCTCCCCTTTGTTGTAGGTGTAATTTTTTTAGAATGATTTAAGTGAAGCGTAGATCATGTTGGAAAGTTCCTCCCGATCTACTTCAAAAGCTACATTTGCATTAATCGGACGATCTGTCAGTCTCTTTTTATCAATAATCGTTTGACCGTAAGTAAATTCCCCTTTTGTTTCAACTTGTACATTACATGGAATAAACGTAAATAACTCCGGTTTAATGAGGTAGGCAACTGCACAGGCATCATGCATCGGCAGCCCGTTTGTTCTGCCCTTTGCATAAAATTCAAGCATTTCCGCTGCTGCATCACTGATTCGATTTCCAATGCTCCTGATTTGTTCAATATCTTCATTGAATAGGACTGCTTTATAGGTTACATCTAATCCAAATAAGGCAATTGGAATACCGGATTTAAAGACAATCTGTGCTGCCTCCGGGTCAACATACATGTTAAACTCGGCAACCGGGGTTGTATTTCCACCCTCATATGCACCACCCATAATCGAAATTTGCTCAATTTTGTGCGTAATATTTGGATAGGCAGTAATAAGGTTTGCCACGTTTGTTAACGGGCCAATCGCTACAATGGATACGTTTTCATTAGAATGAACAATTAAATCTTTCATTGCTTCAACAGCAGTACGCTCGCTTGCCTGTTGCTCACCCTCAGGTAAAATCACCCCCCCTATGCCTGATTCGCCATGGAATTCTTCCGCCGTATACAGTTCCTTAATCAGGGGCTTTGTAGCACCTTTTGCTATTTCAATCCCTTTAATTCCGGTTAAGTTAACGAGCTTTAACGCATTCGATGTCACCTTTTCAATCGTTTGATTACCAGCAGTTGTGGTAATCAACTTCACATCTAATTTGTCAGACGTTAGAGCTAGAAAAATTGCTATAGCGTCATCAATCCCTGGATCGGTGTCAATTATTACCGTTTTTTTCATCTTAAGCCCTCCCTATGAAAATTCTTTCGTGCTGCCATTGATAATTAACTTTGGTTCCATAAAAACCTGTTCCTTACTGATATTTTTGTTGTTGATTTGATCAAACAACATCGTGGCAGCAATTTCCCCCATTTTATATGCAGATTGTTCTATCGTTGTCAGTTTGGGAATTAGTAATTGGTTATAGGTTAAGTTATCAAAACCTACAACCGATAAATCATTAGGAATATTGATTCCTAACTCTACTGCTGCTTGATAAACCCCAAATGCCATTAAATCGTTAAATGCAAAAATAGCTGTAACATCTTTTTCTTTCAATAATGTCTTTGCCGCCTGATACCCCCCTTCCATTTGATAATTACCTGTTATGATTATCGAATCATCAATCGGAACTTGAAACTCCGAAAGTGCTTTCGTATATCCCTTGAAACGTTCGTTTGAGTTGGGAATGTTAGCAGGTCCTGTAATACACCCAATTTTGCGATGGGATAACTCTAGTAAATGTTTGGTCGCCAGGTACCCTGCTTTCTCATTGTCAATATACACGCCGCCAAAATCTCGATTCTCCTGACCGCGGTCTAATAAAACAACAGGTATTTCATATTCTTGCACAGTTTGATAGAATTCCTTACTTTGAGTTTCTTGAGGTCCACTAAAGATAATTCCATCTACATTTTTTTCTTTCATAATGGTTAAATAATCTGTCTCTTTTCGATGAGAGCTATCAGTATTACATAAGAAGACGGTATATTGAGCATTGTTTGCTACATCCTCAACCCCTCTGACAAGCTCAGGAAAGAAAGGATTTCGTATATCGGGAATCACTAGCCCAATCGTATTAGTTTTTTTGGTAATCATGCTTCTAGCAATACTATTAGGTTTGTAATTTAACTCTTCTATTACTTTTAGGACCTTTTCACAGGTTTCTTTTCTAATTCCTTCTGATTTGTTATTCATGATTCTAGAAACAGTAGTAATGGACACCCCTGCTTTTTTCGCTATATCTTTTATTGTTACGCTCATGAAACTTACCACCCACATTTCGGTAAAACGTTTTCTGAAATCGTTTTAGGAAAACGTTTTACTAAATCGTTTTCTTTTATTATAAGCTAATTTTAAGTGAAGTCAATATTTTTTGAAAATTAACGAAATATGGGGGCGGTTCTTCTGTTTTATGATGAAACAGAAGAACCGCCCCCACATATCTTACTTGGCGCTTATTAAATCGAAATATGCTTTTAGTATTCCTTGCCCGATTTTTTTATTTACTGGATGGGAATCTGTTTGTGTATTGGGAACGACAATGGAAAAGGCAATCTCTGGGTCATTAAATGGTGCATAACCGACCAATGTTAAATTATAAGTGGGTCTATCGGTAATGAGTTTTTTCTTGATTGGGTCATAATAGAATGCTTCTGCTGTCCCTGTTTTCCCTGCAATATTATAGGAACGAAACGGCTCTTCAGCAAAGGAAGATGTAGCAGTCCCTCCAGCTTCTTGGTAAACCTTCCTTAATCCTTCTTGCACTCTTTTTATATGAATAGGTTCCATATCTATGCGATTCAGAACAACTGGCTCTAGGGACGAAAAAACGGGTCCAAGCTCTTTTTCCGTTGTGGATTCGCGAATTTCTTTTACTATAGTTGGCTTTATTCTATTTCCATTATTGGCAATCGTGGCAATATATTGAGCCAGTTGAATAGGGGTATAGGTATCAAACTGTCCAATTGCAAAATCCAAAGCTTTACCTGGTATGGAAGTTTCCCCCGGAAGACCTGTTGCCTCGTTTGGCAAATCGATCCCCGTCCTAACTCCTAAACCAAATTGGTTAAAATAATACCTAAAGGTTTTGAAAACCTCTGTGCCTCCAGGCAGCTTCATATTGGGGTAATATTCTGTCCCCATCATTTTTATGGCTGTTTTAAACATATACACGTTCGATGATCTTTTTAGAGCTGTTAAATCGTCAATCACATCCATGTTGGTATACGATTTTTTGATAGGTGTACTTTGAATGTTTAGCGGTTCATCCAGGATCGGGGTACCTGGCCGTATCACGCCTGTCTTAAAACCTGTTAATACAGTAGCGCCTTTTACTGCAGAACCCATGGCATAGGAAGAGGTAATGGTCCCTAAAGCATAATCATTCACTGTCCACTTCCCATCTTTTTGCTCTAGTTTTTTCCCGGCCAGGGATAGAACTTCCCCTGTTTTTGGGTTCAACATGACAACAAAGGCACGATCCAAGAATGGCCCTCCGCCATTGATCTTTGCGAACATCAGTTCATTCGCTAGAATTTCTTCCACTCGCTTTTGCAATTCTATGTCGATTGTCACCACCAAGTCCTTGCCTGGCTTCCCCTCGCTCATTACCTTGCTCGAAATGATGTTTCCGGAACTATCCGTCTGGTATTGGATTTTTTCTTTCTGTCCTTTTAAAACATCCTCATATAATAACTCAATTTGACTTTTTCCCACACGATCATTGCGGCTATATCCTCTCGGAAGATAGTAATCTAGTGAATCCCCGGGAAGCCCTTCTTTTGAAGACGTAACATTTCCTAAAACAGAACGAAAGATATCCCCATTAGGGTACTCTCTCTTCCAATCCGTAACGACATCAACGCCTGGAAGACGATCCAAATTTTCGCTTACGACAGCCAGTTCTTCTAATGGAACATCTTCATTTTTGACGATTTGTGGCGTTAAGAAATAGCCGCCTGCCATCTCACGATAAATAGCTGCAACTTCTAGCTCCTCTTGCCTGATTTCAGCCAAATCTGTTTTCGGATCAATTCTTTTTAGCTGCAGCTGGTACAATTCTTTATTGGTCAAATCCTTATTATTTCTTTCTTTTGATGTGAGCTTTTGTTCAGCTTTCTTCGGACGCGTTAAGATCCAGTAATCCTTTAAATCCCGCTCTGTTAATTTATCAGTATCTTTATCTATTAGTTTTGCTAGCTCTTGTGCAACCTTCAGCACTTCCTGATTGGAGATATTGACATCCCTGGTATAGGAAATGGTATTAACCGACAAATTGCTGACAATTGGCCTTCCAAATCGGTCATAAATCTCCCCCCTTGGAACGGGGTGATTAACCGTAATATTATCAGTTCGTGCAATCTCTTTTTGATAATCTTCACCATATACAATTTGCACCACACCCATCCTAAAAATAAGGGCAGAAAATAACAAAAACACAATTACGAAAAGAATATTAACTCGGGCCAGTTTAACGTTTTTCTGTTTATTCCTAGTCATCCAACCAACCTCTCATTATGTATGGACACCTTTTTCGAAAAATTAAGACATCTATTTAGACGCCTAGTTGAAATTAAAAACTATCACCTCATCCAGTAGTTAGGTCTATTTTACGTTGGAACAGGTAGTAATTTCCAGTAAAATGCATACGAAAGAAACACGGGGACGGTTCTTCTGCTTCATGAGGCAAAAGAACCGTCCCCGTGCATCATTTCGGTATTGTAAACGGAAGGACCCATTTTCCTGCAATTCCGTCTGTCCGCTTGATGACAAACCGATATTCTCCTGCTCCTTCGAGCGGCGGAAACAGGATATCCCCCGTTCCAGCCTTGGAAAACCCGCTTGTTCTAAATCCTGCGGAAAGGAATTCATAACGTGTGCCATCTGAGGCTTTTTCAATATACATCTCCAAATTTTCATGTGCCACTGACTTTTTAAATTCAGCAGTATAGTCGAGCTTTGTTGAACTCGGGGTCAAGGTGACTTTCTTTAGCTTTATTTCCACTTCCTCATTAGACACAACCGCAGCCGGATGAATCGTTTCCTTTGCATCCTGCCATTCCTGGACCCACTCCATGGTCCAAGGTCCACTCTTTTCCTTTGAAAAATCAGCTGTCGTCCAATTCAGGACTCCTATTTCCAGATGGAACCTGACACCCAATACTCGCTGCCAAGCCGGCGCAGCAGGAAATTCAATCATTCCTTTATTGGTATCGGAATCCATGCTTACACTATAAGAGTTATAACGGGACATTCCAAACTGATCTACCAGCTTAATACTCTCCGGCATCCAGCTCCCTGAATCAGCAGGGGGCGGGTTCAGTTGAAAAAAGATAACCGTACGGTTGCTATCTGCATAGGTTCCGACGATGTCGATACGAAAACCATCAACGGTTGCCGACAGCTCCTGAGCTTGAATATTCCCTTTTTTCGCCTCCCGAAGCAATCCTACATCTTGCTTGGAAATGAGGTGTTCCGCAAATGGGACTGACTGGACGGCAGCATAAGCAAATGCTTCCCACCTTGGCATGGCGTAGAAGCTAAATTTCAGAAGACCCAATATCAATACTAGTACAGCGGCAGTTAATATCGTTCTTTTAGCAGTAAGATACCAGGCTTTTGCTTTTATTGTACTTTCCGTCTTTAATGTATCCCCCTCTGCCATCGCCCGTTCTGCCATTTTTGCAAAATCAGGATATTCACTGATTTCTTTCTGATAATAGTTTCTTAGTATGTTTTCAACTTCTATATCCTCGGGGTTGCTAACTGGCGCAAACCTTTTATCGTCATTGTTCATGATTTGCCCGCTCCTTACCAAAATGATGAGTGTATTCCTTAGGCATGTGCTTCCTTATCGTTTTAAGCGCCCGGTGAATCCGCGACTTAATCGTTCCATCCCGCATTCCTGTAATTTCTGCAATCTGCCGGAAGGTTAATTCTGCTGAATAATGCATCGCAAGCAGATGGCGGTCTTCCTCAGAAACCGTTTGAAGAAGCCAGTCAATCTCCTCGCGGTCTTCGATTCTCTGGTAGGAAGAATAGGCATCTGCCTGCTCCCAATCCCGGTCGTGCAGCATCTCTCGATTTTTGGTTTTGTTTTTATCAAGAAATACATGCCACAATACCCGGAAGAACCAGCCCTTTAGATTAACGCGTACACCTTTCCCTGATTTCCACGTCCTAAGAAAGGCCTCCTGTACGACATCCTCTGCTTCACTCCTATTTCTAGTCCAATACAGCGCCAAGCGAAATGCTTCGGGACCCACCATCTCACAAAACTTCGTATATTCACCCGGACTATCGATTCTATATTCGTCATTCTCTAAAGCCAAGCAGCACACACTCCCTCGAAAAGCCTTCTATATAATACGACTTTGATTATCCAAAAATCGTTGCATAAATTTAGTGAAACAGGGGGACGGTTCGAGATCGCTGAAAAATACTCCAAAGTAGGGGTCTTAAAGACAAAACGTCCTCGGTTGAGGGTAGAATGTTTTTAAAAAGCCATCTATTCTGCCCTGAGTGCAAGAAAAAGTGCCGCACCGGTAAAAATAAAACGGTCTATTTTGCCTGTGTGCACAAGAAATGTGCCGCACCGGTAAAAATAAGCAGTCTATTCTGCCCGCGGGCACAAGAAAAGTGCCGCGACGGTAAAAATAAAACGGTCTATTCTGCCCATGAGCACAAGAAAAGTGTTGTAATGGTAAAAATAAAACGGTCTATTTTGCCTGTGTGCACAAGAAATGTGTCGCACCGGTAAAAATAAGCAGTCTATTCTGCCCGTGGGCACAAGAAAAGTGTCGTAATGGTAAAAATAAAACGGTCTATTTTGCCTGTGTGCACAAGAAAAGTGCCGCGACGGTAAAAATAAACCGGTCTATTCTGCCCGTGGGCACAAGAAAAGTGTCGCACCGGTAAAAATATGTCACTTAGGTACTCCGTTTTGCCTAAGAAAAATAGCGCTCCAGTTTCGTAGGATGTATTTTTCAGTGGTCTCGGACGGTTCTCCTGCCTCATGAGGCAGAAGATCCGTCCCCATGCATCGCTATTGATTAATGCGATAGTTTTCAATCGGATATATCTATATATTGTATTGCATAATTACCAGAAAACAGTAACATTAATGATATACGTCCTTTAAAAAATGCCTGGAAAATTCCTCGGCATTTTTGTTTTGTGTAAGTATTTTTTAAAAAAATAATGATAGGGGTGTTGCAGCTTTATGAAGCTTTATGGAAAAATCTTCAAAGAATATTGGAATCCCTATGTAGCTATCAGTATTGCAGGATTAGTAAGTGCATTGTACTTTGGCATTACCGGTACTGTTTGGGCCGTCACTGGGGAATTCACAAGATTGGGCGGACATATTTTAGGATGGTTCGGTGTCGATGTTTCCGATTGGGCCTATTTTCAACTGGTCGGTCTTCAAGGGACTCCCGTCAGCCGGACAGATGGCTGGATTGTCATTGGGATGCTAGCTGGCGCACTCATTACAATCCTCCTAAGCAACAGCTTCAAAATCCGGGTTCCGAAACAAAAACGACGGTTGGTACAAGGATTTATTGGCGGAATTATTGCAGGGTTTGGTGCTCGACTCGCTCTTGGCTGTAACTTGGCCGCTTTTTTCACGGGCGTCCCTCAGTTTTCATTTCATTCATGGATTTTTATGGCTGCCACTGCAATCGGGACCTTTTTTGGCGTTAAGGTTGTGAACACAAAGTGGTGGCGGGGTAAACCAACACTGACGAAAGGAACGATGAATCCAGTTGTCACCGAGCATGATCAAAAAAGGAACATCCAGCCTATCTTGGGTGTAGTCTTTGCTTGTCTTTATATTGGTATCATCCTTTACTTTTTCGCAGCAGGCAAAACTCTTTTGGCGGTTGCATGTATAGCGGGGGCCTTGTTCGGTATTCTCATTGAACGCGGACAAATTTGTTTCACTTCTGCTTTCCGCGATTTATGGATCAGCGGACGTGCCGTTATGTCAAAAGCCATTGCCGTCGGCATGATGATTAGTGTCGTGATAACATTTATCTACATTCAAACCGGCTCTGTTGCTCTCATCAAAATTGCTGCTCCAAGCACTGTGATTGGCGGGCTATTATTCGGATTTGGTATTGTTCTGGCTGGCGGCTGTGAAACCGGCATGATGTACCGGGCAATGGAAGGTCAATTGTTATTCTGGGTTGTCGGTGCAGGAAATATCGTCGGAGCTACTTTCTTGGCATACGGCTGGGACCACCTTGGGATTTTTCATGCCCTTGGGGAAAATTGGCCGAAGGTAAACTTAATTGAACAATGGGGACCTACAGGAGCCCTGGTTGGTACAATGGCTATGCTGCTTGTTTGGTTTTTACTTTCAAACTGGTGGGAAAAGAGGTTCCGTTATGGGACTGGAATCAAACACGAAAAGAAAGAACGGATTTCTCACGTTACAAAGGAGGCGTAATCCATGTCACAGGTGATGGATGTTAACTACACTTTAGACATTCGCGGCGAGCCATGACCATACCCTGTCATTTATGCGCTGGATGCGCTAAAGTCTATGAAAATCGGGGAAGTATTACAGGTCATCGCAGACTGCCCGCAATCATTCCGAAGTGTGCCGGAGGAAGCCGTCAAACACGGCTATAAACTTCTGGCCGAACCGAAAAAGGTTGGGCAGGATATTTATTTTTATATTAAAGTGGTGTGAAACAAAGGGACGGTTCTTCTGATTCGTGAAGCAGAAGAACCGTCCCTTTGCATCATTTTTTACTGATGAATTCTCGGAATTGGTCCATATTGAAGTTTTTCCCTGGGCAGGTCTTGGTTGTGCCAGGTAACTCGCGATGACCTAAAACATCGGATACAGGGATATTGAACTCGCTCATTAAATAGTGACAAAGTTTTTTCGCTGACGATAATTGCTCTTTTGTCGGATGGTCGACATCAAAATCTCCAGTAAGACAAATACCTAGGGATACTTCGTTATAATGATAAGCGTGGGCGCCTACATGGTAACCTCTCCCCTTCAGAATCTCTCCGTTTGCTTCTATAAAAAAGTTATAGCCAATTCCACTCCATTTACGTACCGCTTGGTGAAAGTGGTGGGTCTTATAAATATCCCAGCCCCGTTCCTGGGCATGATGAATAATAATATATTTTATCCCATCAGGAATTTTCTTTAACGGTTCGGAAAATTGTAAAGGAACATCCCTGACAAAGCTAGGTTCTTTTAACATGAAATCACTCCTAAAAATCAAGATACACACCGTCTGGGATAATGTCTTGATGATCGATTTGTTCACGGACCTTTACTGATTGAAGATAACGAAAGTGAGCGTCTCCATAGATTTCTTTCTTTATTTCCAGACATTTTTCCATATATCCGGTTACGGCTGCCTGCTTACTTAATAAAAAGGATAACACGGCAAGATTGTGATAGACCTTTGCTGCTTCCGCGGAGGAGTCCCCCAAATTTCCAACCACGATTTGCAAAGCCTTTTGATAAAGATTTTGCGCTTTCCGATACTTTCCTTGCCGTATGTATACGTTCCCTAAATGATTTAGAGCCTGACTAAAGTTAATATGGGTCATACCAAAGACTTTTTTACCAAACTTAATCACCGCAAGCCCCATCTTTGCCGCATCCTCGTATTCCCTTTTATGGTGATAAAAATAGACAAGACTGATATATGCTGCGGCAATCTTTCTCTCATCAAAATTCTCCGGTCTTTTTCGGATTTCGATTGATTTTAAATAGAGAGGCTCCGCTTCTTCCAGTCTGCCCATATCTTGATAAAGTGTCGCAAGGTTGTTGGCAGATAACGCAACGCCAAGGTGATTTGCTCCCAAGACCTGCTCCCTAATCCTTAATGACTCTAAATATAAAGGCTCCGCATCCTCATATTTTCCCTGATTGTGAAAGATGGTAGCCAAGCCATAATAGGTTTTTGCTGTAAAGCTATTATTTGGCCCGTATACCTTCTCAGCAAGATCAACTGCTTTTCTAAACAGCTTTTCCGCTTCTTGATATTTTGTTTGTTTAAAATATATAAAGGCCAAGTCATATACAATGATTGCCAATACCTGACCTGCCTTGTCTGTTGGCATCGGGTCAAGATAGTTGATTAGCTGCTGATGCAGGGGAATGGAAACCTCCCACTTACCGTAATTAAAAAATCTCGAGTCCTCCGCTCTGAACCATTCCACAAACTCCTCTAACGGCATCAAATTCTTCACCGCCAAACTAAACCCATGAAAAAATGATTCATCCAGCCAAAAAGAGGGCTTTTCTACCGTTGATTTAAATTCATATCGACTTAGCAGTGATGAAAAATATTGAAATAAAAACTGGTTTCCTTCCATAAATTTATGATTACCAATATGGTCGCGCAAGCTTTCACGCATCAAAGAATGCATTTCCCATCTTCCTTCAGCACCCATCTTTATAAAAGAAAAATGAATAAGGTCATCAAAATCATCCGCATAAAAGCCAATATCAAATTGTTTCACAAGCAGTGTAAATAACTCGCGATCCCAGGAACGGGTGAGAGCCAACAACTCTAACGCTCTTCGTTCACCCTTTGTCAGGTATTTCATGAAACGAGTGAACAGCTTTTCTACATTTTTCTCAAATTGGAAATCTTCCTTTACAGGTTCCCTTTCTTTTAAAATTCTTTTAAATAAATCGACGGAAAGTTCAATCGAATACGGGAGCCCTTTAGAGTAGCCCAATATCGTAGAGATGACCTCTTCTTGATAAATGCCGTGGCGGCGTAAGATCTCTGCTCCAACTTCTTCACCTAATGAGGTTAGCTGCGTCTGAACGATGACATCATTCCAATCTTTATCTTTCTCGGCCCATCGTAACCGTTCCCGTCCAAAAATCACCCATGTTATGCCTGGGGTGACTTGAATCCACTCGCGAATCCATTCATCTACGTAAAACTCGTCCCCTTTTAAACGCTGGTCTTCCCATAGAGCTTCATATGTATCTATAAAAATATAAACTTTAGCGGCATTTTTTTGAATATATTCCAGCAAATCCTCACTGAAAATTTGCGGCAGCAATAAGAGGAGTTCAGATGCTTCTTTATCAGACAACAAAGATAGATAGCTCATTTTCCTTTCATTTAAATACCTAGTTACTAATTTATGGCCTTTATGATATAAGTTATATATCTTAGGAACAAGACTAATGCCCGGAATTTCCTTTACTGTATTGATGACATCTAAAAGGAAGTCACTTTCATCTAATAGCGGGGCGGATGAGTCATTTAAAGCGAGATTTGGGTATGCTTTATTCATGTACAAGGAATAGGCGATGTCAAACAAGGCGAAATTTATTTTGTACTTTTTCCCTAAAGATTTTCTTAAATGAATAAGAGCATTATCAATTTTTTGATGCTCCTTTGTTTCAAAATTTAGAATGCCGACAGTATCCAAGTTCTGTTGGATTCTTTTGACCATCTCCTTCCTGAGAGCTGTTTTCCCAATGCCTCCTACCCCATAAAAGGAACGAACTTTATATGTTTCAAAGGAAAGCGGGGCCAGGCTATCCTCCCTAAAAAAATCCAGTAAAATCTCCTCGCGTCCAACGAAAATATCACTAGACTGCTGACTTAATTTCTCATCTAAACTCGGTCTCTTAAATCCCATTCAACCACCCTATATGCTAAAAAGTATATGATATTTATTATAACAGGAGATGATGCATGGGGACGGTTCTGGTGCATCATAAGCAATATAAAAAAGGAGACGGTTCTTCTGCTTTTGAAGCAGAAGAAACGTCCCCGTGCATCATTTAACGTGTTATAATACGCATAATATGTTAACCAAAATGTATTTCAAGTTGACCTTTAACATTAAATTAGGAGGAGAATTATGTATAGGCTGCGAGGTCATCACCTTTTTTGCCTTCTCGGCTATCGGGGAATGGGCTATTCCGAAGAATACGTGAAAAATATGACACGTTTGCATGAAAACTTGAGAAAAAATCCCACAACTTTAATTCATCTTGTAAATGGACCTGACCATTTGTGCGAAAAATGCCCTAGCACCGGGCAATACCACTGCGAAGACAAGCATATATATGAAAGAGACGCCGCTATTTTAGAGAAAATGGGGCTTAAAATCGGGCAAATTCTGAGTTGGGAAGAGATCGAATCGCACATCCGAAAGTTTGTCGTCCCCGCCGATATTCAAACCATCTGCGAAACATGCTCCTGGCGTTCCTACGGAGTTTGTGAGGAAGGGATTCAAGAGATTCATGACGGGAAGGGCTTAAGGGAAGTTAAATGAAACATGGGGACGGTTCTTCTGCCTCAGAGGCAGAAGAACCGTCCCCATGCATCACTTTATGCCCAGAAATTTTTCGTATCTTGATAATACTTCCATATAAATGGGCGGTGGTGCGACATCTGGTTTCTTTCTCCTGACTTTCCTCAGTGCCTGTTCACGATCTAACCGATATCGGTACATATAAAAAGCAGTTAGAATCAAACCAGTTCTGTGTATGCCAAACCTGCAATGGATTAGAACTCGATGTCCCCGGTCCATCAACTTGTCTATTTGCTTTATCAAATTATCTAACCATTCCACACTTGGTTTAACCCAAAGAAAGATGGGAGACCAAATCATAACTCTCCTTGAAAAATCAAATTCAGGCTGATCAGGGGTTATGCAGAGGTTTACGATTGCCGATATTTTTCTTTTAACAAAGTCCCAGTCATCGGAGGAAATACTTCCCCCTGCGTACAATCTTCCTGGAATCATTTCAATATGGTTCAAATTTGTTTACTCCTCCATACATCATTAATTCACTTTATGAAAAAAGAAAGGTTAAGTTCCCCATCCTTCCTATCCCAGAATTTTTTACGTGCATACAAAAAACGACAATGTTTGACGATTACATTTAGTAGAATAGTAGTTACAATTTAATGTTTTTGTTAAAAAATAGTAAAACTTGAAACATAACCAACATACTTAACGTCTATAGGATGGATAGCTGAAATTACCTAGGGTGGGGGGATTCTTTTTGGAAAGTACGGTAAATATTAATGAAATTAATCAACAACGCGCAAATCCAACAAAACGATTTGCAAACTGGAAGTTTATCACAGGAAGTATCATCGTTGGTCTTGCAGTCATTGCGGCAGGCAGCTATTATCAGGCAACCCACTTTAATTCAAATATCAAGATTAATAGCGTAAAAGTCAATGGACTGAGTGCTGAGCAAGCACTTGACAAGTTAAAAACAACCGAGTTAAAAAACGTGGTCTATATCGGCAATCAGCAAATTATAGATGGTGAAGATACGAAGATGGCATTTACGGACAAAGATTTGGCCGATGTCAAAAAATTATTAAAAAGCCAGTGGACGTTTTTACCGTCTTCAAAAGCAAAAGATTATTCATTAATGCCTGGAAAACAGGACCAATATCGAAATCAGACGTTGAAAAAACAGTTGGAAGAAAAGCTGCTATCCATGAATCAAAGTTTAAAGGTGCCTCAAGATGCTGTTGTTCGTTTGGAACAAGGTAAAATTGTTGTTTCTAACAGCATTGACGGTGAACAGTATGATGTCGCCAGTCTTCTCAAGGACTACGAAAAGCATGAATATGTTGGTGAAGTCCACCTTAATCCTGTATACATACAGCCCATTAAAGAAGACAGCGAGTTTGTAAAAACTCAACAGAAAAAGCTGGAAGAATTCCTTGCGCAGACCGTTGAATATAGGGTTCAGGATAAAGTTTTTTCGTTAAACGCCGGCGAATTAATTAAAAATGCGTCCATTTCAAAAGATTTGCAGATTAAGATTGATGATGCAGTTGATATTAAGAATAAGATCGCTGAAATTAATAATTCACAATCCACATTAAATAAAGATTTCTCCTTTAAGACCCATTCTGGTTCGGTGATATCGGTTAAAGGGAAAGGTTATGGCTGGGCTATAAATGTTGATAAAGAAATACCGCGGATTCAGGCAGCTTTTGAAAATGGGGAGAAATCCGTTGCCGCCTCCAATATTTACGGTAAGGGCTGGAAAGGTGAAGGCTACGGATATGATACGATTACGAACAATGGCATTGGCGATACGTATGCTGAAGTCTCCATTGCCGAGCAGCGAATTTGGATATACAAAAATGGACAATTAGTCGTCACGACGAATGTCGTAACAGGCACACAGAGCACCGGTCATGGTACATCACCAGGAGTGTGGTATATCCTCTATAAGCAAACACATGCCACCCTAACGGGCAGAGAAAACGGAAAAATCACTTATCAGACTCCTGTTGATTATTGGGCCCCTTTTACGAATGACGGACAGGGATTCCACGATGCCAGCTGGCGATCAAATTGGGGAAGTAAAGCCTATCTTGCGGCAGGATCACACGGCTGTGTCAACACACCGCCAAGCGTGATGAAAACCGTATACAATAACCTCAGTGCCTATCAGCCAGTTATCGTTTATTAAAAATGACCAAGGGCCAGTTCTTCTGCTTCAATTTTCAGCAGAAGAACTGGCCCCTTGCACACTAAAAAGTAATGGTATTTATATCCAACGGAAAGTAAAATAGACATGTAGGTATTATTTTTGTTAAGGGGCGGATCGGTATGATTATCGTAACAACCGAGAATATTGCGAATCATAAAGTAACAGAAGTGTTAGGTCCTGTATTTGGGTTAACTGTCAGGGCAAGAGGAATTGGTAAAGACATCATGGCTTCTTTAAAGGGGCTTGTAGGCGGAGAAATCAATCAGTATACAGAAATGCTTGAAGATGCCAGAAAACAAGCGATCGACCGGATGGTGAAAAACGCTGCAGCAATGGGGGCAAACGCGATTATTATGATGCGCTTTGACTCAGGAGAAATCGGACAGAATATGAGTGAAATTGTTGCTTACGGAACAGCTGTTGTTGCGGAAAAGGAATAAACTATGAAGTGGATTTTGGGATTTTACGGCATCCAAATCTTCATCCTGATTATTCTAATCATCCTCTCCTGGCTCATTTGGGACCGTCGCTTCAAGAATAAACATGGACAGCAAGTACCTAAAGGCTTCATCCGAACAAATGAAGTATCCATTGATCCAACCACCAATAAAAAATTAGTCGTTTACTTCAATCCGGAGACCGGAGAGCGATTTTATAAAGAGGACTAAACAAAAAGTAAAACACGGGGACTGTTCTTCTGCTTCATTTTTTTGAGGCAGAAGAACCGTCCCCATGCATCATATTCCATAATAACCGCAAACAACCTGGCCGACAGCTTTTGCTGCTACTAGAAGGGCGTCTTCGTCTATGTCAAATTTCGGATGGTGGTTGAAGTATGGTTTTTCTACTCCTTTTGGTGTACAGCAAATGTAGAAGAAGCAGGCCGGGAATTTTTTTGCATAGTGTGCAAAGTCTTCTGATGGTGATAATTTCGGGAATTCCTGTACTTCCGTAATATCTTTATCATTTGCATTTTTTAGAATCTCTGCCACCATTTCCGTTAGGTCCGGATTATTATAGAGCGGCGGATAGTCTGGTGTATATGTCATCTCACAAGTGACGTTAAATTCTTCCTCAATCCCTCTTGAAATACGGCGAATTTCTGTTTCGATTAACTCCCGGGTTTCATCTGTCATTGCCCGAACATCGCCTTCAATTTCCACACTATCCTTAATGACATTAAAGGTACCCTTCCCATCAAATGATCCAATGGTGACGACGCCCATATCAAATGGGTTTAAGCGGCGGCTGATAACGGTTTGAACAGCCGTTACAAAATGAGCTCCGGCGACAATCGCATCATTGGCTAAATGTGGCGAAGAACCATGACCGCCTACCCCTTGGACCTTTAATTTAAAGTAGGCACGTCCAGGAAAGACGTATCCACTGTTATAGCCAACAACCCCGGAAGGTCCCATTGGCAGTAAATGAATACCGAAAATATTGTCCAAATCATCAAGCAGCCCAGATTCAATCATGCCGATTGCTCCGCCTGGCGGTACCTCTTCTGCAGGCTGGTGGATAATTTTAATTGTACCGGGAATTTCATCCTTTAACTGGATTAAACAATCGGCCAGAACCATGAGATAGGCTGTATGTCCATCATGAGCGCAGGCATGCATGACACCTGGATTTTTCGATTTAAACGGGACATCTGTTTCTTCAAATATTGGCAGAGCATCGAAATCAGCGCGTAATCCAATCATCTTCCCTGGCTTTCCGCCTGTAATCGTCACGATTAACCCGTTGCCGCCGCCCACTTTCCGATCTACCTTGACATCCTTTCCTTTATAAAATTCTTCGATATATCTGCTTGTATTTTCTTCTTCAAACGATAGTTCAGGATGTTCATGAAGATATCGGCGAATTTCTATCATCTCTTCTTTACGCTCTTCTAACATTTGCATTAGTTTGCTCTTCATTCCCAGTTCCTCCATTCAATCTTTTTTGCAAAAATTCTCCGCACATTAACTTGCTTGGGGTTTGGTCTTTAGAACACGCCCACGCTCTTTCTCTTTCCCTGCATTTTGCGGAACCATGATGATAATTGATAACAGCGCCAGCACGCCAAAGATCACATTTACAATCACGCCTGCGGTTGCTGCGACTTCAATGCTGGTAACGGCCGCCATTGTGCTGTAGACTGTCGCGGAAATCGCCACACCGAAGGCGCCGCCAAGCGAACTTGCCATTTTATAAATTCCAGCTGCTTCCCCCACTTTGTTGGATGGAGCATTGGATACTGAAGTATCAGTAGAAGGGGTTGCATATATTCCAAGTCCCAGGCCAAATAAGGCAAAGCCAATAAACACGGCAATCGTATATGATAAGTCATTCAGGAAGGTTAATCCCATCATCGCAACGCCAACTGTTGTAATAATCGTTCCCCAAATCATCGGTTTCTTCGCGCCAACTTTTTGAAGAATTTTCTCTCCGACTCGAATCATGGCTAACACAGCAACCAAGTAGCCGAGTGACAGCATACCTGATTGGAAGGCTGTGAATCCCCTGCCGACTTGAACATAAGTGTTTGCGACAACAAGTGTGCCTGCGATTGCATTTAATAGGAAGTTTGAATAGGTCGCTCCTGCGTATGGCTTATTTTTAAATAAAGAAAAGTCAATTAGCACGATTTTTTTGTTTTTTTCCACCTTGAAAAAGACAATCGCTCCAACAATCGCAACAGCCGCAAGAATGATGGTAGTTGGGCTTGTCCACCCTAAATCTGCTCCAAAGGCGATAAATACGTTTAACGCAAGCATGGTAATAATGAAGATGACTAAGCCTGCATAATCGAATTTAAAAGCACCAGATGTTTCACCCTTACTCTCAGGAGTATCCTTAATTAAAAACATACCAAGAAGGGCAAATATGATGGAAAAGATAAAGATCCATCTCCATCCCATGTAAGTAGCAATCGCGCCCCCGGCAAATGAACAAACCCCTGATCCGCCCCAAGAACCGATGGACCAAAAGCTTAATGCTCGCTGTCTATCTGCTCCCTCATAATACGCTTTTACTAACGCAATAGTTGCCGGCATAATACATGCTGCGGACAAGCCTTGAATGATCCGACCGATAATAAGAAGAACCGCCCCTTGGGCAAAAACTAAACAAAGGGATCCGATAATGCTTAAAATCAATCCAATATTGGTAATTTTTTTACGGCCTATTTTATCTGCAAGCCCGCCCGCAGCCACAATAAACATACCTGAAAATAAAGCACTTAAGCTAATCGCTATATTCAACGCCTCAAGTGATACCCCTAAATCCGCTTGAACAGATGGGACGACATTGACCATTGCTTGTGCAAACAGCCAGAATGTAATAACGCCAAACACAATCCCGGTAATTAATTTATTTGTACCTTTATAGGTCATCATAAATTCCTCCTTGACCATTATAATTTGTTTTTTTTGTCTTGGTTAAACTGCAAACTTTTAAAAGTAAAACAGGTGATTTAAATCATCTTGTGCCTTTATTATAAAAAAATGACCCCTTGTAAAAGGAGTCATTTTTTATGCAGATAACGGTATCGTCAAAGGCATTTATTAACTTAAAAAATAGGAACACAAAATTTTACGGTCAATTTTTTACCTTATAGGATTACTTTTCTTATTTCAAAAAAGTGAACCGCATTTATAGTTAAATAGGAGTAAAACGACCACTCCTCATCAATCATTTCATCAAAAACCTCTAAACTTGGATGGCTTGTCCGGATAATATAGTCAATAATCTCTTGGTCCATACCATATTTACTATTGTTTTCCCTCCAGTTTTTATAAAGGGCCCCATGGTCTTTATCAAAAACATATTTGCGAATTTGATATTCACCGCAGGCAATCCCTTTAATCGTTACCCGCATTTCTCTCATTAATTTTTGCAGAAAAGTTTCTTCAATTGAAAAATAGGGGTTCACAATATTACTGTTCATTAATACAAGCTGATAGCCGCGTTCATTTTCTGTCATGATATAAGATGGACCCTTTGCGACTACTTTACCTTGCAATTTTTTGAAGAATGACATGGCATAATAGACAGGCCGCTTACCATTAAAATAATGAAACAACTCCATTCCTTCTAGGGGAATATCTTTTCCTCCGATATTTTGCTCGTGTGTTTCGGTATTAATCCAGAAACCGAGCGTTTTCACGTCATCCGAAACTTTTATGGCATCATTCAAGATTAAAGCTCCCCGGAAAAAGGTTCCGTTCGTATATCGGGTATTTCCTGAAATGGTGTTCCAAGTCAGCAAATGCAGCGGCTTCTCAATGGAATGCGATTTTAAATATTGCTTTAATTTATCCGTTTTTTCCTTTATAAAATCTTTTGCTAACCCATAATGATGGTCGATTAATTCTTTAAAATCGATCACTTCATTAGGGCTTACTTTATAGGCGATAAAATCAATTTCCATAGCTTGCTGCAAAATCCATTTATACTGGTCATTTGTTGTACCTACGGTAAATGAAAAAGGTAAAAACGCCCCTACTTGAATCGAAGGAATTTCTGTTTTTATTAAATTCCGCAGTTTCAAATAAAATTTCTCTAATTGTTTACTCTCAAAAGCCTGACCAAATGTTTCTGAAAATAAAAAGCACCATGTGGCAAGATAACTTTCACCGAATACTTGTAAGCAATGTTTTAAAAAGTTCTGTAGTTTATGAAGATAGACATTTTCATCGGATGATATTTCAGCGTAGTTTACTTGAATATATAAAGACAAATCATTCGTTTTCATAAACTGAATGACTTCATCTGAATTATAATACGGTGATGTCGTTGGTATTAATTCATCTGTTTCTACCGCTGGAGATATCGTCCTTCCACTCAGTAATTTCTGAATTCCAACATATTTGATATGTAAATCTTCTTTCGCTAACAGCACTTGTGTTCGAACGGGTTTTTTTAGTAATTCCCTTAGTTCGCCAATCATTAAAATATGGTTTGGATGATTTAATATTTTTCTATTTACCGAACTCACATCAATTTCCAGCTCTTCAAAGCCGGTTTCCGTATTACTAAAGGGTTTGTTATTTTCACCTTCCGCTATAAGAGCGCCTAATTTCATTAATATATCTGGAGAACTAAGAAGGGTCTCTGATTCTTGCAGCTGAAGGCTTTCAACTAGAGCAACTTTTTCCTGTGAGTTCTTTTCACGAAAAGTATGCGGCGTTTCCCCATAAACCTTCTTAAACAAATTTGAAAAAGATTTGGTATTAGGAAAGCCATTTTTCAATGATATATACGTAATCGATTCGGTTGTATAGAGCAAATCCTTAACGCTGTGTTCTAAACGAATATTCATTAAAAAATTGATAAAGCCTGTACCTAATTGCTGTTTAAAATATCGCGAGAAATAACTGGGAGACAGATAAAATTTATGAGCAACGTCCTCCAATGTGAGCTGTTCATCATAATGCTGTTCAAGATACAAGATAATCTGTTTCAGCCTGGTATCCTCGACATGAATATTTTCAGAAATCCTTCCCTGCTTTTTAAATCGGCGAATTAAAGTGATTAAAATCTTACAAAGCATTTCGTGCATTTCAAGACGGTAGCCTTCATCCTGTCTGCAATAAATAACCATTAATTGAGCAAGTAGTTTCCGCATTTCCGACATCAAATTTTCTTTCCCTCTATCTATTTGCTGGGAAAACAACTCAAATTGATAACGACGGTACTCCGGATAATATTGCGAAATAAAAGAATCAGAAATACTTAATGTTAAAACCGTATTTTTCTTCGAACCTCGGACTTGATATATTTGATTTCGGTTAATAACAAGGTAGTCATATTCTTTAAGGTGATAAAACCGGCTATTGGTTTCAATCACTAATTCACCATCCAGGACAAGGAAAATTTCAATCCCCGAATACAGAGTAGATGATAAAAGCTCAATATGTTGTAAACGCAACTGAAAGTCTTCACCTGCAGCCACTTGTATCACTCCCTTCATTTATTCATTGTATCCAAAAAAGATTCACAGGGACGGTTCTTCTGCCTCACTGAGGCAGAAGAACCGTCCCTGTGAATCAGTTAATTGAGAAATGTTAATAACAATTGAAAATTAGAGTTTTTTTGTCAGTATATTGATTAGCGCCAATTATTTTAAATAAGAGTTTATTCTCCTTGACAAAACGGCAATATTTATATAATAATATCTCTTGTATTAGAATTATTTTAAAAAACTAATTATAATTAAAAGGAAAATAATTAGTTCCCTGTAGTTTTGGCTATACTGCTATAGTGAACTATTTATTAATACACCCTCAGGAGGAAGATCATTATGTCTTTAATCGGTAAAGAAGTACAACCATTCTTAGCACAAGCTTACCAAAATGGTGAGTTTATCTCAGTTTCTGAAGAAACTTTAAAAGGTAAATGGAGCGTCCTTTGCTTCTATCCAGCAGACTTCACATTCGTATGCCCTACTGAATTAGAAGACCTGCAAAACCAATATGCAACTCTTAAAGATCTTGGTGTTGAAGTATACTCTTGTTCAACAGATACTCACTTCACTCATAAAGCATGGCATGATCACTCACCAGCTATCAGCAAAATCGAATATGTTATGATCGGCGACCCTTCACAAAAGATTACTCGTGCATTCGATGTACTTGACGAAGCAGAAGGTCTTGCACAACGCGCTACTTTCATCATCGATCCAGACGGTGTTGTCCAGGCTATGGAAATCAATGCAGATGGCATCGGCCGTGACGCAAGCACAATCGTTAACAAGATTAAAGCAGCACAGTATGTTCGTAGCAACCCAGGTGAAGTTTGCCCTGCTAAATGGCAAGAAGGAGCTCAAACTCTTAAGCCAAGCCTTGATCTAGTTGGCAAAATTTAAGGAGTCCTAACTATGATTTTAGATGCAGATATAAAAGCACAATTAGCCCAATATCTTCAAATGATGGAGGGCGATGTGCTGCTTAAAGTTAGCGCTGGATCTGATGACGTTTCTCGTGACATGCTAGCCCTTGTGGACGAATTAGCTACCATGTCACCCCGTTTTAAGGTAGAGAAAACAGAATTGCAGAGAACGCCAAGCTTTAGTGTAAATCGGATTGGAGAAGATACGGGGGTAACATTTGCCGGAGTCCCACTTGGACACGAATTTACTTCCCTAGTGTTGGCACTGCTTCAGGTTAGCGGAAGAGCACCGAAGGTTGACCAAAAAGTCATTGACCAAGTGAAAAATATTAAAGGTGAATATCACTTTGAAACTTACGTTAGCCTAACATGCCACAACTGTCCTGATGTTGTACAAGCACTGAACGTGATGAGCGTTCTTAACCCAAGCATCTCTCATACAATGATTGATGGTGCGGCATTTAAAGAAGAAGTTGACAGCAAAGACATCATGGCGGTTCCAACGGTTTTCCTAAATGGTGAAACCTTCGGCAGCGGCCGGATGTCACTCGAAGAGATCCTTGCCAAGATTGGCAGCGAACCAGATGCTTCAGAGTTTGCCAATAAAGATCCATACGATGTGCTTGTTATCGGCGGCGGCCCTGCCGGTGCGAGTGCGGCAATTTACGCTGCACGTAAAGGCATTCGTACTGGTATTGTGGCAGAACGCTTCGGCGGCCAGGTGATGGACACGCTGGGTATTGAAAACCTAATCGGGACGAAATACACGGAAGGTCCTAAGCTCGCAGCAAGTCTCGAAGAACACGTGAAAGAGTACAACGTTGATGTCATGAACCTTCAGCGTGCGAAACGTTTGGAAAAAAATGACCTAGTTGAAGTTGAGCTTGAAAACGGCGCTGTTCTAAAAAGTAAGACGGTTATCCTTTCAACAGGTGCACGCTGGCGTAATGTCGGTGTCCCAGGCGAAGCTGAATTCAAAAACAAGGGTGTAGCCTACTGCCCTCACTGTGATGGTCCATTGTTTGCCGGCAAAGACGTGGCCGTTATCGGCGGCGGAAATTCCGGCATTGAAGCAGCGATTGACCTTGCAGGTATTGTGAAGCATGTAACCGTTATTGAATTCGCTCCGGAGCTAAAGGCTGATTCCGTCCTGCAAGACCGCCTAAACAGCCTTCCTAATGCAACAGTCATCAAGAACGCGCAAACAAAAGAAATTACCGGTACTGACAAAGTAAACGGTATTACCTATGTTGACCGCGCAACTGGCGAAGAACACCATGTTAAACTACAAGGTGTGTTCGTTCAAATCGGTCTTGTTCCAAACACCGAGTGGTTAGATGGTACAGTTGAACGCACTCGCTTCGGTGAAGTCATTGTAGACAAACACGGCGCTACAACCCTCCCTGGAGTCTTTGCTGCAGGCGATTGTACCGACAGCGCATTTAAACAAATCATCATTTCAATGGGATCAGGAGCAACTGCAGCCTTAGGCGCATTTGATTATCTGATCAGAAATTAAACAAAAGGGACGGTTCTTTTGCTTCATTTTGAAGCTGAAGAACCGCCCCTTTTCCTTTACGTGATGCATCAGAACCGTCCCCATACATCACCAATTTATGTTAATTCAAAAAAAGCAAAAAAATCTATTGACATTTATCTCATATACGGATAATATGAAGAAGCGTTATTTTGGAAAGCTAAAATATATCTAATCTTGAGTCTTTCCAAGCAGATAATTTTGACCACTTCCTTCAGGGAGTTAAGGCCATACGGACAGCCGGGTCAAATGCCGAGTGGCAACTTGGTTGCCTTATTGATTGAGTTAAAAGCTCAAATTTTATAAGTTGGTTACTTTACAACCAGTGCATATGCACACAACTTGTGAAACGGTCAATAAGAGTGGAAAAAGGCATTATTTGCTATATAGACTCTGATCAATTGATATATTTTGATTATTAGAAGCTTTCTTCATAATGTCCAATTAACCATTATGGTAGAGGTATCCGTGTGTTTTTTTACGGTATACTTATGCTTTTTAATATGACGATTATATCTAAAGCAAGTGTTGTGCGCGTTAATATGCGAATTACACTTGCTTTTTTTGTTGGAAAAATATTACTAAGTGAGGGGATATGAAAATGGGTAAAGCACTTATTATCGGGGCTGGCGGCGTGGCGTCTGTTGCCGTTCACAAATGCGTTCAAAACAGCGAAGTATTCGAAGAGATTTGTATTGCAAGCCGTACAAAATCAAAATGTGACGAGCTTAAAGCTAAATTAGATGGCACAACCAAAACAAAAATTACCACTGCTCAAGTAGATGCAGACAACGTTGATGAGCTAATCGCGTTAATTAATGAAGTAAAGCCAGATATCGTCATGAACCTGGCATTGCCATACCAAGACTTAACCATCATGGATGCTTGTCTTGCAACGAAAACACACTACATGGACACTGCTAACTATGAGCCTGAAGATACTGCTAAATTTGAATACAAATGGCAATGGGAATACAAAGAGCGCTTTGAAAAAGCTGGTATTACTGCCCTTTTAGGAAGCGGCTTTGACCCAGGCGTGACAGGCGTATTCTCTGCTTATGCATTAAAACATTATTTTGACGAAATTGAATATATCGACATCCTTGACTGTAACGGCGGCGACCATGGCTATCCGTTCGCAACAAACTTTAACCCGGAAATTAACATCCGCGAAGTTTCTGCTAACGGTCGTTATTGGGAAAATGGCAAATGGGTTGAAACAGATCCAATGGAAATCAAACGCGTTTACAACTTCAAGGAAGTTGGCGAAAAGGATATGTATCTCCTTTACCATGAAGAGCTTGAATCCCTTGCGAAAAACATGCCAGGACTTAAGCGTATCCGTTTCTTCATGACATTTGGCCAAAGCTACATTATGCACCTAAAAGCGCTTGAAAACGTAGGAATGACTTCTATCGAACCAATCGAATTCGAAGGAAAGCAAATCATTCCACTTCAGTTCTTGAAAGCAGTATTACCAGACCCTGCTTCCCTTGGACCTCGTACAGTCGGCAAAACAAACATCGGCTGTATCTTCAAAGGGAAAAAGGACGGCAAAGATAAAACTTATTACGTATACAATGTTTGTGACCACCAAGAATGCTATAAAGAAGTCGGCTCTCAAGCCATCTCTTATACAACTGGTGTTCCGGCCATGATCGGCGCTGCCATGATCTTAACTGGCAAATGGAACAAAGCGGGCGTTTACAATATCGAAGAATTCGATCCAGATCCATTCATGGAAGAGTTAAACAAATGGGGACTTCCATGGGTAGAGGATTTCAATCCAGTTCTTGTTGATGAACTACCTGAAGACTCAAAACAACCGGAGCTAGTTCGCTAAAATGCGGTTTGAAGAACTACCAACACCATGTTATGTAGTCGATGAAGAGCTTGTTGAAAAAAATCTTAAAATCCTTAACGGCGTTATGCAGCGTACCGGAGCGAAGATTGTTTTAGCGCAAAAAGCTTTTTCTATGACAACAATGTATCCCCTCATTGGACAATATTTAAGTGGTACTACAGCAAGCGGTTTGTTCGAAGCACGGTTAGGCTACGAAGAAATGGGCAAAGAGAATCACGTCTTTGCCCCTGCCTACCGTGAAGATGAAATCGATGAAATCATTTCGATTTGTGATCACATTATCTTTAACTCTTTTTCACAGTTAGAAAGATTTAAAGATAAAGCCTTAAAAGCCGGCAGAAAAGTGGGCTTGCGCATCAATCCAGAATGCTCCACTCAAATTGGACATGCGATTTACGATCCATGTTCACCTGGTTCCCGTTTCGGCGTGACTAGAGAACTTTTCCGTCCGGAATTGCTTGAAGGTGTGTCCGGTCTTCATTTCCACACCCTTTGTCAGCAAAACTCTGACGACCTAGAAACAACCCTTAATGCAGTGGAAGAAAAATTCGGAGAATGGCTTCCACAAATGGAATGGATCAACTTTGGCGGCGGCCACCATATCACAAGAGAAGATTACGATATTCCTAGACTAGAAGCTTGTATTAAGAGAATGCAAGAAAAGTACGGCTTGGAAGTATATCTTGAGCCTGGAGAAGCGATTGCTCTTAACGCTGGCTATCTGATTACATCTGTCCTTGATTTACACCAAAATAAAATGGATATCGCTATTCTTGACACGTCTGCAACCTGCCATATGCCTGACGTATTAGAAATGCCTTACCGCCCTCCTCTCTTTGGTTCAGGCGAAGCAGGCGAGAAGCCATATACATATCGTCTTGGCGGGCAAACCTGCCTGACAGGCGATGTGATCGGCGATTATTCTTTTGACCAGCCATTAAAGAGCGGCGACCGCTTGGTGTTCGGCGATATGGCCATCTATACCATGGTTAAAAATACTACCTTCAACGGCATGGCACTTCCAGCCATTGCAGTAAAAGATAAAGACGGCGATTGCAAAGTTGTACGTGAATTTGGTTATCAAGATTTTAAAATGCGACTTGCATAAAAGGTATAGCAAAACCAGACTCAGAGATGGGTCTGGTTTTTACTATGCCTTTTTTGCTTGCTTGCCTCCCTCCCCCGTAATTTAATAAATTTTTAATACCTCCTTAATAGCCTGTTTAGGCTGTTTGGTTATGATTATCTTGTTCGCCGTTTCATTGCGGAGAGGCTGATGGTATAAGATAATATCAATATCAACCCGGGAAAATAACTGGTTGGTTTTTGGACTTTTATAAGCCAAAAAGAATCTTAATAAAGAAAGCAGTGGAATCGATGTCCATTAAATTAAGGCTTGTAATTTCCAATTTAGCCATGATTCTTGTGCCGATTATTTTTGTTTGCTTATCCGCCGTGTTAGTCGCGTTACTGTTTAAAACGGATGTTAAAGAATTGCGGGCGATCTACCTCCCGCCGGAGCATTACAAGAAAATATCGGAACAAAATCAGTTTTTTATTGATTTGCGCAAGGAAACCATGAAAAATCCGGAGCTGTTCACGGATCCCTCTTATCTTAAAGATCTTGACAGCCGATTAACTCAAACCGCCGATACCTCCTTAATTGTAAGAAGAGGAAAACAGATCATATATTTGCCCGAAAAATTAAAAGACTTAAACAAGAAGGAACTGCCGCCATTTGGCCTCTTCCGGGAAATCGAACCGGTTGAGCAGGTAAATCACCAATTCGTTTCGATAAAAAAGCTGGATTTCTATTATCCTGATGGTTCCGAGGGCTCCTTGTTTTTTGTTAAGGACGCAAGCGGCGTGACCAAATTCGTGCGGACCTTCTTCCCGATTTTATTTACCTTATTAATTCTGGTTTTAATCGGAACGAATGGACTACTGACCTATTATGTCTCCAAAAGCATTATCCGCCCAATCCGCGGGCTGCAAAAGGCTGCCCAGCGCATGAAGGAAGGTGACCTCAGCATCCCGATTCCTGTTTACTCCAAGGATGAAATCGGCCAACTTGCCTTGGGTGTCGAGGAAATGCGGGTTAGGTTAAAGGAATCGATTGAAACGCAGCTTGCGTATGAGGAAAACCGTAAAGAGCTGATTGCCAACATTTCTCATGATTTAAGAACACCGATTACGACCATCAAAGGGTACATGGAAGGGATACGCGACGGGGTCGCCAACAGCCCAGAAAAAATGGACCGTTACATGCAGACGATTCTTTCGAAAGCAAATGAGCTGGACAGGATGATTGAAGAACTCTTTTTGTACTCCAAACTGGATCTGCAGCGGCTTCTTTTTCATTTTGAAAAAATTCACTTCGACCACTATTTGAAGGATTTTGTTGAAGAGCTTCGTTTTGATGTGGAAGGAAAACGGGTTGATATTAACTTAAATATCGAAAAATCAGGGGATTATCTAGTGATTGGAGACCGTGAGAATTTGAAAAGGGTCATCACCAATATTGTCGATAATTCCTTGAAATACATTGATAAACCGGACAAAGTGCTGTCCTTTCATTTAACAACAAACGATTCCTATGTTCTTTTTAAAATGATAGATAATGGACCTGGAATCACGAAGGAGAGTTTATCCTTAATATTTGACCGTTTTTATCGTGCTGATTCGGCGCGGGGGACGGACAAAGGCGGAAGCGGCCTGGGCCTATCGATTGCGAAACGAATTATTGAAGAGCACCAGGGGTCCATCTGGGCGGAAAGCCAAGATGGACAAGGAACGACGATACTTTTTACGTTGAAAAAGGCGGGTGTTGAGTAGTGAAACGCATCTTAATTATTGAAGATGATAAAAGTATTGCCGAGCTTGAACGGGATTATTTAGAAATAGAGGGTTTCTCGGTTGAAATTGCTTTCACTGGAGATGCCGGACTGAAAAAGGCACTGGCGGAGGATTTTGACCTCGTGCTGCTCGACCTGATGCTGCCGGGAGTAGACGGGTTCCAAATTTGCAAGACAATCCGAACCGAGAAAGACATCCCCATCCTGATGGTTTCGGCGAAAAAGGAAGATATCGATAAGATTCGTGGTTTAGGGCTTGGAGCAGACGATTATATCGTCAAGCCGTTTAGTCCGAGCGAGCTAGTGGCACGAGTAAAGGCGCATCTGTCCCGTTACCAGAGACTGATCGGCAAGGTGCCACAGAATGACAGCATCCTAATCCGCGGCCTTCGCATCGACCAAACGTCAAGAAGGGTATATATAAACGATGAAGAGATTATTTTTACCACCAAGGAATTCGATGTATTAACCTTTCTGGCCCTAAATCCAAACCATGTCTTCAGCAAGGAGCAGTTATTTGAACGGGTATGGGGGCTCGATTCCATGGGCGACATTTCCACCGTCACGGTCCATATCCGAAGGATTCGCGAAAAGATTGAAAACGATCCGTCCACCCCGCAATATATCGAGACGGTTTGGGGTGCAGGGTATCGGTTTAAAGGGTAATCTAAAGATACATCATTAGGAGGGTCATCATGTTATCCAATCTAGATTACACCATGTTTCAATGGATTAATCATCTAGCGGTCAGCGAACGGGTGTTTAACCCATTAATGGTGTTGTTAGCAGAAAAAGCAGAGTATTTGTTTATGGTAGGAATTCTTTTCTATTGGTTTTTTCAAAAAGCAAAGAATCGTAGAATGGTCGTCGAAGCTTGTTTTTCCGCCTGCCTTGCTCTAGGAATCAACGTCTTGATCGGCATGTTTTTTTACCGGGATCGCCCGTTTGTCTCGCATCATGTTCATTGGCTGATTCATCATGCCAGAAATGCCTCATTCCCGAGCGACCACACGGCGGCAGCCTTCGTCATCGCCGCTTCAATCTGGATTTGGCGGAAGCGCGATGGCTGGATTTGGCTGCTTCTTGCCTCTGGCATTTCCTTGTCACGCGTCTGGACCGGTGTCCATTACCCTCTGGATGTCATTGGCGGAATGGTGATTGGTGTGGGCTCAGCCTTCTTAGTTCATTATCTATTTGCGAGGTTTTCTATCTTTAATAAGCTAGGCGAATTTGTCATCGGGCTATATGACCGTGCGGAAAACATCGTATTAAGAAGATCCTAAATAGTATAAATGGCAAACAGTCTACCGGACTGTTTGCCATTTTTTACTTTCACTCATTCCTTTACTCTCTTAATATTTGAAAAAATAGAATCAACCCCAGGTGAAAAATGAAGGAACGGTGTTATCTTTGGAAGGTCAAACTTAAAAGGAGAAACTAAGGTATTTTGGTAGATATCTGCTTCTGCACGGTGCAATGGCCAGGGGGAATGGTCAATCTCGCCGCAAAAAATGTTCCCTTTTGCATCGATACTGTATAGACAATATCGTTCTGTCAGCCAGTGATCAAGGGTTCCGCTTTCTGCAAAATAAACTTCTGATGAAGCGCTAAACTTCCCGTCAAATCCCACTGGAGAAGAAGGGCTTTTCCGATCTTTCCTCACACTATTGTAAGAAAACTCCACTCGGTTTTCCCAAGCATGAATCTCAGAATAAAAATACGGCAGCCGGTACCACTTCCGTGCAATGGTATAAGTTGCCCAATGCGGTGCATCAAGTGATAAAAAATAGACGCCGGGCTTTCCTTTATATTTCACATAGGTCCGGACATTGATTTCCGGGAACTTTGCAAATAACGGCAGTCTCGGCAACCCGCGCAGAAAAATCCCATCCATCACAAACATAACAATCCCAATCCAGGCATATCTCTCAAACGTATCGATTTGTAACGCTTTAGGAACCAACGGCCGAATCACATCAACATGAACGGGCCAATGGGCAAATAATAAATTCCGCCATGATTGCTTCATAATCCAATTTTTCGATACATCCTGAAAGGAATGAAGGATTTCCATTCGAACTCACCCCTGCTTTTTATAGGCTAAAGGCACTTTTGTCACATCACTAGTCGCCTGATCAAGCGCGACAAGATCGTCGGAAGAACCCAAGACCTGCTGCCAATTTATCACCATATTTTATCGATCCTTTTTATCTAACTTTTTTTCTGATTCGGAATATTGGCTTGTGATGAACCAAAATAATTTCGAACCCAAATCGCAATAAGGACTATGACAGGAATCCCGACCAATAGCGGTAAAGCAATTACATACCACATTTTAAAATAAAAAAAATCTTGATAGATAACTTTATTTTTCGCCCCAAAGATAGAGGTAATAAAGATGAGGGCAACTACTGGTAAAATCAAAGGCTGATACCTTTTAAACTTAAAAAGATCGGCTAACCCAATCACCACGACATAAACATATAGAAATATTTTCGCAAAAAATCCAACGGCAAATGTCCCAACCACGATAGAGTCCATTCTCTCGATAATATGACCAACACTGATTTTTTCAACGGCAAGCAGCAGCGGAATTTCAACGTTCTGTGCGTTTACGCCGATTACACTAATAACCAAAAGAAAGGTCCAGGAAAGACCTAAACCACTTAACAAGACGGACAATAAACCCGTTCTTTTTACCAATTCGGGCTTATTTAAGTAAGGGAAAATCATCAGGAAAAGAAAGATTTCCCCAAATGGGAAAAAGACCGTTAAGGGTACAGCCTGTTTAAGCACTGGCAGCCAGCCGAACTCTAAAACCGGCTGTACATTTTTAATTTTTATAATCCCGGAAGCAATGACCGTTATATTTCCAATGACGCCAAAGGCAACCATTGCGCCAATTAAGATTTCTGCCGTTCTTCCTAATACTTCAATTCCTAAATAACAGCCATAAGAAACCAATAAGAGACTGATGAAAATAATAACAGGGACAGGTGTTTCAGTTAAAATATAGGTTCCCATTGTATCGCCTAAATGCCGGACGTTAAATGCACCGGTAAAGAAAAAATAACAAATATACACTAAACCAAGAGGCAGCCCGATATATTTACTAAATACCTGCACTAAAATCTCGGTAAAAGGAAGATTCGGATACCGCTTGAATATCTGAAAGTATACAAAGAAAAATAGAATAAGTGCACCAGCCATGCCAAGCGCGATTGATATCCAAGCATCCTGTTTCGCCTGCTTTCCTATACTCGTGACAATGCCGGTTCCTAATTGAAATAGAAACATAAGAGAAAACAGCTGCTTCGCATCAATCTTCGCCTTTTCCATTATATTAATGTCCTTCCCTAAGAAACGAATTGAATATTCATTATTGTGAGCTTTCAGCTGGTAAATTAAACCTACACTTCATTGTTTTATGATGACCCACGTTAAATGGAATATGCCAAATGCAAGTGGAAATAATAACCTTAAATATAATAGGAATACGAGGGACATGACCTTGAATTTTTTTAAAAGTACTAATAAAAAATCCATTAAAGACAAATGGAAAGAGATGCAAAAGGAAACGGCGAAACAGCCCGCCTCGCAAAGCCAAGCGAAACAAAATAATGAACCGTTAGAGCCTTTGTTAACGGATAACATCGAAAAGATTAAAGAATTATTAGGTAACAGCGACGACATTATTACGAGGGAAATCAGAATCGGCAAGGATGGGAGGATTAAAGCTTGTGTCGTTTTTACAGACGGATTGATTGATAGTCATGCTGCGCAAAACTTCATAATGGAGTCGTTAATGTATAATTTGCGCATGACAGATGTCGAAGTGGAAACCTTTACGGGTTTGAACCTTTTATCCTATTTAAAAGAAATGGTATTAACTGTCGGAGATATCCAGGATATAGATGATTTTACGAATCTCTTGGATTCTCTTTTATCCGGTAAAGTAATTCTTTTATTTGATGGGTATTCGAAAGGCTTCTCCATTGACATGAAAGGCTGGAATCAGCGTTCTGTGGAGGAGCCAACGACTGAGACGACAATCAGGGGCCCTCGAGAAGGATTTACAGAAAATATCCGGGTTAACACTGCACTAATCAGGAGGAAAATCAAAGATCACAACCTATGGATTGAATCAAGGAAAATTGGAAAAGTATCAAAAACAATCGTCTCCATCATGTATATAAAAGGAATTGTTAATGACAAGGTAGTTGAGGAAGTACGCACGCGGCTCAATCGGATTAAGATTGACAGTGTTTTAGAAACAGGTTATATTGAGGAATTAATTCAGGATGGAGTATGGACACCTTTTCCCACCATGTATCATTCGGAACGGCCAGATGCCATCGCCGCCGACCTGTTAGAGGGACGTGTTGCCATTCTGGTTGACGGCACACCCTTTGTCATGACAGTACCTATCGTGTTCGCACAGTTTTTGCAGTCACCGGAAGATTATTATAACCGGGCAGATATTACAACCCTTCTTCGTTTCTTGCGTTATATCGGTTTTTTTATCGCCTTATTAGCACCATCATTATATATTGCTATTACCACTTTTCATCAGGAAATGCTGCCAACGCAATTACTGATTACCCTTGCCGCACAGCGGGAAGGTGTTCCTTTTCCAGCCTTTATTGAAGCACTTGCGATGGAGGTCAGCTTTGAAATATTGCGTGAAGCAGGCTTAAGAATGCCAAAAGCGATTGGCCAAGCGGTTTCCATTGTTGGAACACTTGTTATCGGCACTGCAGCGGTTGAAGCCGGATTTGTGTCAGCTGCCATGGTTATCGTTGTCGCCATTACAGCTATAGCCAGTTTTATTGTCAGTAATTATGAATTGGCCATTGCCATCAGGATGTTACGATTTCCCTTCATGGCCATCGCAGCCTCATTTGGTTTATTTGGTATTATTGTCGGATTGATAGCCATGGTGCTTCATATGTGCAGCCTGCGTTCATTTGGCGTGCCTTATATGGCCCCCTTCGGCCCCTTTATCATGGATGACCAAAAGGATGCCATTTTCCGATTTCCAAGATGGGCCATGTCTAAACGGCCCCGTTTATTCAGTCAGAACAATATCGTACGCGAAGACACTCCTGCTCCAAAACCACCCCAAAAAGAGTGAAAGCTGCCTTTACTCCAAAGGCAGCTTTCTCTTTTTTGCTAATAAGGAATTATAAAATTTCCCAAATTTTATTATTCCTTAACGCATAAATTCAACTACGCCTCATGAATCGCCCTAACGGACTCGCCAATCGACGAGTTTTCATTTATCATTCCTTATACATTTCCTTAATCCATGAATTATTAATAATAATAAAGGAAGAGCAAGTCCATATATCAAAGAATAAACAGTCCAAATTTCATAGTCGAATTTTGCTGAATGGCTAACATTGGGATGTGAAAAAAGGGAAATCATCACCATAATCATCCCTAAAGGAAATGTAAACGGCCTATAATCTTTTATGTTTAAGCTTTGTACCAAACTGATGATAGCTGCATAAAAATAAAGGGACATCTTAAAAAAAAGCGTTATAAACCACATAATCGCCAAGACTGCTTCAATCCGCTGCAAAAAATCCCCTATCTTTATCCTCCTTGCTAAATTATAACTAGGATACATCTGTCTAGCGCTTGCTTCAGGACCCAATACTAAGATAGTCAGTGTGATCAAGATGATTAAACAAACTCCCGCTATACCGATTGCCATAAAAAAAAGTTTCTCAGCTGCCCTTGGCTGCTTCACAGAAATAGGAAAAATCATCAATAATACAATCAATGGGAACGAGAAAACGCTTAAATAAATGAACACAGCTCGGATCATTGGTTTTATTCCAGAGATGAGTATAGGTTCGAGGTTTTGCAATTTCCATAAGTCAGGGGTTATTAATATTGATCCTACCAGCAATACGAACAAAAAAATAAATACTGGAAAAAACAGTTCTGCCGAGCGTGCCAGCGTTTCAAGACCAAGACGGATTCCCATCAATAAGATGCACGCAAGCACAATATGGATTGCTTCAATTGGTGTGTTGGGCATAATCTGGGTGGTAAGGAAAGTACCTGAGTAATACAATAGTTCTGATGCAGCAATGTAAGCAAAGAAAAAAAACGAAAGGGAAATAATTTTACCTGCCCACTTACCGAGCAGTGTTTCTATGATTTCAGCCAGTGTCATCGCAGGGAATATCCTGCCTATCATGACAAATAAAGCAACGATCAAACAACTAATGACTGTACCGATAATGGCTGTTATCCAGGCATCCTGTTTTACCACATTAGCAAGGCTGCCAGGTATCACTAAGATCGTCGTACCCACAGAAAACAAAATAACTAGAATTGCAAATTGCCGTGCGCTTATTTTGAGATTTTCCATTACTCTCACCGAACCTATTTCAGCAAGCCGTTTATAACATTACTCATTGGCTGGAGAACCATTCTAATCCCATTCAAAGGGTTCGGAATGCTTAAATGCAAGCTTTCTGCTATGCCTAATCCAACTGCCATAACCATTAAGACGGAAAATACCCATAGCTCTTTTGTTAACTTTTTTTTTCGCAATTTAGGAATTTCAAAAACAAAAATTATAATGGCTGCCACTATTGTAATTGCAACTCCAAGCATTTGAAGGACTTCCTCTCATTCACTGTTATCCTGTCTATTCCCTACTCTTCGTTTAATTATTCATACTCACTCGCCATCCATTCTTAACTTATTTTATACATAATAAACGGTGCAAATCGCATTTGATGGTTTTTGTCGAATTTTCTCTTTGAGAAATAAAACATCCTTCCATTTGCCCGCTTAAAAAACCAAATTTTGGGGAGCATATAACTAGCTTACAGGCTTAAAGGAGTAATGGCATGAACCGAAAATTCCTTTTACTTGTTTCCATCTGCTCCCTTATCCTTCTCACTTCCTGTTGGAACAGACGAGAATTAAATCAGCTTGGCATTGTGATTGGAATGGGGATTGATCAAGTAGATGGTAAATTCCTAGTAACGACTCAAGTCGTAAATCCTAGTGAGATTGCTGCATCCATGGGCAGCGGCGGCAATTCTCCTGTAGTTGTTTATCAAGAAACAGGGGATACATTATTCGAGGCAATCAGAAGAATTACAACCGAATCACCACGAAAACTTTATTTTTCTCATCTTCGTCTGCTCGTATTTGGAGAACAATTGGCGAAAAATGGGATTGGTAAATCATTAGACTTATTGACAAGAGACCCGGAATTGCGGACCGACTTTTATATTACAATTGCTAAAGACCGCAAAGCAGGAGATGTTTTAAAAGTCTTAACGGCGATAGAAAAAATTCCCGTCCAGCAATTATTTGAATCGCTTTTATCCTCAGAAAAACAGTGGGCGCCAACCCTCCCCGTTACATTGGATCAGGTGAATTCAGAATTAATAGAGGAAGGGAAGGATGTCAAATTAACCGGGCTTATGATAAAAGGTCCGCTGCAAGCGGGAGAAAGTCTGGGGAAATATCAGCAATCTAAAGCAGAAACCTATTTACAATATGATGAGGTTGGCGTGTTTAAAAACGATCAATTAATAGGTTGGCTAGGCACGGACGAAAGCAAAGGCCTCAACTACGCTTTAGGGAATGTAAAAAGTACGATTATAACCGTACCCTGCCCTGAAAAAGGAGTCGCCGGCATTAAGCTGATTCATACAAAAACAGAGTTAAAAACAAAGGTTTCAGGCAGCAAGCCAAAAGGGAACATAAAAATTACTGCAGACGGAAAGTTGGCAGATGTATACTGTAAGACACTCGATTTAAGTAAACCGGAAACCATCAGCCAGTTAGAACGAAAAGCAGAGAAAAAAATGAAAGATAACATTCTTAAGGCTCTACATGCTTCGCAAAAGAAGTATAAACTCGATCCATTTGGTTTCGGTGAAGCAGCGCGCCGTGATAACCCGGATTATTGGCATTCGGTAAAGAATGATTGGCAGCAGATTTTTGGAAAAATGCCGGTAAACGTAGAAGTTACTGTAAAAATACATGATGTAGGAATGATTAAGAACTCTCCTTTAAATTTCATGAAGGACTAATCACATCGGAGGAATGAGATGGAACGAAAAACCCTTTTACTCATACTTTTCAGTTCTATCCTCCTTTCTGGCTGCTGGAACAAACGGGAATTAAATGAACTATCCATAGTATTAGGATTGGGGGTTGATAAAGAGCAGGACCAATTTGTTTTGACTGCCCAAGTTGTCAATCCAAGTGAAATTGCCTCCAAGAAAGGCGGCAGTGGCAAAGCGCCAGTGGTCGTTTATCAAAGCAAAGGAGACACATTATTAGAAGCAGCAAGGAAAGTTACAACGGCAGCCCCAAGAAAGCTTTATTTTGCGCACCTGCGAATCCTGGTCTTCGGAGAGAAATCGGCAAAAGAAGGGATTGCTGGTACCATTGACGCTCTTTTAAGGGAACCGGAAGTACGAAATGATTTTTACATAACAGTAGCCAAGAATGCGAAAGCAGCAGATGTTTTAAAAGTATTAACTCCGCTAGAAAAAATTCCGGCTAATAACTTGTTTAACTCTCTCGAGGCATCAGCGAAATCTTGGGCGCCAACCGAAGGTGTTACATTAGATAAACTCGTTAATAAAATGGTAAGTGATGGAATTAACCCTATTTTAACCGGTGTTGAAATACATGGAAATGTAAATGAGGGGGCAACTCTTAAGAATACCGAACGGACAAAACCGAAAACAACCTTGGAATATAAAGGATCAGCAATTTTTAAACATGATAAGTTGATTGGATGGTTAAATGAAAAGGAAAGCAGAGATGTTAATTATGTCTTAGGAAAAGTGAAGAGCAGTGTAGGACAGGTAAGATGCCCGCAAGGTGGAAATGCCGTCATTGAGGTAATGGGGGCAAAATCCAAACTTACTGCAAATATAATTAAGGGAAAGCCTCATGGATTGGTAAGGGTCAAAGTGCGAGGAAATGTCGGAGAAGTGGAATGCAAAGGATTAGATTTAACAAATCCCAAAACTATTTCTTATTTAGAAAAAGTATCAGAAACAGCTCTCAAAGAAAAAATGAAATTGACCATAGGGCATGTTCAAAAAAATTATCAAATCGATATTTTCGGTTTCGGCGAAGCACTTTATCGCTCAGAACCCGATGCTTGGAAGAAATATAAAAAGGCTTGGAATCAAACATTTTCTGAAATGCCTGTTACCGTTAAGGTGGATATGACGATCCGGCAAACTGGCACCATTAGTAATTCGCCTCTTAACAATATGAAATAAGTCTTAAAGGATGTCACCCCTTTGGGAAAAGTGAGGAACTCGCATGCTTGAAAAGGGTAAAATATCACCTCATCAATTTACCATAATGATTGCTTTATTTATAGTCGGCGGCAGTGTATTGTATGTCCCAGCAGGACTTATCCATACTGCGAAACAAGATGCCTGGCTTGCTAGTATTCTAGTGGTCGGGCTAGGGCTGTTACTCGTCTATATGCTCAATGCACTTGGAAGCAATTTTCCAAATATGAACTTTGCACAATATTGTGAAAAAATATTAGGAAAATGGCTTGGAAAATTCGTTTCCCTCTTATATTTCGTTTATTTTTTCTTAAGTACCGCTACTTTTGTGCGGCAATTCGGTGATTTTGTGATTATCCAGCTTCTCCGGGAGACGCCCCTTTTAGCGGTTCATATTCTTCTCATTGTCATTATGATAATGGGTGTCCGTTACGGCCTAGAGCCCTTTTCTCGTGCGATAGGAATTTTCTTTCCGTATATTTTTTTACTTTTTGTTTTGTTTATCCTTTCACTCTTCCCGATGATTCAATTTCATCAGCTCCAGCCAGTGTTGGACAATGGATTAAAACCTATAATGGGGGCAGCTGTGAAAGCCCTTGGAACCCCTTATTTGCAATTGGTGTTATTTTTAATGATTTTCCCTGCTGTAAACCAGACAAAACCCGCTAAAAAGTCTTTTCTACTTGGGACATTAATCGGGGGAAGTGTGTTAACTCTTGTCACTTTATTATGCATTTTGTGTTTCGGGGCGATTTTTTCTGAAAATCAGCAATTTATCACCTATGTCCTGGCACTCAACATTAATATCGGCGGCTTTTGGCAGCGCATTGAAGCGATTATGGCATTCATCTGGTTCATTACCATTTATATTAAGATCACCCTTTATTTCTATGGATCAGTTATATGCATGGGCCAAATTTTAAAACTAAAGGAATATAAATCTTTAACCATTCCTCTAGGATTTATCACGCTATTTCTCTCTCTATTTATCAATAAAAATATTGTTGAATCCGACCAACAAGCCGAATGGTGGACCGCTTTTTCCCTTCCTTTTGGACTTTTTATCCCTTTATTGTTACTCATATTAAGTAAAGTTAGAAAAAAAGCTTGAGGAAGCAAGAGGCACCTAATCCGAATTTTGGTTTAGGTGCCTTTTCTTTTTTCCGATTATAACGTTCCAGCCAGTCCTCCGTCGATATTCACCGCTACCCCTGAAACATAAGAGGCGGCATCTGAGACAAGGAAGGCAATCACTTTCGCTGCTTCTTCCGTATTTCCGATGCGGCCTAGTGGAATTTGCCGGTCTTTCCTTGAAAACTCTTCCCATGACAGATCTGGCGCTTGATTTTTCCACATTTTTTCGATTTGCTCACTGCGAATTAAACCAATACAAACGGTATTGGCGCGAATATTGTCCTTGCCAAGGTCTTTACTCATTGCTTTTGTAAGAGCCATCCCTGCTGCCCTGCTGACGGATGTTGGCAATGAAGAAGCGGGCGGCGTTTTCCCAAGGATGGCTGTCACATTGACGATTGCTCCTCCTCCTGCCTGCCGCATATATGGTACAGCATAACGGGAACAATGAATCGCCCCGAATAGTTTTAAATCTAGATCCTGCCTCCAAAGCTCCGTTTCCACTTTTTCGAATGAGTGGGCTTGTGACGTACCGGCATTGTTCACCAAAATGTCCAGCCGCCCATATTTTTCTACAGCTGCTTGTACCACTTTCTGACAATCCTCTTCCTTCGTAACATCCGCCACAACGTACAGTACTTCTTTTCCGGTTTTTTCAAAAATAAAGGCAGCCGCCTCTTGGAGACGGTCTTCGTTTCTGGCACAAATCGTGACTTCTGCACCTTCTCCCACTAAATAAAGGGCCGTTTCCAAGCCAATCCCTTTGCTTGCCCCCGTAATTATGGCGGATTTCCCTATTAAACCTAATTCCATGATAGTGTTCCCCTTTCTCATTCACTTTTTATCCTTCCCCTTAATGATACAGAAAAAATGAATAAGTTGGTATTTTCGGGACTCTAGGCTCCTACAAGGTATTTGTCGAACTGAAGCTGATATATCAAAGCAGTTTTTTGCATAAATATATACCCATTACCATTTTCCTGTAGAAAGGGGGAATTTTTTTGATGGATGTCTGCATTTCTTGCGGAATGGAATTATCAATCATGGAGCGCAACAGGGCCGAATGCTGGGAGTGCAGGGATAAGAAGACGACTGAGGTTTACGCCGAAGAGGAAGATTAGTTGTGCAGTCATGTGACTAAGCCTAAAGACTCGCAGCCAAAAAACAAGAGACACCTAACCAATTCGGCAGGTGTCTCTTACTGTTTATCCAGCGTTTAATTTCATTTTTTCTATGATTGCTGAAAAGTAGTTCCGGACCGTTCCCTTTTTGTTTGATGGCTGATTTGAGGTGTCTGTGTTTGGACTACCATCGAGACAGTTTGACTCCTCTGTTTCTAGCCTTGTATCGGGTTCATCCTTTAGTTCCGGAGCGTAAATCCGCTCTCCCCTCATGATGCTGCGAATAGAACCGACCAGCTCCTCACTCGGGCTGTCCTTCAATAAATAGCCTGTTACACCCGCCTTTAGGGCACGCTGCCAGTAACCGGCTCTTGCAAAAGTTGTTAGAATGATAACCTTACAGCCCGCCGACATTAAAGCTTCAGCAACTTCAAGGCCGTTCTTCCCAGGCATCTCTACATCCATAATACAAATGTCCGGCTTTAAGCAGTGCACGAGTGTCAGTGCTTCTTCCCCGTTGCTGGCCTGGCTTGCCACTTCCATGTCCTCTTCTAGGTTCAGCAGGGAACCAATGACTCCTAACAGACTTTCCTGATCCTCTAAGATGACGATTCTGATCATTTTGTTCCCTCCTTGACGGTACCTGCCATTATGCAAAGACTCCCCAAAAAGAAACGGGGAGTCAGCTAATAATAACAATTTATAGCTCCGGTTTTGCGTGAATGGAAACACTATTTCTCATTACCTCTTTGGCCTCTTTAAAGCTTACAAAATCCTTCTTTTCCTCATCCCATAAGCGAAACTTTAGTGACTTTAAGCTTGTAGCCAGTGTAATGGTTGGAACATTTTGCAGCGGAAGCGTATTATTGTGCGCCTCTTCCAATTTATAGTTTGGTACCCTTGGGTTTAAATGATGGACGTGATGGAAACCGATATTCCCTGTCAGCCATTGCAAAAGCTTTGGCAGTTTATAGTACGAACTGCCTTCTACTGCTGCCCTTACATACTCCCAGTCCTTGTCTTCTTCAAAATAAGAATCCTCGAACGTATGCTGGATGTAAAACAGCCAAATGCCAGCTGCTCCAGCAATCATGAAAATTGTACCTTGCACAATTAGGAATGCCTGCCACCCAATCGCCCAGCAAAGCAGTCCTGCTAACGCCAGGATCAGAACATTCGTCAGATAGGTGTTATTGCGTTCCTTTTGTTTGGCGCCTCTATGGTTAAATCTATTTTTTAACAGGAATTGATAAATTGGCCCCAATCCAAACAAAACGAATGGATTGCGATATAAACGATAGCCTAAACGAAGTCTGAACGATGCTGCCTTATATTCTTCTACTGTCAGCGTCCAAATATCGCCTGTCCCCCGCTTGTCGAGATTGCCGCTTGTTGCGTGGTGAACCGCATGATCATGCCCCCACTGGTCGAACGGGAATAACGTCAAAACCCCCATAAATGTCCCCACGACTCGATTAGCACGTCGGCTTTTCAAGAAGGAATAATGGGTGCAATCATGAAAAATAATGAACATCCTGACCAGAAATCCTGCCGCCAGAATAGCTGGTACCAGTGCCAGCCAATAGGAGACTGACAAGCTTTGATAAGCAAGGAACCATAATATAATAAATGGTACGACTGTATTGATGATTTGCACTATACTTTGCTTTGTTGTTGATTTTTCAAAAGATGCAACTTGTTTTCGTAATTGTTTCGTGCTTTCTAAGGTCATTTTTCAAATTCCCTTCTTTTATGTCGTTAAACCAAGTATAGGGAATTGAAAACGATTGCGTTAGTAGCATGTGTCATGGACTAGATATGACAAATGTCATGAAAAGGCGAATTTTTAGCTAAATATGTAGAAAAATCCGCTATTTATTTATTATATTTTTTAAAAATCAATGTTGCATTATGGCCGCCGAATCCGAAGGAATTGGATAGGACGACTTGAACATCCTTCTTTTTCGCTGTATTTGGAACGTAATCTAAATCCAGACCTTCATCTGGTGTTTCGTAATTAATGGTTGGCGGAATGACCCCTTCCTTGATGGAAAGCAGCGAAAAAATAGCCTCAATCGCACCCGTTGCCCCGAGCATATGTCCCGTCATCGATTTGGTCGAGCTTACAGATAAGTTGTTGGCATGGCCGCCAAATACCTCTTTGATGGCCATCGTTTCATACAAGTCATTATAATAAGTGGACGTGCCGTGGGCATTGATATAGTCCACTTGTTCAGGTGAAATTCCAGCATCCTCCAAGGCTGCTTTCATCGCACGCTGGGCTCCCTCTCCATCTGGTGCCGGTGTTGTGATATGATGGGCGTCACCTGAAGCCCCATACCCGGCAATTTCACCATAGATGCGGGCACCACGGGCTAGTGCATGTTCCAATTCTTCCAATATCACGATGCCGGCGCCTTCCCCGATGACAAATCCATCGCGATTCTTATCAAAGGGACGGCTTGCTGTGTTTGGGTCGGGATTTTTTGAAAGGGCGGTCATATTAGAGAATCCGGCAACCGTCATTTCTGTGATGGTAGCTTCCGTTCCTCCGGCAATCATCATTTCGGCATCGCCTTTTTGAATCACGCGGAAAGCATCGCCGATGGAATTAGCACCGGATGCACATGCTGTTACGGAGCAATTGTTCATTCCTTTCGCTCCGAGTTCGATCGACACCTGTCCTGCTGCCATGTCTGGAATAAACATCGGAATCGTAAACGGATTAACCCTTCTTTGGCCTTTTTCAATAAATTTCTTATGCTGTTCCTCAAATTCGCCCAGCCCGCCGATGCCTGAACCAATCCATACTCCGACCCGTTCAGGATAAATATCTGTTCCGATTTGAATGCGGGCATCCGCTGCAGCCATTTTACTCGCAGCAATCGCAAATTGACTGTAACGCCCCATTCTCCTCGCTTCTTTTTTATCCATATAGTTTTCCGGTGCGAAGTCTTTTACCTCCGCTGCGATTTTGATATCGACCTTTTCTGTATCAAACAAGGTGGCCGGACCGATGCCTGAAATGCCGTTTTTAATCTTATCCCATGTCGTCAGGGCGTCATTACCGAGAGGGGTAACCGCTCCAATACCCGTAATCACTACTCTTCTTTTCAACTTACTAACCCCCACTTGTTTATTCACTTAATTCATTGAAAATTTCTCATTCCTTCTATTTTACCTAATTTGGAGTGGTTCGCCTAATATTTCAATTTTCCGCGTGAATTTCGAATATCTCTGAAAAAAAATCAGTTTTTACGAGCGGCAAGGTTACTCCCATCTTCATCAGTTCATCCCCATAAAAGACCTTTTCCCCGTTGTTAAGCCGATATTTTTGTTTCGGATTTAATCCCTGTAACAGAAGGCGGCGGAAGGGCGGATTCGGGGTTGCCAGTGTTTGATAGTAAAAAACAGCCGCATGCTGCTGATTGTCCGCGACGTACATCCAGGCCGTTTCCAGTCCTTCGAAGGGGCTGAGAAGCCTATACAAATCACCAAAGCTAATAAGACCTTGGATTTTACGATAGAGCTGGATTCCCTTTTGTACCGTCAGTTTTTCTTCTGTGCTCAGCTTGTCGACATTTAATTCAAAACCTAAGTTGGCAGCCATTGCCACAGACAATCTCATTTGAATGGGTGTTATCCGCCCAACTTGGTGGTTCGGTACATCTGAGACGTGGGCGCCCATGGTGATGGCTGGGTAAACTATGCTTGTGCCATATTGGATTTTCAGCCGTTCGACTGCGTCTGTATTATCACTTGTCCAGGTTTGCGGCATGTAATACAGCATTCCCGGGTCGAAGCGGCCGCCCCCGCCCGAGCAGCTTTCGAATAAAATGTGCGGAAAGCGTTCGGTTAATTTTTCTAATATTTGATACAAGCCGAGCATGTAACGATGAGCAGTTTCCTTTTGCCGTTCAGGCGGCTGGACAGCGGATCCAATCTCGGTCATATTTCGGTTCATGTCCCATTTTACATAGGAAATCGGTGCACTGCGGAAAAGGTTTGTGAGTGTTTCAACGAGCCAATCGCATACATCCTGCCGGGATAAATCGAGAACCAGCTGGTTGCGGGACAGCGTCCGGTTCCGTCCTCGAACATGTAGACACCAATCGGGGTGCGACCGGTACAAATCACTGTCAGGCGAGACCATTTCCGGCTCGACCCACAGCCCAAACTTCATTCCTTTCGTTAGCACATAGTCCGCCAAGCCCTTTAATCCATGGGGCAGTTTTTTCTGATAGACAGTCCAGTCCCCTAGTGAACTTTTATCATTGTCACGGTGCCCAAACCAGCCGTCATCGAGGACAAACAGCTCAATTTTAAGCTCTGCAGCCCCGTCCGTCAGTTCCTTTAATTTTCTTTCGGAAAAATGAAAACGGGTCGCTTCCCAGTTATTGATAAGAACTGGGCGTAATTTGTCGCGATAGGTTCCACGGCACACCCTGGCTCGCAATAGTTTATGAAAGGTTCGCGACATTCCGCCAAGACCAGCCGATGAATAAACCAATATGGCCTCTGGGGTTTGAAATTTTCCCCCAGGCTTTAATAGCCAAATGAAATCAAACGGATTAATTCCTATCGATAGCCTCGTTGTTTCGTACGGGGCGACTTCAATAGACGCTTCAAAATTACCGCTATACACAAGACTAATCCCATAGACCTCTCCTTGCTCTTCCTTGGCATCCTTTGAAAGCAGTGCGAAAAAGGGGTTGTGCTGGTGGCTGCTGGCGCCTCTCGAGGAGGAAATCGATTGAACCCCATGATGGAGCGGCTGCCGTTCGAGATGCCGCTCCCTTGCCCATGATCCGTGAAGATGGAGCCAGTCCCAATTAGAATGGTGAAAGTCCAAGGACATGCTCGTACATTTGTGTATTTCCACTGCCTGGGTTCCTAGGTGCTCGAAGGAAGTCGATCTGGTGATCACATCGAGGTCCCTGTAAATAGTGTAAAAGAGGTTAATCCCTATCCCCAGCTTGGAATCAACCAGCGTAAGTCTTAAGGTTTCCGCTTCGGAATCATCCTCGACATAGGCAGAAGGCAGCCCGTCTAGAGATGGCTTTCCTTTAAAGATTTCATGTGAGTCATAAACAAACTCAGTAATGGTAGAACCGTCACTTGTGCGCAGCTGATAGGCCGGTTTCCTGAAATCGCCGTTGCCGTACGCGGGATACTCTTGGGGAAGAGTGTCCAGGGAAAATTGTTTGTTTGTTGATTCCGCCGTTGGCGAAAAGGTCCTGCCTTTAAAGGAAAGGATCGAAGCAGGCTGCAATGTGTGAACCCGCTTACCCCAGTACAAATGGGCAGGATATTTTCTATGTACAATTTGAAGCAAATAACTTGTCCGGTCATTAAATAAATGAAATATCCCATCCTCTTCATTCCACTCTATTGGCACCACATCCACTCCCCTTAATTTATCGTCTTACTTCATCCTATTTTGGTTGGCAGTGAAAAAGCACTAGGCTTAGGCAAAAGAGCAGGAGGTCTTTGTCGTGTTTTTGGAGAACAATTTTTTAAGCCCTTATTTAAAAGATTGTTGCTTTCCTAATAAGAAATAACTTATTGCCTTCGCTGTAAGCGATAGAACACTTGGTAAAATAACTTGTCCGGTCGCATATAACCTTCCTATGAGCCCCAACGATTGTAAAAATCTACGGTCCGGTCGCATATAACCTTTCTATGAGCCCCAACGATTGAAAAAATCAGCGGTCCGGTCGCTTATAACCTTTCTATGAACCCCAACGCTTGTAAAAAACAGCGATCCGGTCGCATATAACCTTCCTATGTGCCCCAACGATTGTAAAAATCTGCGGTCCGGTCGCATATAACCTTCCTATGAGCCCCAACGATTGAAAAAATCAGCAATCCGGTCGCATATAACCTTCCTATGAGCCCCAACGATTGTAAAAATCTGCGGTCCGGTCGCATATAACCTTTCTATGTGCCCCAACGATTGTAAAAATCTGCGGTCCGGTCGCATATAACCTTTTTATGAGCCCCAAAGATTGGAAAAATCAGCGGTCCAGTCGCATATAACCTTTCTATGAGCCCCAACGATTGTAAAAATCTGCGGTCCGGTCGCTTATAACCTTTCTATGAACCCCAACGCTTGTAAAAAACAGCGGTTCGGTCGCTTATAACCTTTCTATGTGCCCCAACGATTGAAAAAATCTGCGGTCCGGTCGCTTATAACCTTTTTATGAGCCCCAACGATTGGAAAAATCAGCGGTCCAGTCGCATATAACCTTTCTATGAGCCCCAACGATTGAAAAAATCAGCGATCCGGTCGCATATAACCTTCCTATGAGCCCCAACGATTGAAAAAATCAGCGGTCCGGTCGCATATGGCCTTTTATACACCCCAACGCATGTAAAAACCAGCGGTTCAGTCTTATAGGAGCAAAAACAACAATATTAACGAAAACAGCAATTTTTTAAAAATAATTGAATATATATATTTCATATTTTTTCCAATATTTCTATTTTGATGTCTAACACGCTTTTTTAGAAGGCAATCTGAACGATCATGAACAAGAGGTGAAGAAATGAAGGTTAATAGGATTCGTTTCCATGCTCTGTTGTTGTTCATCGGCGGGCTTGTTTGGGTGATAGTCGGAACTCGTCTGGCTCTTAGTCCCCCTGGCAACCCAGCTTTGGATATCTACCGGGATTCAAAAGGTTTGATGCCGCTGCTCAGTGGTGGAATGCTGTTTATTACAAGTGGAATGGTGATTTTTTACCGGGAGCTTTTCCTCCATAAAGGTCTTGCGAAATTCGCCTTTATCCTCATTCAATCTGGAAGCGTCCTTTATTTTATCGGGCATTCACTAAGACAGTTCTTGAATGGCGCGTGGGAACCGGCAGCACCAGTCGGTTTCATTATGTTAATTATAGGATTGTTTCTGTTTGGCCTTAGAAGTATAAAGGTAAAATCACTGCCTGACCCAATCAGTTATTTCATATTAATAAGTTCACTATGCCTGCTCTTCTTTAATGACCAATTCTTCACTGCCTGGATGTCAGTGCCATTTGGGCCCATTTGGATTGCCATTGGTGGAGCGCTATTTTTTAAGCCTCTTTGAACGTAATTCGCCAGCACCATTTTTGCACATTAACGGACCATAAGGTGTACAAATTAATTTAAAGCGTTAAAGTACCATTGAATACCAAGTTTTCCATACTCAAATTATTGTGTTTTTTCTGAAAAAGTCGTAGTCTCTATATATAAGAGATTTCGAGATGAGGTGCGAAGATGACACAAGAGATTACATTTATTCAACGAGAACAATTAAAGGCTAAGCCTGACCCTGCTTCGCTTGGATTTGGGAAGTATTTCACCGATTACATGTTTGTGATGGATTATCATACTGATCACGGCTGGCACGATGCTAGGATTGTACCTTATGGGCCATTAACACTTGATCCATCATCCATGGTATTCCATTACGGACAGGCGATTTTTGAAGGAATGAAGGCCTATAAAACTCCAGATGGCGAGGTGCAGCTTTTCCGTCCGGATAAAAACATGAAGCGCCTGAACGACTCCTGCGAGAGGCTTTGCATTCCGCAAGTTGATGGGGAGTTCTTATTAAAAGCGATTAAACAATTGGTTACAGTTGAAAAAGACTGGGTCCCGGAAGGCGCCGGACAATCGCTTTACATTCGCCCATTCATTTATGCATCGGAAGCAGGACTTGGAGTGCACCCAGCCCATCAGTATACCTTGCTGGTAATTACGTCTCCTTCAGGTGCCTATTATGGGGAGCAATTAAATCCTGTTAACATCTACGTTGAAGAGCATTATGTCCGCGCAGTTCTTGGCGGGGTTGGACATGTGAAGACTTCCGGCAATTACGCAGCAAGTCTGAAAGCCCAGGAAAAGGCCGAAGCGAACGGCTACGCGCAAATTCTTTGGCTCGATGCAAAGGAAAACAAATATGTTGAAGAAGTCGGCAGCATGAATATTTTCTTCAAAATTAATGGTGAAGTCGTTACACCTAAGCTAAATGGCAGCATTTTACCTGGGGTAACTCGTGATTCTGTTATTCAGATTTTAAAACATTGGGGAGAACCTGTCCGCGAGGAGAGAATCTCCATTGAAGAGGTTTTTGCGGCATATGAGCGCGGAGAACTGGAAGAGGTTTTCGGAGCTGGAACAGCAGCCGTTATCTCACCTGTTGGCGAATTAACATGGAACGGCAAAACTATCGTCATTAACGACCGCAAAATCGGGCAAACATCCCAACGCCTCTATGATGGCATCACAGGCATTCAATTAGGCAAGCTCGAGGATCCGTTCAACTGGACCGTTAAAGTGAGCGCTGTAGAAGTCTAACCAATAGAAAAGGTGCCTGATCCCCGCCGCGATAACGCACCGGGGGTCAGGCACCTTTTATTTTACTGACAACTCTTTTATTTTTTCTATCCAATCTTTGAAGCTGCCAAATTCATTGGCATCGAATCCAAAGTGTTCCTTTATGATTTGGATGGTTTCGCTTTCTTTTTCTTGAAAAACCCCATCTGAATAAATCAGTTGTAAGAGTTCTGCTATAACGATATTTTTGGAGCGTTCAGTTTTGAAAGTTATTAGAATGTTTTCGATTGCGAGACCTTCTATTTGGTAATCCTTCAGCCCCATTTCCTTTTGAAACTTGCTAAGGACGGAACTTTCAAATATCGACAAATTCCCATCAATATTGGCAATCATCGCAGCAAGTTCAAGAAATGCCCTTTTCTCCTCAGGCTGAAGTTCTGCTAGAAACATTTATTACATACATCTCCTTGTAATCGTATATATTTATATACGTAACATGTCTATAAAAGTTTCATTTTAATCATATCCTTGTAAACTGTTCCGCACTTTGTATTTTTTCAAAGCCGTTTTTTCCAAAGCTCCATTGGACTTTCTTGTCCTTCTTCTAAAGGCATTTGGATGATTTGCAGGGACCTTTCGGATCGAGATTTTTTCAAATCCTCGTAAATGGATTTTGATTTTCCCAAGCCCACTACGGCGGCGTCCTCTACCGACGCACAATAATAGACTTTTTCAATCCCGGCAAAGTACATGGCCGTTAAACACATCGCGCAGGGCTCACCACTGGCGTAAATAATACATCCTGATAAATCATTTGTCTTAAATTGTTCCTGGGCGCGGCGAATGGCCAGCAACTCCGCATGGCCGCTGATATCAAACTTTTTGTGAAGCTCATTTACACCCTCTGAGACGATTGTATTATTTTTGACAAGCACTGCTCCAAACGGCTGCCCGCCTTCTGCGACATTTTGAAGTGCGAGCTCTACAGCCCGTTTCATGAAGTTGTCCATTCTATACTTCCTTTCGTTTTAGCATTTTTTCATTTTAAACTATTTATCAAAAGGAATCATTCTCGTGATTCCCCTTATTTGAAAAGTCATCCGAAATACCTAGATTTTTTTCCTCCCAATCCACACATTCCCATATCATTATCATTTTGCTATAATGATAGTATACCCTATCTACATCCAGAAAAATTTCCTCCAGATAAAAGGGTTATCTCATAAAAATAAAAGGAGGTACCTCGATGTATCAGATCAAAGGGAAAGAAAAAATTTTCGTTTACACAGGTCCTGATGGCTCTGGACGAAAAACCATTGCGAAAAATGTTGCTACCGCATTTGACATGGAAACTGTTCTCTCTTACACCACTCGTTCCCCACGGCATTATGAAAAAGACGGCGAAGATTACCACTTTATAACTGATGAAACCTTCAAAAACATGCAGGCCCAACAAGAATTTCTCGAAAGTGTCGAGATTGATGGAATCCATTATGGGATTCGTGAACAAGATGTTGTGGAGGCCTTTAAAAACCATGATTTCGTTTATTTGACCTTAAATCCAGAAGGCGCTGAAAAACTTAAAAAAATGTATGGAGATCATGTTGTACGAATTTTTGTGTACGCGGATCGTGATACGGTCATCGAAAGACATAAGAAGCGCCAGGATAGCGAGGAAGTCATTGAACGGCATATGAGCCATTATAACGAAACTATGAGCTATAAAGGCAGCTGTGAACATGCATTTGAAAACTTCGATTCCCCGCAGGTCTCTTACCAAGTAAGCGAGCTAATCGAATCCTACCTGGACAGAAATCTCACCGTAACGGATTACTAAACTACTTAAAAGGGGCTTACCCCGCATTAACCCAGAAAATTGGTAAATAAAAGGCGAACAGTACACACGGGACTGTTCGCCTTTTGTTTTACTCCATCACACCGGAGCAGCGGTTTCCTTTTACCGTTTTAGTAGTTATAAACTCTTTATAACTACCGGAGCTCCCATTTTCTTCATCATTGGGTAGTTATGAACTCTTCATAACTACCCGAGCGATAATTTCCTTCTATGTTTGGGCCTTATGAGCATTTCATAAATACTGAAACCCTCATTCCTTCATCCCCCGGGCTTTATGAACTCCTTCATAACTACCGATTCACTGATTCCTCCATCCATTCAGGCTTTATGAACTCCTTCATAACTACCGATTCACTGATTCCTCCAACCGTTCAGGCGTTATGAACTCTTCATAACTACCGATTCACTCGGTTCTCAACCCGTTCAGGCGTTATGAACTCTTCATAACTACCGATTCACTGATTCCTCTAACCGTTCTGGCGTTATGAACCTCTCAAACCTTCTCAAGCCAGTGCTAAAAAACTTTCTAGCTTAATACAATGCTTTCTGGTCAACAAATAAAGCGGCCGTGAGAATGCTCCCAAACTACGGCTTGTTAATTTATTTAATGAATTTCAATTCGCTTCTGTTCAATTTTGAGAATCTCTTCACTTTTTTACCTTATTTATATATCTTTTAAGGATTACGAGTTTTAAGCAGGCCTTTTCAAAAAAATCCTTGAACTTTCCATATCGCACGAGTACTCTATTTAAAACAAGGGGGGGATCATGGCGTGATTAGGAAGCTTACCGAACAAGACCACCAGCAGGTTCTTACCTTTTTAAGTGAAGAACCGTCTATTAATCTATTTATCATTGGGGATATCGAGGCTTTTGGATATTCCTCTGAGTTTCAGGAGCTTTGGGGAGAATTTGATGAGAAGTACTCCATTAAGGCCGTCCTGCTTCGGTACCATCAATCCTTTATCCCGTATGCAAAGGGAGAGTTCGATACAAGCGGATTCGTTTCGATTATGAAACAGTACACACAGCCTATTTTTCTATCCGGGAAGTCTGACATCGTGGAGAAATTCGAAGTTTTTGAGGAACTATCTCTTGGCAAAAAACAAGTAACATTTTTTGCAGAGTGCCTTTCTGACGATTGTCTTGGTGACAACAATGTAGATGTTAAAAAGGCGACAATTGAGGACGTTGATCAAATCATTGAGCTTCGCAGCAGCATTGAGGAATTTCAAATTAGAAGCGATGCCCGGAAGATGTTAATCAATGCGATGGAATCCAACACAGGAAGAACCTATTATACCATCCGCCAAGGTGTGATGACCGCCTGTGTTTCCACAACAGCGGAAAATTCCATATCAGCAATGATTGTCGGAGTCTGCACGCGAAAGGAAAACCGCCGTCAAGGTCTAGCAACAGCTATCATGGAAAAGTTATTTAAGGTTGTTCTAGCTGAAGGTAAAACGCTTTGTCTCTTCTATGATAACCCGGAAGCAGGCCGTATTTATAAACGGCTTGGCTTTAAAGATATTGGGAAGTGGACCATGTACCGCTAAAAATTCCCGTCAAAAAAGGAAGGTGCCGAGTCACCTTCCTTTTTACCGTTAATACACTAGGTATAAGTCCCTCAATCACCATTACCTTAACAAGCTGGGGGCTGTCCCACTGCATAAAATCGCCTGCATGCAAATAAGCTAATATAAGCATCTAAATAAAGGGGTTGGAAGCAATGGTCATATTCAACAAAATCGCCTTATTCTTTGTCATCTTATATTCTGTTTTCACCATCATTAATACCTATTTAGGGGAAACCGAGCGAGCCCAATCCAATGTCATATATTTTCTGATGAACGGATTTGCCTATATCGTTACCGCACTCGAAATGGAAAAACGGGGTCAGGCTTCAGATGCATTAAAGTATTAATGCGCCGGGGGCCTGACCCCCTTTTTTTATACAGATACTAACTGCTGAGGCTGCCCTCAACCCCTTTAATTATTATAGATTTGAAACGAATAGGATTGGAAACTTTAGTAAAACATAAAATGTACATTTCATTCTGAGGGGTTCATCTATGAAACAGACATCCGATTTTGAGGATAAGAATGGACAACCTTCTACTAAGGATGTTGCCACTTTCGATGCCCGCATAGAATACATAAAGAATTCGTTCGTTAATACCGAAGACTTACTAATGCTCCCAGTTTCCTATAACAGCAGGAAAGGGTTTGTCATATATATTGCTACAATTTCAGACTCGGAAAAGATTCAAGAGAGTATTTTATTCCCTTTAATAAAATTTGGCGAATTGAATGCTGCGGATATTCCTTACACTGCCGAAACACAAGATAAAATAACGCTGCAAGAGTCCGTAAAGGCTTTATTAAAAGGGAATGCCGTTGTTATATTCAATGGCCTTGACGAAATCTTTTCTTTTAATACGATGAAAGAGATTTCCCGTAATCTTAAAGAACCTGATAGTGAGAAAACAGTTAGAGGCTCGCATGTTGGTTTTGTTGAAAACCTATCAACCAATATTGGCTTAATCAGAAAAGGGATTGAAAGCAGGCATCTAAAAATTAACTACCACCAGATCGGGGAATACACAAACACCCAGATAGCGCTTGTTTATATCGAAGGAATCTGTAACCCTGCTTTAGTAAAGAGACTAGAAGAAAGAATACAAACTCTATCCATCGATATGACATTCAGCCCCGGGTACCTGGAAGAGTTACTAGAGGACCAGCCATTCTCCCCTTTTCCTCATTTACTTTATACCGAACGACCCGACCGGGCGATTGCACAATTAATGGAAGGAAGAATCATCCTATTGTCTGAAGGTAGTTCTGATGCACTCGCTCTTCCTGTATCATTCTTTTCCTTCTTCCAAACATCGGATGATTATAACACCCGGATTATTACCGGTTCCTTTTTTCGTTTTCTAAGAGTGGTCTGTTTTCTGCTATCACTTCTATTACCTAGTTTATATATTGCGGTAATCGGGTTTCACTTCGAGATTATCCCGAAAGAAATTTTAGTACTGGTGAAAAGTTCGGTAGAAAACATCCCGTTTCCGCCCTTAATTGAAGCCATGGTTATGGCGTTTACCATCGAGTTAATTCGTGAAGCGGGAATTCGTCTGCCGACACCGATTGGACAAACCATTGGTATTGTAGGAGGTTTAATCATCGGGGATGCTATCGTTTCTGCAGGGCTAGTTTCCAACATCATGGTGATTGTCATAGCTCTTACAGCCATTTCCTCCTTTACCGTAGCATCCTATGAGATGAGCAATACGGTCCGGATTTTAACCTTTCCAATCATGCTGTCAGCGGCCACTTTCGGTTTTGCTGGAATTATCTTTTCCTTAATGTTTATTGTCGGCCACCTGTGTAAGCTTGAATCTTTGGGGACTCCTTACTTCACCCCAATTGCCCCGTTTAATTTACAGGGAATGAAGGACGCCATTATTCGATTTCCGATTTGGCTGCTAAAGGATCGCCCTCGGGAATTGCATGTGAAAAATAAAAAACGACTAAATCAACCTAGAAGATGGGAAAAAAATGAAAAATAAAGTTCAAATCACGAAACTCCAGATGATTACTTTTTTAATACAAACACAAATAGGAGTTGCCTTTCTATCCCTTCCTTATGAAATCCACCAAATAGCCAAAGGGGATAGTTGGATATCTCTTCTTCTAACAGGTCTATTTATGGAGATTCTTGTCCTTTTCTACCTTATTTTGTGCAGCAGGTTTCCTAACCAAGACCTTTTTCAAATTCTGCATTCGATGTTTGGAAATGCTATCGGAAAAGGCATTACATTCCTTTATATGGGTTATTTCTTATTTACAGGGGCAACCATACTTGTTTTATTTGTCCATATCTTAAAAAGGTGGATGCTCCCCTACACCCCAGCTTGGGTCATTCTTTTTTTGATGGCGTCCGTCGGCATTTACATCGCCATCGATAATTTAAAGGTAATCGCAAGGTTTTACTTCATCGCCACTTTTGCTTTGCTCGTATTTTTATTCATCACGCCTGTCGCTTTTAAAGATGAGAATATCCATTATATTTTGCCAATTGGCCAATCGGGGTTGATGAATATTTTAAAAGGAGCGTCCAATGTAACGTTAGCCTGGCAGGGGATTGAATTTATTCTATTAATATCTCCCTTTGTTTTGGCAAGCGGAAGGGAAAAGTTTAAAGCCGCTACCTTAGCCAATATTTTTATTACCTTTTTTTACTCATTCCTGACATTTGTTTGTTTAATATACTTTAACAATGAGGTAATGAAACTACTGCCTCAACCAGTCCTTTATTTGTTAAAATCTTTTTCTTTTAAAATTATTGAGAGGCCGGACTTATTCATCATTTCATTATGGATTATCCTTGTAGGAACCTCCTTTATCAGCTATCTTTACGGTGCCTCCCTGGCAGGGACCTTTCTCATAAAACGCTGGCCGAGGAAAGCGTGGGTATACCTGTCCGCTTTTACCTGCTTTGTTTTTGCCCTATTTTTTAATGGAGAAAATGAAATAGAGAAAGTGACAAAGACTGCAACCTACTCTGGCTATATCTTCTTTATGGCCATTCCAGTATTTCTTTTACTGCTTTCCTTTCTTTTTAAAAAAAGGTCAAAGGGTGAGGTTAATGCGGAACATTATTAAACGGTTCATCGTCCTTACAACTATTCCTTTCCTTTTATCAGGCTGTTGGGATCAACGGCTATTGAAGGAACAAAAATTAATCCTGCTCATCGGTTACGATAAAGGCCACAATGGAAAGATCATCTCTAACACCGACTATCCGATAAGCAAAGGAGTCCAAAATAATTCTGCTTCTACTACTAAGAGCACTATTCTGACAACGGAGGGGGAAACAGCTTTAGATACCTTGCTGCATGCCGATCTAAATATCTCCGAGAAAATCGACATATCCAAAGCCCAAGTCGTTCTTTTCGGTGAAGAAATGGCTAGACAAGGGCTATACAAAGAACTTGACCATATCTACCGAAACCCAAAAGGGGCTCTCGGGGCAAAAGTGGCTATCATTGAAGGAAAGGCAAGGGATGCTGTCCGCATTAAACAGGAAGAAGCAAATTTAAACGGACAATATTATGATGAATATTTAAAAAGCGGCGAGGCAACCGGCTTTTTTACAAACTACAACGTGCAATCGGTCTGCCCGTTATTACTGAAGCACACCAAAGATCCATTACTGCCTCTTCTAAAAATCAGCCCTGAACGGCATCGTGCTCGTTCCATCGGCATGGCACTGTTTAATAATGAAAAGATGACCGGCAAACTAAATGTTTCCGAATCAAAGATGTTTTTGTTGCTTAATGGAGAAAAAAAGCAAAAGGTTTCATTTTTATTGAACACGAACAATCAAGATAGCCAAAAGGAGTTTATTGTGATAGAGATTTTGAATAACCGCCAAAAAACAAAGCTATCTGTAAAAAACGAGGCGGTTACCGCCATATTGTCCAGTAAGCTTCAATATCGAATTACCGAATATCCAAAAGATCAATTAACCAACCCGATTCTTTTAAAAAAATTAAATAAAACCATCCAGAAACGATTAACAAAGAAAGCTGAAAAAACAATAGCCAAATTGCAAGCGGCAAATTGTGACGGGTTTGGAATCGAGGAAGAAATAAGGGTGCATCATCATCAACTTTGGAAGGAAAAGTACAAAAATGCGGACATTAAAAACATTCCAATAAAGGCTAAACTCGATTTGGAGCTTATTAACTCAGGAATTATCAATTAACAGTCGAAAACAGGGGGCCTGACCCCCTGTTTAACGCTTCCCTTATTTGAAACTCCAGTATCCCTTTAGCATTTCAAAGACACGTCTTTGGTTTGTAGCGGAAAGGTTTACTAAGAATGGAGTTTCCCCTTTTTCCTTCAGCACTTCCGCGACCATCCCTTCCCCAATAGGACTGCAAAACAAAAGCTCTGTTCCTTCCAATGCTATTTTTCCGCAGCGGGCATTTAATTCTTGGTCGATGAACTCCTCACTGATGGGCATATCGAGGAGTTTTTTCCAAACGGACAAGGTTTCGTCCAAATTATGGATCGCAAAAGCAACACCCTCAAATCGGACATGCCCCGCCGGATGGAGGTCAATGAGGCCTTGCTGGTCTAGTTCCGCCAACCGTTCCTCGTCCGATTTTTCCCATTGAATAAAGAAGGGAAGCCTCAATTCCGCCCCTTCATATTCCGGAAATAGCAGCGACCATCTAATAATCTCGCCGTCACCGCGGACTCGCTCTCCTGGAATTGGTCCATAAACCGTGAACCCTTTCTGTTTCAGCTGCTCTGCCAATGCTTCAATCTCATTTGTACGAATCGCAATTCTGGCCGGCCCCTCCCCATTATCCTTCGGAAGCTGTTCCACAATATGGGTAATCAATCGGTTGGCCTCATGCGTTTCCGCCCGCTGCCAATCCTCAATCCCCAAAAACTCTAAGTAACTTAATCCAAAATAACTTAATGTGTTATACGTTCCCCAAGACTCATGGCGCCCACCAGGTGCCACTTTTAAACCTACTTGTTCCAGAGGAGCGATAGCCTCCTCTGGCTTTTTGAAAAACCAAACCAAATGGTCGAAAGCTAATTGCATGTGAATAGGTCCCCTTTTTGAAAAATTCATTTCAGTGTATCGGCTTCATTCCGTAAATGTGGTATTAGCCCCCATATGCCTTTTATGAGAACAATTCCACTGGGTTATTTGCTCGTTTTGTTCTCATGGCATCACCTATTGCAATGGATTCATATAATCATTTACCAATATTTGTACCTCTTCACCTTCAGAAATGCCCCCCGGTCTCTCCACTGCACAAACGATACCCCGCCGCTTATACCCGGCACGGACAAAACGTGCGGCCAGCTTAGCATGGTCCGGAAAATGCTTTTGAATCTCCTCACCAGGGAAGATGCATGGCAGGTTTTCCCCCATGCAGATCAACCCAGCCCCGCTTGGGAACAATATCCGTGAGCCCAGCGTTAATTTGGTCAACTCCGGAAAGCCTTGCACCAATAGGTTTGCTCCCAGCCATTCCGGCAGAACATGCGGCACCCCTAACTCTTCCGCAATCTCGGCACAGTCTTCCTCTGAAACGACGGTAATCTGCCGGCGGTTCAGAATTTCCGTCCCCTTTGGATACATTGGCTGCCTGGAATCGGCCGCACACGTTACCCCGAAATGTCTGTCCCCTCGTATTCCGCCAAATTCAAGTTGTACTTCCGGAATCCTTCTGGTCACAAATGTGCCATCCTGATCCGCAATTAATATGGCCTTGATGTTTGCTTTTGCTTTTTTCATATCAAAATCCTCCCGTAAAAAATCCACTAATTCTACTTTACCTCAGGCTGACACTAAATCCAATTTTTACAAATCGGCCGCGTTCACACAATTTTCAGATTCATTTTTTCATAGATAAGTTATAATACGGTTGTCACCCCTAGAATATCTTCTCTTGCCCCTTTCAAAAAAATCCACTAAGAAAGCTGGTTGATTCGTTCTATGAAAAAACAATCTTTATGTCCGTGCGGCAGCGGCAAACCTCAGAAGAAATGCTGCGGTGATAAGCTGCAAATGAATGTATTTATACAACCTTTCGCTAATCCTGAGGAACGGGAAGAATTTTTAAAGAACATGGCGATAGGCTCTCAATTTCACCTGCGTTTCAGAGCGCACGTCCACTATTATGGAAAAGACATTCTCTCCTACAAACGTGAACAGCCTGCCAACAAGCTCCGCAATGAATTTCTCGAGATTTTTTCAAGCTTTATGACCGATACGTTAGAAGATTCTTGTCCTCCATCATGGAAAGAATGCGACTCCCCGTTCTGGGAAGAATTAATCTTCACTCATTTTCCTCATTGTATGAAAATTACGCCGCAAGAAAAAGAAACCGAAAAATTCCTGATGCAGTTAAAAAATTTCGTCCGCTGGCTGGATCGAAAGGTTGGCACTTCTTGGTATGGTCTTGTTAACCAATATGCGAATGAGGCCCGCTCTGACCTTAAAACCTGCGAACGCCTGCTAAATTACCTCTTTTTATGCGATTTCCCTCGGCTTCACCACAGTGAATTTAATCTCGAGTTGGCGATGCAAAAAGTCGAATATAAGTTTGACCAGTTTTCTGAACGGAAGGACAGTCTGTTTGAAGTGACCAGTAGAATTGAAGATACCATTGTGCTAACCGAATTCAACACCAACCGGACTTATTACATCAAAGGAATCCCCCGCCACTTGATTAGTCCGGGGCTCATAATGAACGGTTCCATCGGCCGCAAAAAGGGCGAAAAAGCATGGGAATGGTATCACACAGAGGGGATTTATCCGAACAGAGGCAGGAAGTATATGAAGCTGAACACCCCTGAACTAGAGCCTACTCACGTATAACACCCTAACGAAGTGATGCTATTCATTCTTCATTTTCCTTATAAAAAGTATTATACTCTTCCTAATAATAGGATCGATGGAGAGTGTCTGACACCTTGACTAATATCAGAGATTTAGCAAAAATGGCGGGCGTTTCCGTCACGACGGTATCTAGGGTGCTCAATAATCACCCTTATGTCAAAGAGGAAAAGCGCAAGGCTGTTCTTGATGCCATTAAGCAAAGCAATTACCAGCCAAATATTAACGCGGTTCATTTAAGCATGGGAAAAACCTTCCTTGTCGGTGTGATGGTTCCATCCATTGACCACCCTTATTTCGCATCGTTAATTAAAGGAATCTCCCATGAGGCATTGACACACAATTATAATCTGGTGCTTTTTCAAACCAACTATAAGGAAGAAAGAGAATTAGACGCCTTACAAATGTTAAAGCAAAAACAAATTGATGCGTTAATCATTTGTTCAAGAGCAAGCAGCTGGCCGTTGATTGAGGAGTTTCTTCCTTATGGGCCGATTGTCCTGTGTGAGGACACCAGGGGCAAAAAAGTGTCTTCTACCTTTGTGGATCACTATCAGACCTTCATCTATGCGCTTGAATATTTAATACAAAACGGACATCGAAAAGTTGGTTATTCCATCGGGAGAAAAACGGGTACAAACAGTAAGTTTAGAGAAATGGCCTATAAGGATTTTCTGAAAAAAAATCATTTGCCATTTGACCCTGCTTACGTTTTCGATAATTGTCTTTATTTTGAGGATGGCGAACGGGTCGTTGATACGATTGCAAGTATGGACGATCCTCCGTCGGCCCTCCTGGTGACAAATGATGATGTCGCTGCCGGAATTGTCACCTGCGCAAGGAATCGGCAGATTTCTATTCCGAATGATCTAGCGCTGATTGGATTTAATAACCAACCCATTGCAAAAATAATGGATATCACGACGATTGAAATCCCGCTTGTAGAAATTGGCAGAAAGCTCTTCCTTCAAGGAATTGCGGAAAACCAGGAAATTTCATATCAGGAGATACCTGTAAGATTGATTAAACGGGGTACTATCTAATCTCAAGACTTCCGGCCGGTTGATGTGACTGTAACTAGGTCTTTTTTTCAAAAATTACATTTAGCCCCTTGACCTGAAACGCGTTTCATACTCTATCCTAAATTTTGTAATACTGCAGCACTTAGCCGGCGTGATCGAATTCTAGAGCGTTACGGTGGGTGCTGCAGGCAGTAGCTGGAAGCAACCTCCTCTCTTGTCATTGTCATTTTCTGTGTTATAATATTCCCCGGCATAAGTTGATTCATAGAATTTTAACTTGATGCGGGCGGGAGAGGGACACACTAGAAAGTGTGATAAGAAAATGAAGGGAGTTTTTAAACTTAAGGAGCACGGAACAAGCTTGAAGAAGGAGGTTATTGCGGGGGTTACGGCATTCTTTTCCATTGTCTATATTATCGCTGTCAATGGAAGTATCCTGCAGGATGCAGGCATACCACTCGAAGCCGGAATTATCGCAACCGTACTATCTTCACTGATTGGCTGCGTGCTTGTGGCATTTATCGCCAACGCACCATTAATCATCGTACCAGGAATGGGGATTAATGCCCTATTCACCTATACAATTGTCGGAACGATGGGGCTGGACTACAAGGAGGCTCTGGCAGCCGTAGTTGTATCAGGCATTCTCTTTGTGATTGTGGCTTTCACGAAATTATCGGGCATCATCTCAAGAGCGATTCCGTCATCTTTAAAGGAATCCATTTCAGTCGGAATTGGCTTATTTATTGCCTTTATTGGCCTGCAAAAAAGCGGCATCATTGTTGGGAATCCGACGAACTTTGTGGCGCTTGGCAATTTGGCGTCCCCGATTGTAATGGCGTCGATAATTAATCTGATTATCACGTTATTTTTATTTTTAAAGAAAGTACCTGGGAATTTCCTGATCAGCATTATTTTAGGAACGATCGTGTCCTATCTTTTCGGATTGGTAGACTTTTCGAAAACCCACACCAGTTTTATTTCCTTTGCGGACTATAAAAACGTCTTCCTAAGTGCAGACTTTGGAAATATAACCACCATTCCGTTCTGGACAGCGGCTTTTTCACTGGTATTGGTGCTTGTTTTTGAAAATATCGGCCTGCTTCATTCCCAAGTAGACGGGATGCTGCAAGCGCCTGAAAAAAACGGAAAATCCTTAAAGGCCATTTCGATTTCCACAATCGTATGCGGATTATTCGGCACTAGTCCATCTGTATCAACGGTTGAAACGGCAGCAGGCATTACCGCAGGCGGAAGAACAGGTTTAACCTCGATTATCACGGGGCTGCTTTTCCTGGCATCGCTTTTCTTCATGCCGTTCATCAAACTGGTTCCGGCAACAGCAATCGCGCCAATCCTAATTATTATCGGCGGTTTAATGCTGACTAATATCGTAAATATCGATTTCACTGATTTTACGGAAGCCTTTCCGGCTTTTCTCGTGATTATCATGATTCCGTTAACCTACAGCATCGTTGATGGAATTGCCTTCGGATTTATCGCCTATCCGCTGGTAAAGCTGTTTACCAACAAGAAACATCAGCTTTCCCTATCAATCTATATTATTTCGATTCTTTTCTTGACGAACTTTTTACTGCACTCGATTGGTTAACAGCAAGTGCGTTTACTATATACAAAAAGCAGAATGCCATCCCAGCATTCTGCTTTTTTAATTACCATATTATGCTTCCGCTACGTTAGGCTGCTTGTAAACTTCACTATCGAATTCACCGGTTGCCTTACTTGTTAACACACCGGCAGTCATTGAACCGCTGACGTTTAGGGCAGTACGTCCCATGTCAATTAGAGGCTCAACAGAGATAAGAAGACCAACAATTGCAACTGGCAGGTTCAAGACTGATAGAACGATTAAGGCTGCGAAGGTTGCCCCGCCGCCTACACCGGCTACACCGAATGAACTGATTGCAACTACTATAATCAGAGTGATGATAAAAGAAATGCTTGTCGGGTCAATACCTGCAGACGGCGCTACCATGACTGCGAGCATCGCCGGGTAAATTCCTGCACAGCCGTTTTGTCCGATGGAAAGTCCGAAAGAACCAGCAAAGTTGGCAACCCCTTCAGACACACCAAAGTCTTTCGTTTGCGTCTTAATGGTCATTGGCAATGTTCCTGCACTTGAACGTGACGTAAAGGCAAACGTTAATGTAGGCATCCCTTTTTTCACATAGTTTACAGGGCTTAATTTTGCAAATGTTATAAGTAATAAATGTACAATAAACATCAAGATAAGCGCCACGTAAGAAGCGACGACAAACTTGCCTAATTTTACAATCGCGTCGTAATCACTTACAGCAGCCACCTTTGTAATGATAGCCAAAATACCGTATGGTGTTAATCTGAGAATGAGCGTTACCACCCTCATGACGATGGAATATAACGTATCGATTATTTTTGCAAAAAATTCAGCTTTCTCAGGTTCCTTGCGTTTTACCCCAAGATATGCCACGCCGATGAAAGCTGCAAAAATAACAACGGCAATCGTTGATGTTGGACGAGCGCCTGTTAAATCTAGAAACGGATTGCCTGGAATAAGTTCAACGATTTGCTGCGGCAGCGTCATAGTTTCTACACCAGCCACTTTTTCTTTCAATAGCTCATTACGGGCATTTTCGGCATCCCCTGCCGTTAACTTGATTCCATCAAGTCCAAATCCGAGCGCGGATCCAATACCGATAGCTGCGGAAACCGCCGTTGTCCCAAGCAGGATGGCAATGACAAGAAAACTGATTTTCCCAATATTTTTAGTCAGCTTTAATTTCGTAAAAGCTCCCACAATGGATATAAACACTAATGGCATAACAACCATTTGCAGCAGTTTAACATAACCGCCGCCGACAATGTTAAACCAGTTAATCGACTGTGTTGTTACTTCATGTGTTCCACCGTAAATAAGATGAATGAGAAATCCAAATACAAGACCTAAACCAAGTCCGGTAAACACACGTTTTGAAAAAGAAACATGCTTTTTTTGCATCATGAACAAGCCGAACATCAGTAAGAGAAGAACGACAACATTCACGATAATTAATATGTTATTCATTTCATAACCCCCTATTTAATACTTTCAAAGTTTAATATATAAAATCCTATGAGTCAAGTCGGAATTATTAATCCTTTAAAGCAATTAAGTTTTCACCAAATAATCCTATAAATAAGGGGCGCCCTCCTTATTAACGAAGGGCGCCCTCATAACTTATTTTATTATATTAATATAATTTAATTGTTTTCAATTTGAAACATTTATAGATCATATTGATATCACGCTACGCCCTCTACTTGCTCAAAGCCTTCCTGAAGATAAAGGGCTTTTGCCCGTTCATTCTCTCCATTAACTGAAAGAATCGTTCTTTGGTACGCTTTTTTTAGCGAGGCCTCCTATTGGACATTTTACGGATGCGGGTTCTCCGTTTTGTCCTTTAGAGACCTTCTATTGGACACCTTGCCTGCTCGGGATCTCCCTTTTGTCCTTTAGATGCCTTCTATTGGACACTTTACCAGCTCGGGCTCTCCGTTTTGTCCTTTAATGGCCTTTTATTGGACACTTTACGGGCGCAAAGTTTCGGTTTTGTCTTTTATTTTCTTCACGAAGAGCTAAACTTCCCCACTATTCAAAAGTGATGCACAAGAACCGTCCCCATGCCTCATTACTTATTTGGCAAGCCTGCCAAAATACATTATGATGTTAGAAGTATTTTGTTATTGGAGGACTTGAGCATATGAATATTGCTACTATTGGAACGGGTTCGATTGTGGATACCTTTCTTTCTGCATTAAATAATATAAAAGACGCCCAATGTGTGGCGATGTATTCCCGAAAACAGGAAACTGCCCAACCGTTAGCTGAAAAATATCAAATCCCTGCTATCTACACCGACATCGAAAAAATGTACCAGGACCCAGGCATCGACTTTATTTACCTGGCATCCCCAAACAGCCTGCATTACGAACAGGCGACCCAAGCTCTCCAACATGGAAAACATGTCATATGTGAAAAACCGTTCACATCGACCGTCGCAGAGCTTGAAAGCTTGATAGCACTCGCCAAACAAAAGAATTTAATGCTGTTTGAGGCCATCACAACCATTCACCTGCCCAACTATCAACTCATTAAAGAAAACCTGCCAAGCCTAGGGCAAATAAGGATAATCCAGGGCAACTACAGCCAATACTCTAGCCGGTACGATGCCCTGCTTGCAGGGGAGACACCGAATGTATTTAATCCGAAGTTTTCCGGCGGCGCCCTTGTTGATATCAACATTTATAACCTGCATTTCGTGATGAGCCTGTTCGGGACACCAGAATCCATCCGCTATACGGCAAATAAGCATGCGAACGGGATTGATACCTCAGGGGTACTTGTCATGAAATATCCCGACTTTATCGCCGAGTGCGTGGGAAGCAAGGATACACAAGGCCTGAACTTTGTCCTTATCCAAGGTGAAAAAGGATATATTCATGTTGAACATGGGGCAAATGGGTGTCAAAACGTCATCTTACATACCGATGGAACAGCCGTCACCTTAAACAATCAGACGACAGCGAACAAGCTTTATTATGAACTGCTTGCCTTCAAAGAAACGTATAAAAATCAGGACTTTGACCGCTGCTATGAACTACTCGATTACAGTTACTCAGTCATGAAGATGCTAGTTGCAGCTAGAAAGAACGCAGGCATCGTTTTCCCAGCCGACCAGCCATAATTTACAAAGGAGCCACTGAAGTTGGCTCTTTTTTTATAAATAAAAGGAAATTTTTGCTATACTATGTATTTGAGGAAAAACCAAAATAAGTTGGTGATACCAATGTTTAAACTATTATTAATTGAAGACGATGCTACTTTATTCAATGAAGTGAAGGAACGGCTATCCGGCTGGTCCTATGACGTGTATGGAATAACAGATTTTGCTCAAGTCATGCAGGAATTCACGGCTACCAAGCCTGATTTGGTCATCATTGATATCCAGCTGCCCAAATTTGACGGGTTCCATTGGTGCCGGATGATTCGTTCCCACTCGAGCGTCCCGATTTTATTTTTATCGTCACGGGATCATCCTTCGGACATGGTAATGGCGATGCAGCTTGGCGCGGATGACTTCATCCAAAAACCCTTTCATTTCGATGTCCTGATTGCAAAAATACAGGCGATGCTGCGCCGGGTTTATGATTACAGCAGTGACAGCCAAATCGAACTGAAAACCTGGTGCGGGGCGACAGTCGATTATCAAAAAAACACAATTGCCAACGACGCAGGTTCAATCGAGTTGACCAAGAATGAAATGTTTATCCTGAGGGAGCTTATTAATCAAAAGAATAAAATCGTCACGCGCGAAGCGTTAATCAAAAGCTTGTGGGACGACGAGCGGTTTGTCAGCGACAATACCCTAACAGTCAATGTCAATAGGCTCCGCAAAAAACTCGATGAGATTGGCATCGGTCATTTTATCGAAACGAAGGTGGGACAAGGCTATATGGCGGCCGATGAGGCGCAGCTGCCATGATAAAACATTTTTTAAAAGAACGGCGGAGCTGGATTCTACTCATTTTATCCTTAGAATTTCTCATCGTTTTTATCGCCTACATTGATTCTGCTATCCCGTTTTTGCCCGTCCTGTATATGGTTTTTCTGTCGCTCATCATCTTTGCGATTTTCCTAACCGTTCGTTACCACAAGGAGACTCACTTTTATAAAGGCCTGGAGGATTGGGAAAGCAGCCTTGATCTAACTGGCCTGCCGAAAAGCCGAAGCCCTTTTGAAAAAATTATTGAAAGGAGCGTCATCAGCCAAACCGATTCCCTCAAGTTAGAGGCTTCCTCTAATCGGATGACGCTGGAGCAGGAAAAGGATGAACTGCTATCCTGGATACACGAGGTAAAAACACCGCTAACAGCTATGTCTTTAATGATTGAACGCATGGAGGATAGCAAGCTGAGGGCAAACCTAAGATTTGAGTGGCTGCGAATTCATCTGCTGCTTGACCAGCAGCTTCACCAAAAGCGGATACCATTTATGGAAAATGACTTATATATCGAAAAAACAGATTTAAAGCCGATTATTTATTCAGAGATTAAAACGCTGCAATCATGGTGTATGCAAAAAGGGATCGGTTTTGATGTAGAGCTTGGCATCACCGAGGTACTGACGGATGCCAAGTGGCTGGCGTTTATTCTTAGACAGTTATTAACCAATGCTGTGAAATACAGCGAAGCCTCGGATATTTTCATCAAAAGCGGCCTTCAAGATGGACAGACCATACTTGAAGTCACCGATTTCGGCCGAGGCATTGACCCGCGGGATCTGCCACGCATTTTTGACAAGGGCTTCACCTCGACCACCAAACATCAAGACAGCGCGGCTACCGGCATGGGGCTTTATCTTGCAAAAAAGGCTTCCCAGCCGCTATTCATCCATATCGAGGTGCAATCCAAATTAGGAGAAGGCACGACATTTAGGCTAATTTTTCCAAAAAGAAATGAATTCCTTCATATCTCAGGCATGTGACAACATTGTCACATGCTTTGCCGCATTTGTTCGGCGAAACGAAGGAAGTGATCTACACGCACCTTTATACTAAAGCTATCCAAATAAGGAGTGTGTCGAAATGACAATTTTAGAAGCTAGTAAAATTTATAAAAGCTACGGCAATAAGTGGAATAAGCAGGACGTTTTAAAGGGACTTGATTTAAGTATTGAAAAAGGGGAATTCGTCAGCATCATGGGTGCCTCAGGCTCCGGAAAAACAACGCTTCTGAATGTCCTTTCTTCGATTGACAAATCAAGCAACGGTTCCATCAAAATTGAAGGAAACGAAATCACTCGAATGAAAGAAAAACAGCTAGCTGAGTTTCGGAAACATCATTTAGGGTTTATTTTTCAAGAATATAACCTTTTAGATACATTAACGGTAAAAGAAAACATTCTCCTGCCGCTGTCCATCACGAAAATGCCTAAAAAAGAAGCGGATCAAAAATTCGCCGAAGTTGCTGAAGAACTCGGTATTTACGAGCTCAAGGACAAATATCCAAACGAAATTTCCGGCGGTCAAAAACAGCGGACTTCTGCTGCAAGGGCGTTTATCCATGAACCAAGTATTATTTTTGCGGACGAACCGACGGGTGCGCTCGATTCCAAGTCGGCATCAGACCTGTTAAACAAGCTTAGCGGATTAAATCAACGGCGTAATGCTACGATTGTGATGGTCACCCATGATCCTGTTGCCGCCAGCTTCAGCAGCCGGGTCATTTTCATCAAGGACGGGCAGATTTACACCCAGTTAAATAAGGGCGAACAGCCCCGGCAGGCCTTCTTTCAAGACATCATGAAAACACAAGCGGTGTTGGGCGGTGTTCAATATGAACATTAATCAACTGATCCTTCGCAACCTGAAAAAGAACCTGAAAAATTATTTCTTGTATGTGTTTGCGTTGGTCTTTAGTGTAGCTTTATATTTCGCGTTTGTTACACTGCAGTATGACCCGGCGATGACGGAAGCGAAAGGGACCATCAAAGGAGCCGCCGCCATTCGTACCGCTTCTATTTTGCTTGTCGCAATTGTCTCCATCTTTTTGCTGTATGCCAACAACATTTTCATCAAGCGGCGGAGCAAAGAAATCGGATTATTCCAGTTAATCGGGATGACCAAAGGCCGGATATTTCGGATTCTCAGTGCCGAGAACTTTATCCTTTACTTCGGCTCCCTGATGATTGGCATCTTTCTCGGGTTTTCAGTGTCACGGCTAATATTGATGATTTTATTTAACATTACCGGCGTTGATGCAGTAGCCAGCCTTCATTTCTCATCAGAGGCATTCGTGCAAACAATGATCGTGTTTATCGTGATTTACCTGTTTATCATATTGATGAACTATCTATTTATCAAACGCCAAAGCATTTTAGCTTTGTTTAGGGTCATTTCATCGACAGAGGGCAAAGTAAAAAAATTATCCATGTTTCAAAACTTTATTGGGATTCTTGGATTGGTGCTGATTGCCACCGGCTATTATGTTTCTTCCAAGCTGTTCGGCGGAGATTTTACCACCATGCCGGCATTATTTGCGGCGATGACGGGAATTCTGGGATCAGTCATTATCGGAACGTATTTGTTTTATAAGGGTTCGGTCAGTTTCATTTTCCAACTCATCCGCAAACGCAAAGACGGCTACTTATCAATTAATGAAGTGATGTCGCTGTCCTCCATCATGTTCCGAATGAAATCGAATGCCATGTTATTAACGATTATCACGACTGTATCGGCGCTGGCAATCGGTCTATTATCGTTATGCTATATCTCCTATTATTCTGTTGACAAAACAGCCCAAAATAATGTGGCCGCTGATTTTGCTTTTATTACCGAAGGGGATGCAACGACATTTGAGACTGCTCTGGACAATGCAGGAATCGATTTTCATGAAAAACGTATTGAGGTTATTCAGGTCAGCGCAAACTTGAAGCCAATCCTAGAACGGAATTTGGAAGGAATGATGGTCGACCCTGCCGACATGCCTATGTCAGTCATCAGCGACAGATCTGTAAAAAATGTTGATGCAGCACCGGGTGAAACTATTTTTACCGGCTATAGTGATTTGCTGCAGAAGTTTATGACCTTAAAGGATTCGGGAACGATTGAATTTAAGGGGCTTCAACAAGTGATTCCGTTAAAATACTCGGGACTGGAAAAAGAGTTCGTCATTTCCTGGTACTACACAGCTGGCGGTTCACCGACTGCCATTGTTGATGATGCTGTTTTTCAGCGATTGAAACAGGATCTGGATCCAAAAGTTCAACAAAAATCATCCCTTTTCATAGGTATTAATTTAAAAAATGAGCAGCAGCTTGAAAAAGCCAATAAGATCTTCTCTAGTCTGCATTTTAGCAGCGACCATGGAAATGATTCCCGTCTCGACCTGATCAAAGAGCAGAAAAAGAATATGGGGCTGGCCATGTTTATTGTTGGCTTCCTTGGGTTAACCTTTTTGATTACTTCCGGCTGTATTCTTTATTTTAAGCAGATGGGAGAAAGTGAAGAGGAAAAGCCAAATTATACGATTTTACGAAAACTTGGTTTTACACAAGGGGATTTGTTAAGAGGAATTCAAGGAAAGCAGCTCTTTAGCTTTGGCATTCCGTTAGCGGTTGGCCTGGCACACGGTTATTTTGCGGTTCAATCCGGTTGGTTTTTGTTTGGTGCAGAGGTTTGGACACCGATGCTGGTTGTGATGCTGTTGTATGCGGCACTCTACTCCATTTTTGGTGTCCTTTCGGTTGCTTATTACAAAAAGGTGATAAACGAAGCACTTTAAAAAAAATGGCCTCAGCCTTTTTGGCAGGGCCATTTTGCATATAATGGCTAGACTTCAACCTTCGGCACAAAGATTTTTTCGTGCTGATAGTCTCCATCCACCTCATCAATCTTGGTGACAGAGGCATTTTCAATCGGCTTGAAATTCAATAAATCCTCAACCGGCGTCTCCGTTAGGAATGCCAGCAGCATATGGATAAAGGCGGCGTGCGTGACAATCACAAGATTATCATAGCGCTGTTGCCGCTTGAGGCGGTCAACCACCGTATTCATAAACATGGTTGCGCGCAGGTACACATCGGCTAGAGACTCGCCATTTTGAAAACGGAAATAAAATTGGCCCGCCGCTTTATATTCCTTTTTAGCCTCCGGAGTTCGGTTGTTGAAATCATAAAGATTGCCAAGCTCCCATTCTCTCAAAAGAGGATTTTCGAAAAATGGAACCTCCCCCGGCAGCAAGGAATGAATCGCCTGGGCAGTTTGTTTCGTCCGTAAATAAGGGGAACTGTATAGTACGGTCTTTCCATTCACAATTGTCTTCATAAAATCGGCCGTTACGTCGGCCTGCTTGTGGCCAAGCTCTGTCAAACTATGCTGGGAATCGTGCGTGTGCGCCATCACATTCCTGTCGACATTATGCTCTGATTCGCCGTGACGGATAACATAAATATTCAACTATCTCCACCTCTAATTTCTTAGTTTTTTTCTTTTTTGATCATCTTTTTTATGAGACGAATCTGGCCCCTATGATTCAATTCATCTTCAAAAACATGAAACCATTTAAAATAGTTATTGGCCGGAAGGTTCCACCAAAATGGAGTCTGCTCAAATAACCATTCGTCCGGCAGGGTTCTAAATTTTTCAACGGTGGCAGCCCGGACTTCTGCTAATTCCGTTAAGTAATAATCAATGGGATAACCTTTGATTTCTTGTGCGGGTCTTCCCAGATCTAGTGCTGGATTTAAACGGGCAACTTCTTCATCGGTTAAATCGTCCCGATTTTCAAAGGTAACGATTTGGTACACTTTTTCAACTGCTGCAAAATGCGCGAGCAGCATACCGATGGAATTGGCATCCTCGTCATAAAGAAAATCCAACTCCTTGACGGTAAGATCCTTTACTTCTTCAATCGTTGTGGCCCTTGCGTAGTCCATCATTGAAACTAGTTTGCTGAATTCTGGCCCCAGCCCATCCTTTTGATCAATGATTAATATTGAATCCATGTCTTTTATCAAATTCGTATTCCTCCGCTGTCCGAAAAATTCTACTCCCTACTATTCGGCGTTCACCATTCGAAGTCCTGTTTAATTTTCTGAAAAATAAAGAGACACTCCCCGCATCGGGTGTGCCTCTTCCATCTTAAAAATCTATCATGTTAGCTTTTCCTAATTAGAGCACCGCATTATAAGGATCTTCCTCACGTCTTTTCCTTTTTCTCTCCGCGCCAAGGACTTTAAGAGAAAGATAGATGCCTGAACCTGTTAGGAACATCATCGCAATGGCAGTCAGGTCGATCAGCCACTTGACATCGGTATTTCCGATTCGGCCTTCATGAAGTCCCCTGATGATGCCCATAGCGGATGTTTGGCCTATGCCTTCACCGCGGAACCCTCTCGTGAAGTTTCCGTTTCCGTTAAACCTGCCAGCTCCTCCTTGGAATTGGCCGTTTCTGTTCTGCCCCTGCATTTGATTACCATCTTGCCCTTGCATTTGATTTCCGAATTGCCCATTTGATTGTCCTTGGTTGTTATCGCCTGCTTGGCCATCCATTTGGCGATTAAACCCTCCTTGAGTCTGTCCAGCGCCGTTTGTAAAACCTTGTCTAAATTGACCAGGCTGGAAATTGCCGCGCTCCCCCATCTGGGTCTGTCCGATCAGCCATGGTTCATTCATAAGCAGCCCTGTGAGCGACTCCATAAAGATTAACACAGAAGCTATCAAACCAATCCATAAATGCGTTTTTCTCACTTTTTTCATTTAAAGTTTTCTCCCTTCAATATGCTTGTACCCATTAGATACCCTCATTATGAAGAGCTTTCCTTAAGATATTCTTAAAAAAATTAAAGAACCCAAATTAATTTTTTTGGGTTCTTGGAAAGACAATTTCAATCAATGTTCCTTTACCAAGCGAGCTGTTTACTTTTACTTTGCCATGGTGCTTGTCGATAATCCATTTAGCGATGGATAAGCCAAGCCCCGTTCCCTCAGCAGATGTCCGAGCTTTATCGCTTTGGAAAAAGCGGTCAAATATCCGCGGGATGTCCTGCTCGGGAATGCCAATCCCGGTATCCTTTACGGAAAGGATAATGGAAGAGTGGCTTTGCATGCAAGATAGCTGGATTTCTCCGCCTTCATTTGTATACTTCATCGCGTTGTCCAGTAATATAACAATGAGCTGATGGATCCTTTCCTTATCCCCGCAAAAAGCAACAGGCTCAGGGGCGTCTAAATGGATTGATTTTTCTTGATATAAAGCAATATCTTCAAATTGCAAAAGGATTTCTTTTAAAAGCTCATCGATTTGGAACTCTTGCTTCTTCATTTCCAGTTGATTGGAGTCCGATCTCGCCAGCGTTAATAAATTGGTCACCAGCTTGGAAAGCCTGCGTGATTCCTTCGAAATAGTGGAGATATCGTGAATTTTATCCTGGATGGTAGCCTTTGGATTCCGGAACAGCACATCGGTTTTAGCCTGGATGACTGCCAACGGCGTCCGCAGCTCATGAGAGGCATCCGAGACAAATTCCTGCTGTTTATCCCAAGCCTTCTTAATCGGGACAAGAGCCCTGCCAGCCAGGAAATACCCGGAAGCCAGCGCGCAAACGACACCAATACCACAGCCGATTAAGATAATTAAAAACAGCCTATTTAATAATTCTTTTTCCGAATTGACGTTGCGAATGAATTGCACGGTGATTTTTCCGGCAGTCGTATTCACTTCAAATGCGATATATCGGTAAGAAAATCCTCCTGCCTCCACATCCTGCAAGGAATTTAATTTTTTCGGGCGGATCTGCTCCTCTTTACCTGTAAATAACTCGGTTTCACGGCCTTGTTCCCCGAGCAGCTGTTTATCTTCCCCTTGCCATAACAAGGTCATAATCCTTGGATCTCGCCTCATGAACCTAGGACCGGGAGCGCCATGATCATCATCGTCGTCCGGCTGCTGTTGAAAATGGGCAGCAGATTCCAGTAACGACCGGTTTACGTCCTGATATAATCGATGGTCCATGTAAAAATAAATAATGCTTCCAAGAATGCTGATTAAGACGATGAAAACCAGCGAATTTAACAAAGTGAGCCTAATATGTGTACGTCGAAACATATGCTGCCCTTATTCTTCGTTCAGCATATAGCCGACACCGCGAATGGTTTTTATATCCGCATGATAGCCATGGGGTTCTAATTTTTTCCGAAGATGATGCATAAACACCTCAACAATGGCGATGGTAGTATCTGAATCGAAGCCCCAGACTCGATCGTAGATTTGTTCTTTTGTTAAAATCGCTCCCTTGTTCTGGATGAGAAATTCAAGCAGCTCGTATTGCTTGGCCGTGAGCTTAATGGGTTTGCCGTCCACCACAATATCCCGTTCCCGGCCCAGTAATTCAATTCCCCGGTATTGAATGGTTTGGTTGGTCGTTAAGCTCCCGCTTCGTCTTAATAGGGCACGGATCCGCGCCTTTAATTCCGCTGCTTGGAACGGCTTCACTAAGTAATCGTCCCCGCCGCTGTCTAGTCCTTTTACGCGGTCCTCCAAGGAGTCCCGTGCCGTTAGAAAAAGAACTGGGATGTTTAGGCCTTCCCTACGAATGGTTTGCAGCACTTCAAAACCATCGATTTCTGGAATCATCACATCGAGTACAATCGCGTCATGTATATTTTGCATCGCCAAAAACAAGGCATCTTCCCCGTTTGATGCCTGATCCACTTCAAATTCATCGGATAATAGCTGGACAATGGATTCCAGCAAGGAGAGATTATCCTCTACCACTAATAAACGCATAAATGAACGCTCCCAAAATATTTATTAAAATTATTATATAGGAAACAAAGCGGCCGCAAAAGAAAGGCCGCTTAAATCCATACTTTTATTCGTACCTTAAGGCTTGAATAGGGTTTAGTTTTGACGCTTTATTGGCCGGGAACACTCCGAAGATGACACCAACCACCAGCGAGAAAAGGAACGAACCAATCATCACTGAAGAGGTGAATGACACTGTTAAACTAAACAGTGATGACAGCATTTTTCCTAATCCTACTCCAGCAAGGATCCCAATCAATCCCCCGACACCGCTCAACACAACCGCCTCAATCAGAAATTGCAAAAGTACATCACGCCGTTTGGCGCCAATCGCCTTGCGGATCCCGATTTCCTTCGTCCGTTCTGAAACCGAGACGAGCATGATATTCATGATTCCAATCCCGCCAACAAGCAGAGAAATTCCGGCGATTCCGCCCAACATCATCGTCATCGTATTCGTTACGGAGCTCATCGTATCCATCAAATCCTTTTGGTTAGTGACGCTGTACGAATCGCTTTTGTTTGGATACATGCCAGCAAGCGCCAGTTTCACTTCATTCATGACCACATCCATTTGTTCCTCGCTTTTTCCTTGCAAGTAGACCTGGTTAATGGTTGTGCTTTTCACTAATCGCTGACCAGTGCTAAGCGGAACGATAATGGTGTTGTCGCCGCCCTGTCCCATTGAACTTCCTTTTGATGCGAGCACCCCGACAACTTTAAAAGAAGTTCCTTCTATCTGAATGTATTGCCCGACTGGGTTTTCCGCTCCAAAAAAGGTGGAAGCTGTTTCCGAGCCGATCACAGCAATTTTTTGCCGATATTCAATATCAAGGTCGGTGATAAAACGTCCTTGCTTAACCTTTGTGTCTCGCACATCCGAATAAGCGGCATTAGTCCCCGTCACGGATACCTGCGAAGCGGTTTTATCCTTTTTCACATTGACACGGCCCGAAACAACAGGAGAAATGGCTTTGACACCATTCAATTTACTAAGTTCGCTGATTTTATCTTCCGTTAAAGCTAAATCCGTTCCAAACGTATTGATGGTTAACAGGTTTGTACCAAGCTGATTAATCCTGCTGGTAACGTTCTGGGCCGAACCTTGGGCAATCGACACAAGCACAATCACCGAGGATACCCCGATAATCATCCCCAGCATGGTGAGGGCCGATCTAAGCTTATTGCTTTGGATACTGCGAAGTGCCATTTTAATAGATTGCCATATTCCCAATCAGCTCACCCCCATTTTCCAATAGCTGTCCATCCTGGATGCTGACCATTCGCCCTGCCTGCTTCGCGATCGCCAAATCGTGTGTAATCAAAATTATGGTATGGCCTAATTCGTTAAGTTCTTTCATTAAGCTAAGAATTTCCTTACTTGTCTTGCTGTCAAGGGCACCAGTTGGCTCATCGGCAAGAAGTATGGAAGGATTTCCGGCCAATGCTCTGGCAATTGCAACCCGCTGCTGCTGACCGCCGGATAGCTGGGTAGGCAGGTGCCCGGCCCGTTCCTTCAAACCAACCTTGCTTAGGCTTTCCATTGCTCTTGCTTTCCGTTCCTTTGCCGGAACACCTGCATACAACAAGGGCAGTTCCACATTTTCAAGCGCCGTTAATTTGGTCAACAGGTTAAAGTTTTGAAAAATAAAGCCGATTTTTTGATTGCGGATTACCGCCAACTGATTATCATTCATCTTGCCAATATCCTTGCCGTCCAACAAGTATTTTCCGGACTGGGGGCGGTCAAGACAGCCGACCATGTTCATCAAGGTTGACTTTCCCGAACCAGACGGGCCAATGATCGCTAGAAATTCCCCTTTTTCAATTTTGATAGATACATTATTTAAGGCGTGAACTGTTTCGCCGCCAAGCTTATAGGTTTTCATTAGGTTGGTGATTTGAATGATTGGTTGACCCATTACTGACTGCTCCCTTCTGAGGCCGTAAAATTACGGAACGGAACCATTTGCTTGCTCATTAGTTCCCGCTCCTTTCTCCGCCGGACCGCCATTGTCCACCTCCGTTGCGATTAAATCCGCCCATGCCTGCTCCAAATCCGCCTTGCATCATTCCGCGGGTATTCGTGGTAGACGAGCTGTCTGTCGCTAATTGAGGTAACTGAAGGATATCACCTTCTGAAACACCTTCTGTGATTTCTACATAATCTTCATTTGCTAACCCTGTTTTTACCGTTTTTTGTTCTGATTGAACGTTAGAGTTATTTGAAGCAACGATGACATATTTTTCACCATTTGCTGTATGGACCGCATCAAGTGGAACATAGAGGGCATCCTCTTTACTTGCAGTCAGAATACTTGCCTCTGTGCTCATGCCAACCTTCAGGTTATCGATTTGATCAAAATGGATGGTGACATCGAATGTGGACACACCATTGGATGATGTCCCTTCATTAGCCACCGCCGATACTTTTCCTGTGAAAGTTTGATCAGGCAGCGCATTTACCTTTATGTTTACCGCTTGTCCTACTTGAATCTTGGTTATATCCAGCTCATCGACCTGTACGACGGTTTGTAAGTCTTTATAGTTCGTTAAGTGGGCAACAACCTGTCCTTGTGTAACCCGATCACCTGCAGCAACAGAAAAAGAAGTGATCATACCATCTGCAGGTGCCGTGACAGGGTCGCTTCCATCCGTATAGGTGATTAATTCTTCACCTGCTTTTACTTCCTCACCGGGAGACCACAATACTTCTTCGATTATTTTATTGTTTTCGTTTGACTTAATGTCAGTACTTGTCACCGGCTGGACCGCACCCGATCCGCTGATTTTCACTTCTAGCTTACCTTTTTGTACGGTCGCAGTCCGGACTTGCGCCGATGCGGTTTGCGTGGCATTTTTGGAGTTATACCACTGATAACCGACATACCCCACAATAAGCACACTAACTGCAATAAGGATCCATTTTTTCATCTTTGCTTACTCCTTTTCATATCCGGTAGAACCCAGCCGGAAATATATTTTTGGATAAGCCTATTATCAGGTCCCTTCCTTAACTTTTCCTTAAATAAAAAAAGACTTGAGCCGCGCTAGGTCCAAGTCTTTCATTTTCTATTATTCTATTTTGCGTCGTCTGTAAACATCGTTTTGGATTTTTTGATAAAGATGATTGAGAATACAGCGATAACCGCCAAGTATCCTTCAATGATCCACAGATTAGTAATCTTGCCGACTTGAGCAAATATGATTGGAAAGTCTACTCCTGCATGGATGAGAACTGCCAAAATTACATATGAAAATTTCTTTTTTGTAACACCCAATAAAACTAATAAACTAAAAGCCATTTGCATAAAGACTGCTAAGAAACGTTCAAGGATGGCAAAGTAATAAAAGTCTATTCCTTGACTTAGAATACCCTCTTTAATGGCTGCCACCTGGTCGCTTGGCAGCTGAGCCATTGAGCTTTCAAACGTTCCGGCATTGAGCATAAAGGAAAAAACCAAAGCCTGACCGCAAACCACCAGCATAAGGAGAATTGCCTCAATGCCTCCCCAGCCAATTCCAAACGAAATACCGCCTTTATAGTCATGGAATTTTTTCAAAAGCCATGTAAATAATATGAATCTACCTAATTCTTCAAAAAGCCCTGCCGCCAAGGCGCCGTATGTTCCCCATGCCAAAGGATGGTCGGCGTAATTTGGGAAGCTTGTGATTACGACCACATGCAAAATCTTCTCGAGCACTTGGGTGAACACAATAAAACCAACTGCCCCTAAAATTACAGGCTTTGCAGACACCCCAGTTCTCTTTCTATAAAACAAAATCAATCCAATAAATAATACAAACGAAAAGATAATTGGAACAAACATCGCAATAATCTTTGCTGTACTTACCATTTCAATCTCCCCTTTGAACCCTCTGTTTTTATTATTATCATTCTCAATAATGATAATAATATCTTTTCTAATATCTGTCAATTGCTTTTTGAAAAATTTCTTTTATCGGGCTCTTCCCTATCAAGCTATGAAAAAATCAGGCAAAAGAATGAAGGTGCGGCATATGATAATAACATTCCTATTAATGGTTTATGAGGCATGCTTTCGATATAGGACAAAAGATTCAGCTGCCGAGGGGAGGTTTTCTCTTGCGAAAAACATGGCTGTTAGGGTTCGGATTTTTCAGCATTAGTATCGGCTGGTCTTTGTATAACGGCTTTGTCCCGTTCTTTCTGAACGATTATCTTGAAAGCACGGCTTTAATCGGCTTTCTCATGACAATTGATAATTATTTCGCCCTTTTTATACAGCCCTATGTAGGCAGCCTCAGTGACCGGACCCAGACACGCTTCGGAAGGCGCATGCCCTACCTGCTTATCGGCATTCCACTCGCAGCCCTCTTTATCGCGCTAATTCCTTTCCATCATAACCTTTTCACGTTAATCCTTTTCATGGTTGGTATGAACTTATCAATGGCTATTTTCCGCTCACCCACCATTGCCCTGATGCCCGACATTACACCAGAACATCAGCGCACCAAGGCGAACGGGATCATTAATTTCATGGGCGGCCTAGGGGCCATCTTGGCATTCAGTGTGGGGGCACTTTTGTTTAATGTTCATGAATCCTTGCCATTTCTATTGGTGGGGATGGTTTTAATAGTTACGTTATGGGTTCTGTTTAAAAATATTAAGGAAAACCGTGATTCTTTACCGGTAACCATGACAACTGCTTCTAAGATAGATTACAAAGGTGAACTGAACGCACCCACGATTTTTTTACTGGCGGCCATTTTCTTTTGGTTTGTGGCGATCCAGGGGATGGAGGCGTTGTTTACCTTGTATGGGGTAAAAGAACTTGGCTTGTCTAGAAGTGATTCCGCCTTCTCGTTAGCGTTCTTTTCATTAAGCTTTGTCCTGTCCTCTATTCCAAGCGGTTTTTTTGGCGCTAAATATGGGGAGAAAAAGGTGATCTTAATTGGAGTCATCGGGTTATTCTTTGTCTTTCTCTTCTTAAATTGGGTAGACTCCGTGTTTGTCCTGAGGTTCTTTCTTGTCGCCGGGGGAATGTTTTGGGCCTGCATCAATATCAATGCTTATCCTTATGTGGTTTCAACGGGAAGTGAACACAGAAACGGGACCCGAACCGGCTTATATTATTTGGTTTCCTCCCTCGCTGCCATCGTATCCCCGCCAGTTTTAGGCCTGCTGATTGACCACTTTGGATTTGGGATGTTATTCTTTGCAGCTGCGGTAAGTATGCTGTTTGCGTTGGCCTGCATACTTAAAGTTAAAAATCATGAGGCTGTATCTGATTCGGCTCATTAATTTTTATGAAGAGTTTGAACATTTTGTGACAAATCCCAAAATATTATCAACTATTAACACCAGGTGTTAAACATCTCACTGCCCTACGGAAACCCTATTGTTACAATGAGAAGGTGTTAAGGTCCTTCAAATAATAATGAAATGGGGTTTTTTCTTGAATTTCCCACAATTGAAAATAGGTCATATGTTGCCCAAATTTCCTATCTTGCAAGGCGGTATGGGAGTAGGAATTTCTTTAAGTAAGCTGGCATCAGCAGTTGCCAACGCAGGAGGCATTGGAATCATCTCAGGTACAGGGATTACGGTCGAGGATATGAGATTGCATATAAGAAAGGCGAGGGAAAGTATAACGGGCACTGGCTATATTGGTGTTAATGTTCTTTTTGCCATGAATGACTTTGCTGAAAAAATGAAAGCAGCCATTGAAGAAAAGGTTGATTTCATCATATCAGGGGCCGGAATTTCAAGGGATATGTATGCCTGGGGCAAAGAAGCAGGTATTCCCGTCATTTCGATTGTTTCTTCAGCAAGGCTTGCGAAGATGTCTGAACGCCTTGGGGCCTCCGCTGTTGTGGTTGAAGGCTTTGAAGCCGGCGGGCACCTAGGTACCGACAGGCCTTTATTCGATATCCTGCCAGAAGTAATAGACGCAGTGAAGATTCCCGTCATTGCAGCTGGCGGTATCTTGACAGGAGAGGATCTCGCCCGAGCCTTAAAAATGGGGGCATCAGGAGTCCAAATGGGTACTAGGTTCGTAGCCAGCGAAGAGTGTGACGCACCACTATCATTTAAAGAAAAATATGTTCATGCCCGGCAGGAAGATACGATTTTGCTCAAAACCACAGTTGGCCTCCAGGGACGTATGATTAAAAACCATTTTACCGAACTGATTTCAGATGAGAAAAAGGTGAAAATAAAGCAGTGCATTGATTGCCTGAAGAATTGTTCTTATCGTTTTTGCACACTGGATTCGTTGATTACATCCATGAATGGGGATTGTGAGAACGGCCTTGTTTTCGCTGGTGCAAGAGTCCATGAAATCAAGGAAATCCTGCCGGTCAAAACCATTATTAGTAACATTATGAGAGAATACGAAGCTTGTGTTTGAGTGCATGGGGACGGTTCTTCTGCCTCATTTTAAAAATGAGGCAAGAGAACCGTCCCCATGTTTCACACCTGAATCACACCCAAAAAAGCATTCTTCTTATTTTCTATTTCCTCTAAAACCGTGTCATTTTCACGAAGGGTTTCGCGAATGCGTTGGACTATTGCGAGAGCTTCCTGCCCGCTGATTTGTTTGGCGACCCGCTCGAGAAGGACCTTTGTGTCGACTGAAAATCTCCTTGCAAAGCTGTGGCATTTGACAATATTATGGCGGAGGAATTCGAAATATTCGGGTGTGAACGCTCTGCGAATGCAGCCTCTCATCCCCGCGTACCCATACGAAACCTCTGATGCAGCCCGATAAAACAAAATCATCCCATCGGCACGTCTTGACTCCGGATGCAGCCGGAGTTCTGTCACATACGACATTAGTCTTTTTACCACAACTGTTCCCCGCTCGGTTGTGTCCCACCATTCCAGCAGCCGCTGTCGTTCCTCTTCATTCATTTGAGCACCTGGCATTCCCTTCCCTCCCTATCACTGGTTCTATTAAAGACGTGGAATGGCCTGAACTTTTTGCACACGTTTCAAAATCACATTCCATTCAGGACCGAAAAGAGCCTTACCGTACCCAATGGCCTCGTTGATTTTTTTAGCAATCTGCCGGTGTAAATGCTGGCCTTGTTCAATCAAATAATAAGTATCCGGTCCCGCCACTTGGGCAACCATCTCAAAATTGGGGCTCAATTGTTTTTCGCTGATCCGCAGCGTATCGAGGTCGAGGACCAGCATTTCTTTTACTAGAGGAATCACTTCGCCGCCCCTCAATCGGGCAATCGTCCCCCTGACCGCGTCAAAGCCGTACCCGACATCCGCTACAGACGCATGATACGGGTTCAGGCCCGGCGCATTCTGCAGCGAGGGAAGCACTCGAAACCCGGTAGTAATCGAGCAAACCACTTCTTTTGCCGCCATCCCCTGTTCCAAGGCAGCATCAATCGCATCAAGATACCCACTCCACTCAGTACTGCCACCAACCACAACATCACCCGCCCCACAAATTCCTGCTCCTTTAAGGTATGCCTAAAACGCGGGGACGGTTCTTTTGTTTCATTTAAAAATGAAACGAAAGAACCGTCCCCATGCATCATATAACTTTATCTATAAATATTTGGAAAATCAGACCGATTGTCACTACTCGTAAGATGGGTTTCACATATTTTGGTTTTAGTTTTTCGGCAATGCGGACGCCGATTTGCGCTCCAGAAAGGGAACCAAGCAGCAGCGCAATCGTCATCGGCCAAATGATTTTTCCAGTTGAGATATAGGAAATGGCGGCGCCAAAGCAGCTGGAAAAAGTCGCGATCCGCACCAAAGCCACAGCGCGAAGGTAGGCAATATTCAAATAGCCGAATAAATAAAGCATCAGCGTTCCTTGTCCCGGGCCAAACAGGCCGTCATACAATCCGATTCCGAACAAGCCTGGCACACTGACCTTGTTCATCTTTAACGGTTCCGTTCCGGCGAAATTTCCTTTTCCCTTAAAGGAAGCGATAAAAGCGAAAATAAGCAGAATAATGGCGATGATGTACATATTTTTCCCCGATACACGGGATGCGATGAAGCCGCCGGTGACCCCGCCGCCGAGGCTGACAGGAATAATCCAGATGGCTTCCTTTAGGGAAATTTCTTTTTTTCTATAAAGATGGTAAAAGCTCGAAAAAGAACTGACCGTGTTGGATACTTTGTTTGCACCAATAGCCGAGTGGATTGGCAGCCCTAAGATCAGCATGGCGGGGAGGCTGATGAGTCCGCCCCCGCCGGCAAGCGTCCCAAGCGTTGTGGCACAGATTCCAATCATGTAAAGCAAGATATATTCCATCCTTTACACCCCCTTGTCACTTCACTACCAGTATATTCCTATCCCCTCGATAAATAAATTTCGCAGTTATTATGAAAAAGGATAAGAATTACTTATGGATTTTGCTATCTGGTAACCCCGCTTGACTCGACTGCATATAGTGTCTTAGTTTAATGCCCATGTTAGGGAGGTACTTTTATGAGAAATTATCCGATATATCCTTACTACAGCAAGGAATCGAAATGCGAGGAGCAGCCGATTTCCTTTCCTCCGCAGCACCAGGACCAGCAGCCGGGACTTGAATACTTAATGAATCCGAGGCCGATTTCAGAAAATCAGGATTACAATGGAAGCGGTAAATTGGCGGGCAGAGTAGCTATTATAACCGGCGGGGACAGCGGGATTGGCCGAGCAGTCGCATATGCTTTTGCCAAGGAAGGTGCAGATATTGTCATCGTTTATCTTTATGAAGAACGGGATGCTGAGGAAACGAAAGCCAGAGTGGAAGAGATTGGCAAGCGTTGTTTGGCCATTCCGGCCGATCTCCGTTATAAAGAAAATTGTCTGGAGGTTGTGAAAAAAACGATTAAGACGTTCGGAAAACTGGATATTTTAGTTAACAACTGTGCGGTACAGTATCCTCAAGAGCAGTTGACGGATATTTCTGAGCAGCAGCTGTTTCATACCTTTGCAACGAATATCTTTTCGTATTTTTTTATGACCCAGGCAGCATTGCCACATTTAAAAGATGGGAGCTCGGTTATCAATACCGCCTCTATCACAGCTTATCGCGGCGAAAAAACACTGATTGATTATTCCGCCACAAAAGGAGCCATCGTGTCCTTTACAAGGTCATTCTCGCAATCTATCGTTGACCAGGGTATCCGTGTCAATGCCGTGGCACCGGGGCCGATTTGGACACCGCTCATTCCTTCGTCATTCTCGGCAGAACGGGTTTCGACGTTCGGAACCGACACCCCAATGAAACGTGCCGGCCAGCCTTTCGAACTCGCACCTGCCTATGTCTATCTTGCGAGCGATGACTCGCGATACGTCACTGGGCAAACCTTACATGTTAATGGCGGGGACTTCATTTCCTCATAAGAAATGGCCGAGGTCATTAACAACGTATGAAGTTTTGTGCTTTGAACCTTTGCCGGAACTCTTTGAAGCTCTCATAACTACCTAAGTCTCCTTTTTCTTCTTGCTCGGGCGTTATGAACCCTCTCATAACTACCGATGCCTCCTTTTTCCTTCTCGCCCGGGTGTTATGAAGCTCTCATAACTACCGGAGCTCCACCTTTTCTTTTCGCTCGAGCGTTATGAAGCTCTCATAACTACCGATACCTCCTTTTCCTTCTCGCCCGGGTGTTATGAAGCTCTCATAACTACCAAACCATCTTATTTTCAGTCGGTTTAGTAGAAATAAAAAAAGAGTGTCCACCTCACGTGGACAAATGTCCACGCGTGGTGCCTGACACCCTATAACACCCTATCCTGCCGCCAAAATCCGCCGCAGCTGTTTCCTTGCCCGGTAAAGCCGAGTTTTGACGGTGGCGGATTTGAGGTTGAGTCTGCTGGCAATTTCAGTTTCTTTTAGTCCGTACTGCATTTTGAGTATCAGTACTTCCTGGAATTCCTTGGAGAGGCTCTCTATTGAGCCACCGATCTCCTCTTGGAAAAGCCGGATGACAGCCGCCTCCTCTGTACTAGAGCCGCCGCTCGCTCCGACACAGTGCAGCGGTTCTAGTTCGGCATAGTCCATCGGTGTCCAATGGCGTCTTTTCTCCGACCTAAGAAAGTCAATCGCGGTTCTCGCGGTAATGGCCGAGAGCCATGCTCCCAATTTGCCATTGTCCTCGACCGTGTCCAATTTCCGGTACGCCTTTAAAAAGGATTCTTGGACGATATCCTCTGCCATAAACTCGTCTCTAGTATACTGATAGGCAATATAATATAGCCGTTTTGCGTGTTTGGAATATACCTCATTAAAATTTACCGCGTTCATTTCTCGCTCCCGCTTATTTAAAATGATTTTTAATAAACTCCGGCACATGCTCCTCATCAAAAAACATAATTTCCTTGAAATTGCCGCCATTATAATACACAACTGCCGCATATTCGTGGCGAGGATTGGATCCGGCCTTTTCCAATACTTGCTCAATTTGGCCTTTATCTGTGATTTTTAATGCATTCTTGCTCTTTTCAATAGCCGATTCTAGGCCTAAATCAGAATCATTAATCTCGGAGAAATCACCCTTTGCTACCACGACATGTGAAATATCAGCAGCGGTTAGCCTAGCCTGCTCCAGCATTTCCTTTTCCTTCAGCCAGTTTGTAAATTTCACATAAGTCGGCATATAATCTAAAACAACAGATTGCTCTTTTCCTACGTTAAATTGTATAAAGGCCCCCCCGTTTGTATAATACATATGATCGTCATACGTTTCCGCAAGAACATCCTCTTTTAATAGAGACAGTGCCTGCCTTACGTCCTCCGGCGTGGAAAGAGTGACAACCTTGTTCAAAGGGCCATTTGCCCTAATTTGCAGATACTTTACCTTCTTTTCAGACATCATATAAATTTCTTTTGAAGTCATTTTAAATTCCTTCGATTCGTAAATAGGCTTATAGAAATCCTCATATAGGCGCGTCATGACACGGTATTGACGGACTTCCTTCTGGCCATTTTTCAATTCATAAACGATAAAAAAGTCTCGATCAGCTTTATTATTTTCCTGCTGATTAACTTTTTTATTGGCTAAGATTTGTTTATGCAATTTCAGGACGGCATCTATGTTTTCAGGTTCCTTCATCGGTTTTGGGTCAAAAACATCTCCGTAAAACCCATCATATCTCATATAAAAATTCGGGTTGTCCGTCAGCAGGACATTCTTAATGTCATTTTGTTTCGGGATTCTATTTTCATAAAATCCAAGCGCCTGAACCCCTACTACAAGAAACGCAATAACAGCTAGATAAACGACAAGACCTTTGATGCGGGTGAATACCCGCCATGTCTTAAGCAGCACCATCTCAGCCGCAAAGTAGCCAATGCCTGCCCCGATTCCATAGCCAAACAAGGTCCAGCCAAGGTTTTTAAAGGAAACATCGTTAAAATACGACCCTCCCAGCAGCATGAAGCAAAAGGCAGTCCCATATTTAAAGACGGAACGCAATTTCGGAAAGGCAATCGCTTCGGAGGCCGACTCCAGGTTTCTTTTTTTATAAAAAAACAGGGACAGCCCGTACAAGACAAGTGTCATAACGATATACAGCACAGCATCCTTCCATTGAAAAGCTCGGCTTTCAAGAACGGTGACAAAGGTGATCGGTGATAATTTTTCCAACTGGCGGTTTAGGAAAAAATCGCCTGGGAATCCGTAGAGCAAGATTTTCAAATTATAGGACAGCAATACGGTAATCCCGATTGGGAAAAATAGAAAAACATACGCCAGTACGGCTTGAACTACCGAGATTCCCGTCATAATTCCAACAAATACGCTTGCTATATACAGGAGCAGCGTAATAACGATGACTGTGCCTGACCAGTAGAGTAAATCATGTATAGTGAACAAGCTGCCGAGGTCATAGGTGAAATGCATGATGTAGACGATTCCTGTTACGATGGCAACCGGCAGGATGAGCAGCACCATTCCTGTCAGGGCGTAATGGTGAAAAATTCGACTCCTTTTTAACGGAAGACTGTGCATGAGGTCCGCTGCTTGTTTGACATGCAGGAACCGAAACAAAAAGACAGCCAAAATGACAGGGGCAATCGCAATCAGGAAAACCTGAATCTCGTAGTCATATTGAAAAAGGTTGTTACGAGACTGATAGTATAAAAAATTATCAGAATCTGAATATAGAATTAATAGAATACGAATCGGAAGGACAAATAGCAGCCCTAGCAAATAAATAACGGAAATCCATCCTGTACTCCGGCCCATTTGCAGCATTAGTTCTTTATTAAACAACGACATTTTTGATGGCATAGCCGATATCCCCCATTTCGTAAATAAAGATTTCTTCAAGTGTTAGTGGGAGCAAGTCAAAAATGACGGGATGGGTCTCGATAATTTGTTTTGCTATTGTCGCCTCTTCACCCCTGACGATAAGCAGATGGACACTTCCCCGTTTTTCAGCATGAAGCGGCTTTAGTTTATCGAGCAGTCTATCCGGCAAGCCATTCTTATATGCAACTTGGACTTTGTGGACATTGGACTTTAGATCATCCAGCTCTTTCTCGATTAATAGTGTCCCTTTGTGAAGGATGCCGATATGGTCGCAAATGTCCTCAATTTCCCGAAGGTTGTGGGACGAAACGAGAATCGTCATTTCCCTCTCCGCAACATCTTGAATCAGCAGATTTTTTACTTTTTTCCGAACAACCGGATCAAGGCCATCCATTGGTTCATCAAGGATGAGAATGTCCGGTTTTGCCGCCAGAGCCATAATAAAGGCAATCTGCCGCTGCCAGCCTTTGGAAAAGGATTGAATTTTCTTATTTACATCCACCTCAAACGCCTGAGCCAAATTCTTAAAGCGTTCCTCATCCCAACTCGGATAGCAGTTACGGTAAAAACGGGCCATTTGCCTCGTGGTATATTGCGGGAAAACGTATGGATGATCAGGTATAAAAACAAGTTTTTCTTTGAGCTGAACGTTTTCAAAAACGGGCTGCCCGTCAATCGTGACTTCCCCTTGATCCTGTCGGTAAATACCCGCGAGCAGCTTGATAATTGTTGTCTTTCCTGCTCCGTTTGATCCGATTAATCCATATATTGAACCCGTTTGAATGGTCAGGTTGACGTTTTCAATGGCTGTGTATCGATCAAATTTTTTCGTTACGTTTTTAAATTCAATCATAGCTGTCAGGCTCCCCCCTTAGAAGCATCAAGGTCTTGAATGAGACTGATCAGTTCTTGGGCAGGAATCCCGAGGTATAAGGCCTCCAAGATTAATTTCTCCAGTTCCTTCTTCATTTCCACAATCTTCTCCTTGTCAATTGCTTTTTGGTTAGGATTGACAAAGCTTCCCTTTCCTTTGACAGAATAAATAAACCCCTGCGTTTCAAGCTCTCGATATGCCTTTTGAATCGTATTTGGGTTGATGGAAAGCTCAGTTGCAAGCTGCCGGACCGATGGAAGCTGTTCATCAGGCTTGAGCAGCTCATTCATAATCAGTTCTTTCATCTTATCCACCAGCTGTTCATATATCGGTTTACGGCTCCTAATATCCAGCTCAAACATAACTGGGTGCCCCCAATCTGTATTAACTGTACTATCATACATAGTACACTATGATTATATTCCATTCCTTTCTAAAAAGGAAGCCCTAATTTGGTATTTGCAGGGAAAAGGTGACAGGCACCGCGCGTGGAGATTGTCCACCTGAGGCTGACAAAATGCAAAAACTGGATGCCCCTGTTTTGGGTCATCCAGCTCTTGTACTTGTTTTCTATGTTCTTTAGTTAGAAGCTGCTGTTTCTTATGATTAGTTTGGTTGGGAAGGCTATTTTTTTGGCAATGGTTCGGCCTTCGTTTCTTTCGAGGAGGGTGTCGACCGCCGTTTCTCCCATTTGTTCGGTATAGACTTTTACTGTGCTTAAGGCAGGAAAAACATATTTGGATACGCTAATATCATTTATTCCGATGATGTTTACCCTTTCAGGTACGGAAATCCCCGCTTCAAGCAAGGCCCTAAGTGCTCCAATAGCAATCGGGTCATTACCGGCGAAAAAAGCTGTCGGCAGGCGGTCACCGTGATCCTCAATCGCCTGCTTCATTAGAGTGCAGCCTTGGTCCACCGAAAATCCTCCGATGTACATGAATTTCTCATCCAAAAGCCCTTTTCCTGTCAAATACCGCTTAAAGGCCAGTTCCCGCGAATCCTCGATGACAGTGGCTTGGTCCTTATAAGCTTCTCTTCCCCCAATATAGCCAATTTCCTTATGCCCTTTCTCCAACAGATAATCCAGGATTTTCATAGTGGCTCTTTCCATATCAACCACAACGGAATCATATTGATCCTCATCGGGAGAATAATCGACAAACACGATGTTTTCCGTTACAGAAGCCAGCTCGCTGATCTGCCTGCGGCTAAATTTACCGATGGCAATTAGTCCGTGGATATCTTCTCCCTTCAATTCCTCGAAGCTATCCTGAAAATATTTAATAACCTGGATCCCATGGTGCCGGCAGCGGTTTTCCACTCCAAGACGAATGGACATGTAATACAAATCCTCTAGCTCTTCTTTTTCTGTATACCATTGAAAAAGAGCAATCTTTCCGATTTCGGGTTTCCGAACAACCGCTTTTTTCTTATAATCCAGCTCCTCTGCCACTTCAAAAATTCTCTTTTTTGTTTCATCGCTAACTGAAAGAGTCGTATCATAATTCAGCACTCTTGATACAGTGGCTATTGATACTCCCGCTTTTTTTGCAATATCCTTAATAGTTGCCATAAGTCAAACTCCTATTGTATTTGAAAAAAACCGATACTTCGTTTTTGAATAGTATACTTCCTCAGGATGTAAAATCACAGTAGGAAACCCCGGATGGTGAATGGCATCTGGAAGACCTTGCGTTTCAAGACTCACACCCAAATAATTCCTTGCGCGGACACCTGATATCGAAAACGGACCTTCTAGTTGATTACTGGTATAAAGGACCACACATGGCTGGTCTGTTGTCACCCACAGAGATCTGCCGCTTTCTTTATCACTTAACATGATTGTATTTTCTCCACTTTTTTTAAAAAGAAGCGGATGATCATAGCCGTTTCCAGCAAGCACGATTTGCGGATGGGAGGACTTCATTCCTGACAACAAGAAACGCCCCTGATTAAAATCAAATGGCGTATTCTTTGATTCCAGCATTTTCCCTGTAGGAATCAAATCTAGTCCAAGTTCTAAAAAGCGGTCACTTTCCAATTGAAGGATGTGCTCAGAACAATCCCTTTTCAGATTGCCGCATAAATTAAAATACGAATGGTTCGTTAAATTGATTAACGTCTTGTGATCCGTTCGTGCTTCATAGCTGATGCTCAGCTCATTCGTATTGGATAAAAGATAGGTAACAGCAGTATCCAAATTACCTGGGTATCCCTCTTCTCCGTCCAAACTTCGATAGAAACACTTCAACCCGACCACATTTTCCTGTTCGATTTTTTCTGTTTTCCAAATTACTGAACTAAACCCCTTCTGCCCGCCATGCAGGTGGTTGGGATAATCATTCGCTGCTAGCAGGTACTCTTTTCCATCCAATTGAAACTGGGCATCCTTTATTCTTCCGGCCACTCTCCCAATTACTGCCCCAAAATAAGGCGACCATTCCAGGTAGTCCTCAAACCGATCAAAACCAAGGACAACATTTTCAAAATGGCCATTCCTGTCAGGAACAATAATTTTTGTAATAACGCAACCGTAGTTCAAACAAGAAACAGACATCCCGAAATCATTCGTCAATGTATACTCTATCACCAGCTCACCATCATAATTACCAAATTCCCGTTCAACTATTTTCATTGATTTACCACTCCATTTTCAAACTCAAGATATTGTTTGGATAAATCGATGAAACCCGGTTTTCCCCGCTTCATCCCGTTTAAAGACACCAGCGTCCTCTAATACTTTCAAAAACTTCTTGCCGACCTCTTCCCTAACCAAAGATTCTATGTTTGATTCGTTCGCAATTGGGGTTAATCGGTGTTTTAACTGCTCCGCCCATTCCAAATGGTAATCAGCCACTGCATTTGGCTTTCCGAGGATGTACTTTTCAACTTCGGACAGCTCATCCTTTAAACGGGCAGGCAATACAGCGAGCCCCATGACCTCAATTAACCCAATGTTTTCCTTTTTAATATGATGAACATCGGCATGGGGGTGGAATATTCCGAGCGGATGCTCTACACTCGTCCGATTGTTGCGAAGGACCAAGTCCAGTTCAAACAAGTTCCCTTTTTTACGGGCTATCGGTGTGATTGTATTATGAGGAGTCTCACTGGTCCAGGCGATGATACCAAGCGATTCGTCACTATAATTTTTCCACTTTGTTAAAATATGGACAGCAGCATCCGTCAGAGTACTTATTTGCTCCGAACGGAGACGGATAACAGACATCGGCCATTTGACAACAGAGCCTTGAACATCCGGAAACCCAGCCATTTCAAAGCTCCAATCATCAGTTGCTTTCGCCATCGCAAATTCATAATTGCCGCCTTGATAATGGTCATGAGAGAGAATGGAACCGCCCACTATCGGCAAATCGGCATTAGACCCTAAGAAATAATGCGGAAACTGCTCGACAAAGGTTAACAATCTTAAAAACGTCTCTTGATTAATTTTCATATCTGAATGGGTTTCAGATATGACGATGCAATGCTCGTTATAATACACATACGGTGAATATTGCAAGTACCATATTCTGTCCAACAGATTCACGCGGACCATGCGATGATTGGAACGGGCCGGATGACCAATCCTCCCGGCATAGCCTTCATTTTCTATACAAAGTAGACATTTTGGATAGGCTGTTTGTTGTATCTCGCGCTCGCGGGCAATGCTATTCGGGTCTTTTTCTGGCTTCGAAAGGTTGATCGTAATATCCAACCTTCCGTATTCCGTCTCCGCCTTATATTCGATATTTTTCCGAATCTGCTTCATCTGGATATAGTTACTGTTTTTGCTTAGATCATAAAAATACTGAGTCGCCGCTTCCGGACTCTGTCTATAATTTTCATAAAATTTCTGATTGACCGTCGATGGCCGGGCGATGAAACAGTTCATAATTTTACTAGTAAAAATCTCTTTTTCATCAAAAATATCTTCAATGATTCCTTTCTCGCAGGCGTAATCTACGATCTCCTCTAACACATCGGGAATCTCAAGATTTGTTTCTCCTTCACATTCCGTAAACTCATTTAATTGTAATAGCGACAGGATTTGGTTACGAGCATAGATTTCGTCATCCCTCTCGATTAAACGAACAGCCAGGGCTTTACCAATTAGTTGTTGAACAAGTTGATTAATCATATTGTTCACCTTCATAACCATTTGGGTGATGCTGATGCCAATTCCAAGCATCGCTGATGATTTGCTTGATTGATGTTCTTGCCGGGTTCCAGCCGAGTACTTGCCGCGCTTTTTCGGATGAGGCGATTAAGGTGCTTGGGTCACCTGATCGGCGTGCACCAAATTGAACCGGAATATCAATACCCGTAGCCTCTTTGGCCGTTTCAATAATTTCATTTACGGAAAACCCTTGGCTGGAGCCGAGGTTAAAGATATTGCTTTGTCCGTAATTTTGTAAATACTTGAGGGCTAAAATATGGGCAGCAATCAAGTCCTCGACATGGATATAATCTCGGATACAGGTTCCGTCCGATGTATCATAATCATCCCCAAAAACGGTAATCGCCGGCCGCTTTCCTAACGCCGCTTCCAATACAACCGGAATCAGGTGGGTTTCTGGATTATGGTCTTCTCCAATTTGTCCGTCACTTCTTGCTCCTGCCACATTGAAATACCTTAAGGATACATACTTCAGGTCGAATGCCTTCTCACACCATGCCATCATTTTTTCCACAGCCAGTTTGGTTTCTCCATACGTGTTAGTTGGCAGCTCCGCCGCTTCTTCTGCAATCGGCATTATTTCTTGTTCTCCATAAACGGCAGCTGTCGAAGAAAATACGATATGTTTCACGCCATATTCCTTCATCATTTCAAGAACAATTTGTGTCCCATGCACATTGTTGTCAAAGTACTTCAGCGGTTCCAACATCGATTCTCCAACAAGGGAGTTGGCAGCAAAATGCATAATAGCCTCTACATTTTCCTTTTCAAAAACCGTCTTCATAAACTCCCGGCTTCGGATATCACCTTTATAAAAATGGGCTTTTGGGTGAATGGCACCCTGGTGGCCGGTTTGCAGGTTATCAATCACTGCCACTTCATAACCTTGGTCAATCAATTGGTACACAGCGTGCGAGCCAATATAGCCCGCCCCGCCTAAAACAAGAATACTCACTCCGCAACAGCCTCCATTTCGATTTCCTTTGCCCCCCCGCCAATGCCGGCAACATAGAAATCAGCCTTATAGCCAATCTTTTCAAAATACACCTCACCGACATTAGCGATAAAATTTCCAACCTCTTCATTAGCAACTATTGCAATCGCACATCCGCCAAACCCAGCACCTGTCATCCGAGCACCAAAGACCCCCGGCTGCTTCCATGCCGCTTCTACTAAACTATCAAGTTCAATTCCTGTCACCTCATAGTCCTCACGTAACGAGGCATGGGATTGGTTCATCAGCTGGCCAAACACCTCCAAGTTGCCGGCTTTTAATTCTTCAAGTGCCTTTAACGTTCTTATATTTTCATAGATTGCATGCTTTGCACGCTTTCGAACCACTTCATCGGTAATAAGATGTTTGTTATCTTCAAATTCTCGTATAGACAGCTGCCCCAACGCATCAATTGGGAGTTTTTGCTGAATCTGGCTCAGTGCCACTTCGCACTCGCCCCGGCGCTCATTGTATTTTGAGTCTGCCAACTCCCGGCGCTTGTTTGTATTCATTATGATAATTTTGTGATTTTCCAGCTTAATCGGCGCGTACTCATATTTTAAAGTCTGGCAATCTAACAGAATTCCCGTATTTTCTTTGCCCATGCCGACAGCGAATTGGTCCATAATTCCGCTGTTAACACCAATAAATTCATTTTCCACTCGCTTGCCAATCTTAATTAACTCAAGGCGGGGAATGTCTAATTCGTACAGGCCGTTTACTAATACTCCTGTTAGGAGCTCTATGGATGCAGATGAGGAAAGACCTGCACCATTAGGAATATTTCCTTTAATTACACATTCAAACCCGGTCGGAATCATATAGCCAGCTTCCATAATAAAGCGGATTATTCCCTTTGGGTAGTTGGCCCAATGATGATCCTTTTCGTAATCCAGTTTGTTTAAGTTAAATTCAATCATCCCTTTATCCGGAAAATTTTCCGAGTATAAACGGACGAGCTGATCTTCCCGTTTCCGAGCAGCCGCATAGGTTCCATACGTAATGGCACACGGAAATACATGACCGCCGTTATAGTCGGTATGTTCCCCGATTAAATTAATCCTTCCGGGAGCGAAGAATGCCCTTTCGGGTAACGAATGAAATAATTCTTGAAATTTATTAGATAGTAATGTGATGGTCATTTCCTTTTCCTCCAGAAGCTAAGGTTTGGTTCGTAACTTCATTTTATCCCCCATAGTAAAAACAATCAATATTTTAGTAAAAATTTAACTAAAAAATAAAAAACCCTTCCTGGAGGGAAGGGTCACTTTAATTAATATTCAATATGGCAGATTACTAGCCATTCGTCACACCAATTTACTTAATTCAACCGGCGATATTTCATTTTTCGAAAATGCTTTGAAACTTACCGCAAAGTGGAAATCTGTGTTCAACAGGCGATATTGTTCAAGCACTCCAGGTCCACAACTTGCTGATCCAAGTCCCTGCTGTTTATAATCTACATTAAATGTAATAAAATCTTCATTCACCAATTCATAGGTATGCTTTGCCCATTCTAAATCTTCTGTAGTATAAAAATATGCGCTAAAGTCAAAGGCTGGCTTCCCTGCCGCTAATAAACCGGCCCCTGAAAGATTTGTCAAGGACACCCATCTTACCTCATGGCGGTTTCCATTTTCCTGTGGGACCACATAAGGAGTAAATAAACCATCGACCGTAGAAGACCAGATACCAAACCGTGCCGCTTGTTTACTATCTGCATACGATTCACCTGGCCCCCGTCCATACCAATCCACCTGGTCAAATGAACGTTTTAACTTCATTTGTAAGCCTATTTTCGGTAATGTGGCTGATGATACACCAAGTTTTTTACCGCTCACATCGACAGACACCACACCATTATTCTTGATTTCATAGGTAATAACCGTACTAAATCCCCAAGCATGAACAGGCGGCGCAAGTCTTGATTTTACAGTAATGGTGACAACATCCTTAGCCTGAGACAATTTATAGTCAAACGATTCAATGCGGTTTTTCATTTGGTGCAGTCCATACCCTCGCCATTCTGACTCTTCTTTTTTAACGCTAAATTCTTCTAATCCCAGTCTGTCATTATCAGTCGGCGCCCGCCAAATGTTCACAGTTGGACCACTTTCTAATAGTTCCATCCCATAAACCTTCCAAGAATGAAGGACACCATATACACGGTCAAATGTGAGTGAGAAGGATTCACCAGTTACGATTAACTGATGCCCAGTTTCTTCTATTAAAAGGGGACAGAAGCATCTTGGAAAAGCAACACCTTCATTACTCTTAACCGCTGAAGGCAGTTTAAATTGTACCCAAGCAACTTCATGACCCGCCTTTGCCCATTTAAGATCTTCCGTTTGAATAAAAGAAATATTTAACCAATAATCTGTATTTTTACGTTTCACACTTGGCAGTACAAAAGGAATGGATACTTCACGTGATTCACGTGGTAAAATTTCAGGCATTTTCATTGTTCCATTATCAAGAATCTTACCGTCAGACTCTACCGCCCATGATAAACTAAGATGATTTAAATGAATAAAGTCATACAGATTATGAATACGAACTACACCGTTCTCCAGGTCAACTGCCTCCACGCGAACCGGCTCGATAACCTTTTTATATTCAAGCAGGGCTGGAGAAGGGGTTCTATCAGGCATAACAAGTCCATCAATAACAAAATTGGAATCATGAGGGGTCTCACCGAAATCGCCGCCATAAGCAAAATACTCTTCACCACTTTTGGTAAATTGACGGATGCCATGATCCAGCCATTCCCATACAAATCCACCTTGTAATCTATCATATTGATAGAAGAGATCAAAATATTCTTTTATCCCCCCGGGTCCATTCCCCATTGCGTGAGCATATTCACATAGAATATGCGGCTGTTTTAAATCTGTACGTCCACCCAGTCGTTTCATTATTTCATGAGGAGTGTACATGGTTGAAAACATATCAGCAGCTTCGTGCAGTCGTGTTGGATTATGATTTGATTCCGTCATGATAAAACGCGTTTCGCCTTCGTAATGTATGAGTCTGGTAGGATCCTTTAGTTTTGTCCACTTCGCCATTTGTATATGGTTTTCCCCAAATCCAGATTCATTCCCTAAGGACCAGATAATAATCGATGGATGGTTTTTATCGCGCTCCACCATCCTCTTCATCCGATCAACATAGGCTTCCTTCCACTCCTGATCCTGGCTTAACTGATGAATATTGCCAATTCTATCAAATCCATGAGTTTCCAAATCTGTCTCATCTATGACATAAAGCCCATATTCGTCACATAAATCGTAAAAACGCGGATCATTTGGATAATGGGCTGTCCGAACGGCATTAATATTATGCTGCTTCATCAACTTAATATCTTTTTCAATCCAATCTATTGGAACGGCTCGGCCTAAGTCTGGATGATGATCATGACGGTTCACACCTTTAAAAAGAATTGGCACACCATTCACTTGAATCAAGCCATCCCTCAGCTCCACCTGCCTAAAACCGATTTTTGCCGGAATAACTTCGATGACCTCACCATTTTCATCCTTTAAGGTTATGAGCAAATGGTATAAATACGGTGTTTCGGCCGTCCATTTGTTAGGTGAAGAAATCGGAATGGTCATATTTAAGCTTGATTCACCTATCCCATTCAGTACAACCTCCTGCGTTTTCTCAGTTACTTTTCGATATTCACTGTCAAGAAGTTGTACCATAAACTCATGATGATTTATCCCGTCTCTAAAAGAATGAATCCATGACTCAATCCGTAATTCAGCATCTGTATAGTCTTCATCAAGAATTGTCTTTACAAAGAAATCATGCGTATACACTTTGGGCTTTGCTAACATATAGACATCGCGGAAAATTCCGCTTAGCCACCACATATCTTGGTCCTCAAGGTAGCTTCCATCCGACCATTGGTAGACCTGTACCGCAATCGTATTTTTTCCTTCTTTAACAAACTGTGTCACATCAAATTCTGAAGGAAGGCGGCTCCCCTTGCTGTAACCAACCTCTTCGCCATTGATCCAAAGATGGAATGCACTATCCACTCCCTCGAAACGCAAGAATAGACGCCCCTCCAGCATTTCTTTTGATAAATAGAAATCTCTTCGATAGGAGCCTGTTGGATTTTCTGTTGGAACATATGGCGGGTCTACAGGAAATGGATACTGAACATTGGTATAATGCGGTCTTCCGTACCCCTGCATCTGCCAGTTAGAAGGCACCTGCAAATCTGCCCAAGCACTTACATCATATTCATTTTTATAAAATTGACTCGGGGCTAATTCAGGTGTTTCAGCATAATGAAATTTCCACATTCCATTCAGCAATAAAAATCCGTAAGCACGGCCGCGCTCATAGCTGATTGCATCCTCCATATTTTTATAGGACATAAAATAAGAGCGATCTTTTATTCGATTTCTATGAAGTACAGAAAGTAATTCATAATCTTTTGTTTGTTTCATTTTGAACCTCCTGCATCTTCTTATTTAAGTGCTGCTTATTTCACCGCACTTCCTAACATACCTTGGATAAAGTGCTTTTGAAGGACTAAGAAGAAAATAATAATTGGAATAGTCGCAATCATGATTCCGACATTAATTTGCCCATAGTCAATAATCGAACTTCCTCTAAGACTTGATAAAGCGACTGGGAACGTATACATCTCCTTGGATGTTGTTACAACTAACGGCCATAAGAAGTTATTCCATTGCTGGAGGAATAAAAAAATGGACGTCGCCGCAAGCGCTGGTTTCATAGAAGGTAATACAATTCGGAAAAAGATTCTCAACTCACCAGCGCCATCCATTCTAGCTGCCTCCATTAATTCGGTTGGAAACGCCATAAAGTTTTGCCTCATTAAAAAGATTGCAAACGGCGTACAAACAGACGGCAGGATAAGCGCCAAATACGTATTCAGCATATTAAAATCCGACATCATCCGAAATTGCGGTATCAACAGTGCCTGATGGGGAATCATCATCGATAACAAAAACGCCATAAAGATAAATTTATTTCCTTTAAAGTGAAACTTTGATAATGCATATGCCGCCATGGTCGAAACAATCAGCGCCAAAATCACATAGGAAATGGACACAAAAAGGGAGTTAAAAAGCACCCGCCAAATCCCGATCGATGCATTTAGATTATTTAAATTCGTTAAAAATTGATCTCCCACTACCATCGTCGGTGGATTGGAAAACATTTTACTTGTGTGATTGGAGGATCCAACAAGCATCCAATAAAAGGGGAAGATTGACATCACAATACCAATGAGCAATAGGAGAGGAAGAATCACTTTTTTAATCCGAGTGGAAGCTGTCTTTTCCTGCATTATTTTCCATCCCCTGTCGTTTTCATTTGAATGATTGAAAGAATAGCTACTAAAATCACCACTACATAGGCTATCGCAGATGCATAGCTAAAGTCATAGTACTTAAATCCATTAGAATAAATCATTAACCCAAGCGTCATCGTAGCATCCCCAGGACCACCTTTTGTCAGGTTAAACGGTTCATCGAATAACTGTAAGGTGGAAATAGTTGATATCACAGACGTAAACACAATAATCGGTTTTAATTGTGGAATGGTAATCGAAAAGAACTGTCTGATTTTCCCAGCCCCATCAATAGATGCCGCCTCATAGGTTTCTTCCGGGATGTTTTGCATTGCCGCAAGATAAATGACCATATTATAGCCTGTCCATCTCCATGTCATTGCAAGAATAATTGAAACCCTCGCCCAAAAAGAATCTTTTAACCACGGAATGGGGTCAATCCCTATCAATGTAAAAAATTGATTGACAATTCCTTTATCCATCAAAATGATAGAGAACAAGATTGAATAGGCCACTAACGATGTAACCGCCGGCATAAAGAATGCTGTACGATAAAGTCCTTTAAACTTTAACAGTTTACTATTTAAAAATGCTGCCAATATGAGAGCTAGTATTAGCATAACTGGTACTTGGACTATGAAAATAATAAAGGTGTTAAATAACGCCCGATAAAATGTCGAATCGTGTAATAATCGGATATAGTTATCTAATCCTGCAAAAACATAGGAGCCGCCTTCTAATTTTTGAAAACTTAAAATGAAAGAGGAAATAATCGGATATATCGTAAAAAGAATGAAAAATATGACAGCTGGGGCTAAAAATAGATACGGCGTTATTTTTGCTTTATTTATTCGATTAATCATGCTGTTCAACCCCTTAAATGGTAATAAACGCTTCCGCACATTACCTCGCTAAAGTTTATAATTGGAACTTTGGTTAATGAATAGCTTCAGCACCCGCCTGAAAAAACGGGCGCATCTGCACTTTTACTTCAATCTGTTTTCAATATTCTTCTTGGTATTTTTAATTATATCTTCTGGATTAGCCCCATTTATAACTTCCCCTAAAGCTTTGACAATTTCATCTCGAACAATCGGGTCATTTTTTGTATACGTAATGCTAGGGATTTTATCCATTTCATCAGCAAAGAAACGCCATATTTTTTGATTTCCAAAGAACTCTACTTCTTCATCAAATAGCTTTGATTCAAACACTGGGTTATACGAAGGGAAAAGTCCGCCTTTCATGGCAATTTCCTGAGCTTCGAAGCTAGTTGTAAACCATTTTAAGAATTCATACGTTTCTTTTACATTTTTACCTGTAGACGGGATGACAAATGAACTTCCTCCCTGAAGTGATGAACGTGAGCCTCCTTCTTCGAATGCAGGCAACGGCATTACTCCCCATTTACCTTTTGTATCTGGTGCTTGCTGTTCAATGGTTCCTGTTAACCATCCGCCGGCAACTACGGATGCAGTATCAGAATTGGCAATACTTGTAACCCATGAATCCCATCCTGTTACACCTAACAATAACCCTTTGTCGTTTAACGCCTTCATCACTTTCATGGCTTTAATGGATGCATCACTGCCAACCGTTAATTTATTGTCTTTATCAAAATATCCTTCGGCTTGTTGATTTAACAAAATCGTATAAACATTTGAATCTGCTTGGTCAAAGGCTAACATTGCTTTACCAGTTGCTTTCTTAACTTTTTCACCTGCTGTGATGAAATCATCCCATGTTTTAATTTCTTCCGGATTTACCCCCGCTTTTTTGTATAAATCTGTTCGGTAAAAGACACCTGCCGGACCAGCATCAAATGGCATCCCATATATTTTTCCATCTTTTGATACTGCGTTAATTTTAAACTCTGGGAAATCCTTTTTATACTTGTCATATCCTAATTTACTTAAGTCTTCAAATGCGTTCGGAAAAGCTTCTAATTTCCCATTAAGGTCATCATCTGATTGTAGTAAGCCATCTGGCAGGCCTTTGCCCCCAGCTTGCAAACCAGTTGTGGTTTTTTGAATAATGTCTTTTCCGCCAGTTTCAATCACATTTACTTTAAAATCAGGATGATCTTTCTGATAGTTTTCTGCCGCCTTTTCAAGGACTGGCACATTAATATTGTTTGCCCAAATCGTGATGGCTCCGTCTTTCGAAGCTCCATTCTCCCCGCTGGAACCGGAGCCGGAACCGCATGCTGCGAGGAGCAGAGATAATGCTGCAACTGATGAAAATAATTTTAGCTTTATTTTCATAAAATAATCACCCCTGTTTTAGTGTTTTGTTTACTAAAAAATAGTAACATGTTTTAGTTAAAATGTAAACGCTATTTTTATCAATATTTTAGTAAATTGGTATATTTCAATTTATTTCCTAGGTTTAGTTTTTTTACCTTCCAGTTTGGCTATTGTTAATCTCTTAAAACACACAAAAAAAACGAGCTGGTTTGCTCGTTTTTTTGGTTTATTTAGCTGGAGTACTTTTGCGGAAAATCGGTGTACCTTGTATATATACCGTTTTTGCTGTGGTTCGATTCTTAAATAGTCTCTCGGTTATAAGATCTAATCCGGTTTCACACATCGTAGGTATATCAATATGGAATGTCGTTAACGGAGGCGACACATATTTGGTGACACTGATATTATTTATACTGAAAAAGGCGACCCTTTGGGGAATCGGAATCTGCTTTTCATTAAACGCCTGCAAGGCTCCGATTGCAAGTGGATCTGTCGCAACTACAAATGCCTCTGGCAGGTCATCCCCCATCTTCTCAATTGCTTGCAATGCAATCTGATAGCCATTTTTTACTGTACTAGAAGGAACAATTAATATATCTTCTTCTCTTAATTTATTTCTTTCCCTTTGATAGTTACGAAAGGTGATTTCCCTTAATTGTGGAATTGGTTCTTTCGTTTCAACGTCATAGTCCATTGCGCCAATAAAACCAATCCTTTCATAGCCGCATTCTTCAAAAAATTGAATCATATATTCTGTCATCAGTTTTAAATCCGGGAGCACCGAATCCAAATTCTGCGGATCCCTGCTTGTATTTAAAAACACACCATGGGGTGTAATTTCTTCCAAATACTTTATTTCTCGATCCGTTAATTTTCCGATCGCGATAAAAGCCGATGAATTTTTATCAATTTTCTCAATACCATCTTTTTGATGGTATCGTATTAATTCTATTTTCCTTTGTTCTGCCTGCTTTTCTAACTCTGTACGAATTCCCTTAAAATAAACATCCTCAAGCTCTTCCTCATTAGATATCCAATATAAAAAAGCAACATTATTCAATTGAGTTATCCCTTGTTTTTTCTTATAGCCCATCTCTTCTGCAATCGCTTTTATTTTCTCTCGTGTATCATCACTTACTGATAAATTGGTATCATTATTAAGAACTCTTGAAACGGTTGTGACTGAATATCCTGATTTTTTGGCAATATCCCTAATGGTTGCCATTCTCTTCCACCCCCTCTTCTTCGCTCCATTTTTATTTTATCCAAATGAGCTAGCAAAGTAAACAAGTTTACTAAACGTTTTATTCGCGACTCAGAAGGATTCGCGGGATTTTTTTGAAAAAAGGAGCCTCTTTTAATGCACTTAATAAGAAAAAGAATAAAACACCTGTAATGTCACAGCCTTTTTGAAAAATTTCCATTCTCCTATTTTTATCACCTTATCCGCAATCTTTCTAATAAAATTCAATCAAACGTTTGATTAGTTTTTTAAATAAAGGCTCTGTTATTAGCGAACGTTGATTTCACTGTGTTTGAATAATAAACGATAAAATTCCTTTTAAATTGGGAAATACCCATATTCCCTTTAAAATAAAGGAAGTTTTTTCGCTTATATTATCCAAATCTTTGGATTTTGTCTTATTTAGAGCAGTTAATCGGAATATCTTCGCTTATATCTGCTTCTTAAGCTTCTTCTTTATACATTAGTGGGAAATTCTCCGCCTATGAATTACATAACTAAAACGGAAATCAACAATGAATAATAACAGAGCCTAAATAAAAAAGGTGTCCACCCTCCGTGGACAAAATCCCATTTTGTCCATGAAGGGTGCCTGACACCTTTCCTCATTTTATTCCATTTCCTATGCTTTCTTTTCATTCAAGTATGCCCATGCATATTGGGCGTAGAGTTCGGCGCCGGTTGCGAGGGCGTCCTCGTCGATGTTGAATTTGCCATGGTGGTGGGCCCATTGTGTGTCTTTTTCAGGGTTGCCGCAGCCTACAAGAGCAAAGCTGCCAGGGGCCTCCATCATGTATTCGCTGAAATCTTCGCCGCCCATGGTTGGCTTTTCGAAGTAGACGACTTCCTCGCCAAATGCTTCAGAAGCGGTTTTTTGAACAAGCTTCGCACTGTACTCGTCGTTGTTGACCGCCTGGGTGCCGTGAACATAGTCAACCTGTGCCGTCGCACCGTAAATAGCAGCGACCTGCTTGGCATACTGCTTCAGCTGGGTTTCAATATGATCTCTTACTGCCGGGTCAAAACAGCGGACCGTTCCTTCAATGTACGCATTTTCAGCAATCACGTTAAACCGCGTCCCGACAACCATTTTCCCAACCGTTAGAACTGCCGGCTGCTGCGGATCGACGGTGCGTGAGACTACTGATTGGACATTCATCACAAATGAGGAAGCCACAACCGCTGCATCAATACAAGCTTGTGGAATCGCCCCATGACCGCCTCTGCCTTTGAACGTGACGGTAAATAGGTCTGCGGACGCAAAGGATGGACCAGGATTGCAGGAAACCTTTCCTGTTGGCATCTGTGACCAGATATGGATGCCGAAAACATTATCGACCCCTTCCATCGCTCCTTGTTTCACCATTGCTTTCGCACCTGTCGCCACTTCCTCGGCCGGCTGATAAATCAATCGGACATTACCAGGCAGTTCTTCTTTAATCTCATTCAGAGCCTTAGCGGCAATCAACAGCATCGCTGTATGGGCATCATGGCCGCAAGCATGCATTTTGCCATCTTCTAGGGACGCATACGGAAGTTCCTTATTTAATTCCTCCACCGTCAAGGCATCCATATCCCCCCGCAGCCCCACGGTTTTTCCAGGCTTCCCGCCTTCAATCGTGGCAATGACTCCCGTTGGTTCTGTCTTCCGGTACGGGATCCCAAGGTTCTCAAGGTACTCGCAAATAAAGGCGGTTGTCTTAAATTCCTCCCAGGACAATTCCGGTTCACGGTGAAACTTTCTGCGCAACTCTACTAATTCTTCGTTATATTTTTGAATCGCTTCTTTAATTTTTGCATGAATCATAGCTATTCTGCCTCCGTTAACGTTTTTGCTGCTTCGTATAGAATCTCAACTGCATTGGCGATATCTTTACTGCTGGACCACTCTTCCGGACAATGGCTGAGCCCGTCCTTACTAGGAATAAATAACATAGCCACGTCGGTCACATCCGAAAGGACCATCGCATCATGGCCCGCACCGCTGTTGATGGAGCAATAGGAAAGATTCAGTTCGCTGCATTTCTGTTTTAAAAGTGAAACAATCTGTTGATTCATCACTTTTGGCGGCATGTACAATTGCTGCTGGACTGTGGTCTTGATCCCATGGCCATTATAGGATTTTACCCATTCCATTACCTTCTCGACCGCTTCAAGGACGCGTTCTTCTTTTCCGGAGCGGATATCGACGGTAAAAACTACTTTATCAGGAATCACATTTGCACCATTCGGCCAAACATTGAGCCGGCCGGTGGTGATGACTGTTCCATCCCCTTCCTTGCAAGCGAATTCCGGGAATTTAGCAATCATTTGTGCAGCCGCTACTAAAGCATCCGCCCTGCGGTCCATTGGAGTAGTGCCCGCATGCCCTGCCCGTCCTTCAACGGTTACTTCCAATTGGGTTAGACCGACAATGGCTTCCACCATGCCAATCGGAATGCCCTTTTCTTCCAGGATTGGTCCCTGTTCAATATGCAATTCCAAAAAGGCCTTCAGCGTTATTGGGTCCCTTTTTTTCTGCAAAGACGGGTCGAGGCCAATTTCCGTCATTGCCTCGACAGTCGTCTTCCCATCTTTATCGGTAATGTTAAAAAACTCTTCCTCTGTCAATAAGCCGACAATCCCCCTAGAACCCATCAGACCGCCGCCAAATCTTGCTCCCTCTTCTTCTATCAAGGCGATCACTTCCAATGGGTATTTAGGTTTTAGGTTATTTTTCGAAAAAAGACCCGCTACCTCAAGCCCTGCCACCACACCGGCAGGACCATCGTAGGACCCGCCGTTCGGCACGGAATCAAAGTGGGAACCGACTAGGACACTAGGTGCATCCTTTTACGTGCCTTCGAGTTTACCAAAAATATTGCCTAAACCATCTTCACGAACCGAGAGTCCGTATTCCTTCATAATTTCTTTGATATAATTACGAGCCTGCAAGTCCTCTTCACTATATGCCAACCGGGTCGTCCCTTTTCCCGGTGTGGCAGTAAATTGACTCAAGATCTCAATATGTTTTTCGATTCTTTGCTGTAAATCGCTCAATGTTTTCCCTCCAATTATTTCAAGAATCCAACAAAGATGCCGGCTAGAATGACCGATACGATGGTCACTGTGATGAAACCACCCACCAGCATTGGCGGCAGCATATGGCTTGTCAGCATTTCTCTTTCTTCCTCGTCATCTGTTAACGACTTGATTACCTCATTGGTAATGATATAGTCAGCCGGAAATCCGTATAAGGCAGTCAGGGAAACGGCAAACGCCATATCTTTGCTCACCTTCAAAATCTTGCCGGCGATAAATGAGAAGATATACATACCGATGACTGCTAAAATGATGGTGCCCACCAGTGGGAATAGAATTTCCATCATCATGCCTGGTGTCGCTTGCTTTAGGCCGTCAAATATAAACAGCATCAGCGCCATAATGGCTAAACCAAAACCGTTGGCTTTTTGCAGGACCTGTTTTTCCAAAAAGCCAGCACTTGAGGCGATGACCCCAAACAACAAACATAGAACAAACGGGCTGATCGAAACAACTGGCGCGGCCAACGCCGAAACTTGGTAGGCAAGGTAAGCAACTAATGCAAGTCTAAAAAACTTAAAGAAATCGGTGTTGTATTTATCGGGTAAATTTTTAAACAGCTTTAGCTCTGGCTTGGCAACGGCGGAAGCGGCCGCTACCTCTGCTGCAGCGGTTTCCTGTACATTAACTGCTCCAATTTCCCCGCTGCGGTACTGCTTCAAAAGCCTTTTTCCTTCTTTTTTCAAAACGATTGAAGTAATCGGGTAACCTGCAAACCCCTGAACAACATAGATAACGATAGCAAAAACTGATAGAGTTGCAAGGCCTGCCTCCTTTGCTCCCTCAGACATGATTAACGCAGAAACCACCCCGCCAACTAATGGCGGAATCGCCACAACGACTGTCTGAAAGCCAAAAATTAGGCTGCCCACGGTCATCAACATGGCAATAATCCCAAGGATTCCAGAAAGGGCAATGACAATCGTTTTCCATTGCTTTTTCAATTCATGAAGAGATAGCAATGTGCCCATATTGGTGATAAGTAAATACATCATCATCGTAGCAACAACGGGCGGAACACCAGAAATCGCTACGATATCTTTTGGAAAAAAGGTCCAATAACCAATAAGGAATAACACAGCACTGACAAATATCGATGGAATCCATGCTTTTGTCCGTACGGCAACAAGGTCTCCTACTAATAAAATAAATACTACTATGACTAATGCTAGCATTTGTGACATAAAATCACTTCACTTTCTCTAAGATGGAATATTAATATTTCGTGTTACTAAATTATTGTTATTATATGAATAATAATATAATTCTACTTTTCAGTCAATTTATAATTTTCCATTTTACGAGTAACCGTTTTCAAAGCTTTTATCCAATAAACTGCAAATTAATTGTTATTTTAGTAGTTTTATAAAATTATTCTAAAACATCTAAAACCAATAAAAAATACAGCAGATGCATGATCCACTGTATTAATAGGAGATGATATATTTTTGATCATTGGTACCTTCGGTTGAAAAAACTCGTTCTATATATTTTATTTCATTATTAGACAAAAGCATAACCGTCGAACTTCTTGTCCCGTAATTCCCACTTTTAATAAACATTGGTGAAAGCATTCTTTCCATCTCTAATGACACGCCCGTATTCGGCAGTCGTTCATCCGGTGCAGGATCAGCATTATTGAGAAGAGTCATAAGCTGCTCCTCGAGATCCTTCGGGTCTTCAGTTACGATGTTTGCCAGGCCTGCCCTCCCCATTATCACCTTTGGCCACTCGGTATTAAGAAGATGGTTACTGACCCCATAAATGCCCGGCTCAAGCTTTTGAAGCTCTTGTCCAATGTTAGAATAATAATAAAGCCCCTCGGCATCTCCAGCCAGCAGGTTGTAGCCGGGGTATTGCTCCTTTGTTTCTGACAGGTTTTGCATATAGCTTTCAATGGTCCCATTGTAATTCAAGGCATCCGCCACCAGTTCCCCCCTTGACCGTTTTCCCTCGGCAACCTCTTTTGGATTGCGATAGTTGGTCAATGCGGCAAACCGCCCTCCCCGGGTGATGCCCATCCAGGTTCCCATTTTCTCCAGGTCCCTGCCGGCAAGGATATCAGGCTCATCTTTCCAAAAATGGGCAGGGGCAGTCGATCTTTTATAAAACTCATCTCGATTGGCAGCCACAATCAGCTGATGCTTAGGGTGCACTTTATACGCAAAAAGAATTAAACACACGAATCATCACAGCCTTTTTGAAGAATTTCCCTTCTCCTATTTTAACGGTTTATCACCTTATCCACCATACTCTTGATAAAACTCAATCAAACGTTTGTTTAGTTTCGCAAAACCTTATGTATCAAGTATTCCAGCGTTTCAATCAAACGTTTGGTTAGTTTTTTCCTCTCATTTCTTAAATCTATACAAACGTTTGATTAATTTTTCCGTTCGACCAAAAAAATCCAATCAAACATTTAATTAGTTCCCCCAGCCCTTATGTGCCAAGAATTCCAGCGTTTCAATCAAACGTTTAATTAGTTTTCCCAACAAAAAAGAGACTGTCTGAATAGACAGTCCCTTATAACAATCATTCTGCCAGCGACAGTTTAATTTCTACTAATGTTCCTTCGTTTTGTTTGCTTGAGTACGAAATACTTCCTTTATGCTGCTTGATGATCTTGTGGCAAATCATGACACCCAGTCCGGTTCCTTTTTCTTTTAAACTATAAAACGGTTCACCTAACCGCGGCAAAAGCTCTTCCGGGATCCCGAAGCCATGGTCCCTGATTTGGACAATACATTCGTCATCATCCCCTTTACGGAGATAAATCTCGATATTGCCGCCCTGGGGCATCGCCTCCATGGCGTTTTTTAAAATGTTCAGGAATACCTGCTTCAATTGATTTTTCTCACAAATAATCGGGAATGGTGATTCCTCGAACAAAGTGTTCATTTGAATACCGTTCATAAGAGCCTGAGGAGATAGAAATTCAATCGTATTTTCAATTAATTCCCGTAAATCCGCCTGGGTGAGTTTAACCGCCTGTGGTTTACCTAACGAAAGCATCTCACTTGTAATCGTTTCAATTCGTTCAAGTTCCCCCAGCAGCAAATCACTATATTCAAGGTTATTGTTACCAGCCTTATAAAGCTGAACAAAGCCCTTAATGGTCGTAAGGGGATTCCGTATTTCGTGGGCTACCCCTGCAGCCAGCTCTCCAACAATAGAAAGCTTCTCGGATTGCAAGAGAATCTCTTCGGCCTTTTTCCGTTCTGAAATATCCCTGCTGACAATGACAAGGTGCTCAATTATATTATATTTTCCTCTAACAGGCATACAGCGGGATTCAAACTCAATCCAGCGGCCGTCCTTGTGAAGGAATCGGACCTCCATTGACTGTGCTTCTTCTTTTTCAAACAGCCTTTGGACGGTTTTTCTAAAAAATCCAACATCATCAGGATGAATGAATTGGCATAGTTCTTTCCCTTCCAATTCTGAAAGCTGATATCCCAGGACCAGCTCATGTGACGGGGAAAAATAAGTAATCGAGTGATCCTTCCACATTACTTTGATTAGGTCCGATGTATTTTCGGCAATCAGCCGATACTTTGCTTCGCTTTCTTCAATCATCTTATACGTTTCTGCCAATCTTTTATTTAATCGATAAAGCTTCAGATAGGATTCAATCAGGATCACGCCCGAAATGACCCCGAGCATCACGAACAGAACATATTGAAGATGAAACAAGGGCTTATCTCGAAAAATATTAAATAGGATTGGTACATCTATGAAATAAACAACAGCATAAATGACAAATAATATAGCGCTTTTTTTCACTGCAGAAAAGCGGGCTATAAACAAATGGCTGATGCAAAAACCTGCCATAATGATAAGCCAGCCAATGACAGGTGTAACCCACTGCCCTCCAGCCATCAGTCTTGCAGTTAATGAAAAAACGGCCGTAACCAATCCGCCGACCGGCCCCAGATAAGCAAAACTGATAATTACAGCAGCATAGCGGATATCGTAAACGTAGCCATGCTGATGGATTGAAATTGCAACAAGAATGGCCGCTACAATTCCCGCATAAAGACCATATAGTATAGTTGTATGCTTCATCTGTTTCATGATATTAAAAGATCGAAGCACCAAAGGGATACATATAAGGACAGAAAACAGTGACAGATTAACAATGTAATCTAATAGAATCAACGGACTCCCACCTAAAAACTAGTATATTCATATCATAAACCAGACTGTCTTTCATTGGAATAGTTACCTTTAGGTGGAATTTTCCAAAAAAAATGAAGAATCTCCACATCCATTATTCTTCCAAATTAATACTTGAGGAATCTTGAGGAATCTGAATGATAAAGCGGCTGCCTTTTCCCAGTTCGCTGTCGACTTTTATGCTCCCGCTGTGTGTTTCCACAATCCATTTGGCTATCGAAAGTCCCAAGCCATGCCCTCCTATTTGCCGAGTTCTTGATTTATCAGCCCGGTAAAAGCGCTCAAAAATATGGGGGATATCTGAAACCGCCTTGCGGGTTCATTCCGGCCATGGCGCTGGCTCCTCCAAACAGATAATGGTGGACATTTACCACAAACACCATTGCAGCAATGATCACACCCCATAAAACTCCTTTTTTCACTTTCGTATTCATCAAACTCTTGCCTCCTTTCGTTCTTGATGATTGAAGTGTATAAGAGTTTGGTGAAAACTTGGTGAAAGAATGGACATACTATAAATTTTTATCAAAAAAATATGACTCCCCCGCAAAAAACGGAGGAGCCATAACGAATATCTTGGTTTTCTACTATTTTTAACTAATATAAAAGTCCATGGTCGGTGCCTGACACTATCATTGAGTCAGTTTAATATACCCTACCTTTTTAACTAGATCCTGGCCTTGAGGCCCTTGCATCCAGTCGAGGAATGGCTGGATGTTTGGGTTTGGATTGTCCTTGAGTGTGATAGCATAAAGTGTTGCGGTGAATGGATATTTGCCGCTTGCGATGTTTTCTGAGCTAGGTTCTATCCCGTTAATTGCCAACAGTTTGATGTCCGGATTTTCTTTCATTCCGGTGGCAAAAAAGCGGAATGAGAATCCGACTGCATTTTGATAGTTCCGATAGTCGGCCACTTGTTCGATAATCCCGCCCATTCCTTCAGGAACATCTTCCTTTAGCGGCTTCATAATTTTTGTTTCGCCCATTATTTTTTCCAAAAGGGTTTGGCTGCCAGAATTTTTAGGGCGCTGGAAAGCGATGATTTTCTCGGAGTCTCCTCCAAGCTTGGACCAGTTTTTGATCTCTCCCGAGTAGATTCCTTTAATTTCAGAAACCTTTAAACTATCTACCTCATTTTTCGGATTGACGAAGAAGACAAACGCTTCCTTGCCGATCGGGGTCATCACCAGCTCTTTTCCAGCCTTCTTCGCCATTTCCCGCTGTTCTTTTGAAGGCTCTGCTCCAAAATATATATCCACTTCCCCTGATAGCAGCCGTTCATAGGCATATATCGTATTCATAAAACTGACGATTTCCCGGCCATTTCCCATTAACTGATGAATATTTTCGTATGTAGCGTTAGCAAAGGCCGAATAAACCGGAAAAGCCGCTTCTGCACCATCCAGCACGGGCATTTCCATTGGGTTCGTTATGATAAAAGTTGATTTTGTGTTAAGCTTCGGTAATTTGTTATTTGGATTTGTCACATCGTAAGGAGTTAAGTCCGTACTTGAATAGCCGCCAGCATATTTAAAGCCGTAGGATGGCAAAACAGTTTGGCTGCGATACCAATGAACAGCTGAACCAGTTCCTATTGCAAAAAGGAAAACTGCCAATATGGATAATAACTGCTTCCTCATGTTGAAAACGGAAGCGAATTGTACCTTCCGAGAAGCCGCTGCTATAACTACTCCAATAGCAAATGAAAGTTCATAAGCAAGAGGCGCCCATAAAAACAGCCTTCCTTCACCGCCAAACATAGCGACAAAGTAAATCGGCGCATAGGCGATATGAAAGATGCAATAGAATAACCATGAATCCGCTCCGTAAAATCCTCCGTTAATCAGCATAAAAACGGCCCATAAAACTGCAGTATAGGTAAGTGGGAGCGGGATTAGAGCTATATACCCTTTTAATTGACACGAACTTAGCAGTTTCTTGCTAACAAAAAATCCTGCCAGACCACCGCCCGCAATCAGAACAGACAGCAGGGTTTCCATAAGCATTTCAAATTTCCCCATTAACGGAAGTGCTAAGAAAGAAATCACTAGTGGCACTACACCAAAATACAAAATGAAGAAAAGCAGTTTTTTCCCCATTTTCAGCCCCCCTTTATAAATAGAACTCTCAATATATTTTAGTGTAATTTTACACTCTGTTGATCCGTTTAGCAATATAGTTTTTCCTAAAATTAACATTAAAACAGACTCCACCACTTACGGAAGAGTCTGTTCCTCATTCCTATTTTACTTTTTTAACAGCTTCAGAACCGTATCCAATACGACATTGACCCCTTTTTCACAGTCTTCCCAGGTAGTCAGTTCTTCCTCGCAATGGCTTTTCCCATTGATGCTTGGAACAAACAGCATGGCTGTTGGGACGTAGCTTGCAATAAACTGGGCATCATGCCCAGCGCCGCTGACCATTCGTTTGCTAGAATACCCAAGTGATTGGGCGGATTGTTCTAAAGAAGCGCACAGTTCAGGCGCAAACCAGACCGTGTCGCGCTCCCAAAGTTTTTTTACCTCAATTTCGCAGCCTTCGTTAAGGCCTTGATGCGGCAGACCTTGAACAAAATCCTTAAAAGTATTGACGATTTCCATGTCTTTATGGCGTGCTTCGAGCGTAAAGACAACTTTGTTCGGGATGACGGTATGAATGCTCGGATACACGTTTACCCTGCCGATGGTGAAAACTAGTTCGGAGTCCAATACGCTTAAGCTTTTGCGGATTTCATTAATTAGGTTATTGGTGGCAAACAGGGCATCCTTGCGCATGGTCATTGGGGTTGTTCCGGCATGGTCCGATTCGCCGGTTACCTCTATTTCAAAGCAGGCCATGCCAACGACGCATTCGACGACACCAATTGTAAGGCCTTCTTTTTCGAGGATCGGGCCCTGTTCGATGTGCATTTCCAAAAAGGCTGTTGCTTCTTTGAGACGATTTTCTTCACTGCCTTCGTATCCAATTGCCTTAAGGGCCTCCTCAAAGGTTATACCCTCTGAATCTTTCTTTTGCAGCATGACGGCTTTGTCAAATTTGCCGGCGAGCACACCAGAAGCCATCAGCGAAGGCTCGAATCTTGCTCCCTCTTCGTTTGTGAAGTTTACGATTGTAATCGGGTATTTAGGTTGGATTTTATGATCAACGAGTGTTCGCACGACCTCCAGTCCCGTCAAGACACCCAAAACACCGTCAAACCGGCCGCCCTTTTTAACGGAGTCTAAATGGGAGCCAATCAGGATAGGAGGCTTATTTTCCGTTCCGGCCAGTGTCGCGTACATGCAGCCCATGTCGTCAACCTTGACTGTCATCCCTAAGTCCTCGCAGCATTTGCGGAAATAACCTCTTGCCCTACGGTCCTCTTCCGATAAAGAAAGACGGGTGACACCATTGTTTTCCGTTCGGCCAAACTGAGCAAAACGTTCCAATTCTTCTTTAAGTCTTTCTCCATTAATCAACAGCTTTTGTTTTTGCATTTAAACACTCCCCTTATAGATTGATATCGTTTTTAAAAATCTCTTGGAGAAGAAATGCTTTTGTTTGAAAAATGCTCCTTAAACATTACAGGAATATTCAGTTATTTTAATTATAGTCCAGCTAAACAAGATTTCACTAGACAGTTTGATAAATAAAAACGGATAACCAATTAAGGCTATCCGCTTTAAAAATTATTCTTCATGGAATCCGATAAATCCCACCGAAGCAGTCGAATCGCTGTCGTCCCACGATTGTTTTTTCTGTTTTTGCTGGATGGATTTTAAATCGGCACAGAGGCGGATGATGTCGACCTGCTGCTCGTAATGCCATTGAAGTGTAATGGAGACGTACAGTTCGTTCAACTGTGCATAGGAAAATTCCTTCGATGCCTCGACGACCTCCCTTATTTCTGCCTCTGATAAGATTCGGTCAAGCTTTTTCGCCATTAGATATTGATAGCGAAGCTCTTTTGTCGGCAGTTTGATTTCATAAGCGCGGTCAAACCGGCCGGAGCGGTTCATTAGTGCCGGGTCAATTTTTTCCGGATAATTCGTCGTACCGATTAAAAAAACACCCTCTTTAGAGGTAGCTCCATCGAGCGTATTCAAGAATACCGAGCGGACTCCGGACGGCATTGAGTCAATATCCTCAATCACCAGTACCATTGGCGCCAGCTTCAAAACAGAACCGAACACTTCTTTAATCGTATAGCTCGAGGTATATTCGGTAATCTGCCAATAAGCCACCGGAGCATTGATGCTGCTGGCAATTGATTTTACTAGTGTTGTTTTGCCATTCCCAGGACTGCCATATAAAAGAATCCCCCGCTTGTACGGGATATCATACGTCTTGAAAAACTCACCGCTATCTGAGAAGAATTCGTCAATCGACCGGAAGATTTCCTTTTTCAATGGTTCTTCAAGGAAAACGTCCTCTCTTCTTACCAAACTATTAATGCTTTCGATGTCCGTCTCTACACCATCTTCTGTATCCGTATAGACAGTCACGTAGTTTTTAATATAATCGCGCTTTCTTTTAAGAACATATTGCAGAAAGGAAACCAAGCAAGCGTCATTTTCGGCAAAAATAAGATCGCGGTGGAGCTCGCCGTCGCTTTGAAAGGTTAGCACCCGGGATAAGGCAACCCGATAGGCTGGATAGTAGTAAAGACCATTCGCAATCCGCGGCTTGATGATAAACTCCAGGGCTTTGTCAGTATGGTTGGAGGAAATCGTCCGGGTCTCGCCTTCCTTGTAAATATAACTTAAAAGCCGTACCTCAGGTGATTCCACCTTCAAATCTTCCTCGAGAATTTCCCAAATTTCATTGGAGGTGTCTTCATCGGAATACATGTTGAAGTCCACGCCCACTTCATCATGAAGATGCATTTGAATGGCGGAAATAATTTTTCCATAATCGTAATAGAAAGGTAATTCTGTGCGGTCCATTTCCCCTGCATTAAAAAGTACTTTATTGTTTTTCATCCGGTTCTCCTTTTTTCAGCTAATAAGAAAGTGCAACTACTCCTCTGTCTTCGCCCTAAGGGGCTCGCCAATCGGCGAGTTTTCTTTAAAAATATTACAATTACTATAGCTCTTAATTAGGTTATTAGTCTAGTGGATTTCTTTTCCGGTTTAGGTCCTTGGGAACTATCTATTAATTCCTGGACAACCGCGTCATGACAGTATTTTTTTCCATCCAGTATTTGATTCTTGTAATACAGTTGAATATATCTTAAAATTGATTGCATAAAAATACACATAGAATCGAAGGAGTTACATCATGTTACCGACAAAAAATGTAGATTCAGAGTTAAAGGCTTGGGCCATCGAGCAGCGCCGACATTTTCATATGAATCCGGAGCTGTCCGGGCAGGAATACAATACCTCCGCATATGTAAAAGAAAAATTGGCGGAATTCGGCATCCCTTTGGATGACAGATTTTCAGGCCCTAGCGTGGTGGCCTTTTTTAAAGGAACAGAAGGCAACAAGACGATTGCCCTAAGAGCCGATATGGATGCCCTGCCACTCCAGGAGGAAGGGGACAAGCCTTATATTTCCAAGGTTTCTGGCGTCATGCACGGCTGCGGCCATGACGGCCATACGGCGATTTTGCTGGCGGCGGCAAAATGGATGAGCAACAATCCTGATTTGGTAAAAAATAATATACGCTTGATTTTTCAAAGCTCAGAGGAAGCCTCCCCAAGCGGCGCCCAAAAGCTTGTGAAAGAAGGAGTGCTGGACGGGATTGACGCGATTTATGGAATCCATCTGATTTCGCGCATGCCTATGGGCAAAGTTGGCTTTGCCACTGGCTATGCGATGGCTTCCTGTAATGATTTTGATATTAAAATTGAAGGTAAAGGCGGTCATGGCGGCTATCCGCATGATACGGTCGACCCGATTTATATTGCCAGCCACTTAATTCAGGCTTTCCAATCCGTTGTCAGCCGGAATTTGCATCCATTGCATGCAGGCGTTATTTCATTTGGTGGGATGCAGGCAGGAAATTCCTACAATGTCATTCCTCACGAGGTGACGTTGAAGGGGACAATCCGGGCGTTGACCTTTGAGGCAGCCGAGCTCATGCATGAGAAAACGGCCCAACTGACAGAGTCCATCTGCGCAAGCTTTGGGGCTAAAGGACATTATCAATTTATCGAGGGAACCCCTCCGTTGTACAATCACCCGGAGGCATGTGAATTTGCTCGCGGTGTCATTGAAAATACCTTTGGAGCAGATGCCTTCTTGCCGATAGATCCTGTATTAGGAGCCGAGGATTTTTCCTATTACCTGAAAGAAAAGGTCGGGGCCTTCATCAATGTCGGGATGCAAAGCGAAAAAAGCCAGTATCCGCACCACCACCCGAAATTCGATATTGACGAAGACGCCATCCCAACCGCTATTGAACTCATGATCCAACTGGCGCTGCAAGCATAGATTAGAGAGGTTTAATAAGGAATAAAAGAAGCCGAACCCCAACCATAACATTTGGGGCTCGGCTTTTTATATTAGGTGTCCACCAGAGGCGGACAAATGTCAACAAGCGGTGCCTGACACCCGTGCTTATGCTTCCACGATGTCCGGCTGCTTGTAGGTGTCGTTATCGAATTCGCCTGTTGCTTTGCTGGTGAGGACTCCAGCTGTCATGGCGCCGCTGACGTTTAGGGCGGTTCTGCCCATGTCGATAAGCGGCTCAACGGAGATGAGCAGGCCGACGATGGCGATTGGCAGGTTCATCACGGATAGCACGATGAGGGCTGCGAAGGTCGCACCGCCGCCAACACCGGCAACACCAAAAGAACTAATTGCCACAACAAGAATAAGAGTCAGAATAAAGCTTAGACTCGTCGGATCGACCCCGGCAGCCGGTGCAACCATGACCGCCAGCATGGCTGGATAAATCCCGGCACAGCCATTTTGCCCAATGGTCAGTCCGAAGGAGCCGGCAAAGTTTGCAATCCCTTCAGATACACCCAAATCCTTCGACTGGGTTTTAATCGTCATCGGGAGCGTTCCCGCACTCGTTCGTGAAGTGAACGCAAAGGTTAACGTAGGCAGTGCTTTTTTCACATAGTTATATGGGCTTAATTTCGCCGCCATTAAAAGCAACAGATGCACAATAAACATAATGATGAGGGCTACATAGGAGGCGACCACAAACGTCCCTAGTTTCACAATCGCATCGTAATCACTTGTTGCAGCCACCCTCGTGATAATCGCAAGAATCCCATATGGGGTCAGCCGGAGCACCAAGGTGACCACTCTCATAACGACTGAATAGACGGTATCAATAATTTTTGAAAAGAATTCCGCATGATCCGGTTCTTTTCGTTTTACCCCGAGATAGGCAATCCCGATAAAGGCGGCAAAGATGACCACCGCAATCGTTGAAGTTGCCCGGGCGCCTGTAAGGTCCTGAAACGGATTACTTGGGATGAAATCAACGATTTGCTGCGGCAGTGTCATATTTTCCACTGTCGGAACCCGTTCCTCCAATTGTGCAATACGAGCCTTCTCTGCATCGCCCTGGGTCAACTGAGCGCCGTCTAAATTAAATCCCAGGGCAGAGCCAATTCCGATGGCTGCCGCAATCGCCGTCGTCCCGAGCAGGATACCAATGACAAGGACACTGATTTTGCCAATGTTCTTGGATAATTTCAGCTTCGTAAACGCCCCGACAATCGAGACAAAGATCAACGGCATTACTACCATTTGCAGTAGTTTGACATAACCGTTTCCGGCAATATTAAACCATTCAATGGAACGGGCCAGCACTTCAGATGTCGTACCGTAGATGGCATGAAGAATAATCCCAAAAATAATACCTAAACCAAGCGCCGTGAAAACACGCATCGAAAATGATATATGCTTCTTTTGCATCTGGAACAACCCGAACATAAGCAACAACAGGACAGCAATGTTTACAATGATTAGAATGGTATTCATGTTAGTCCTCCCTATTTAAGTTTTTGGGAAACTCTAAACAATACATTCCAATGCGCCAAGTCGGAATTCCGATTTTACATCATCAAACGTTTGATATTAATAAATATGTATAGAAGAATGTTAAAATTCCATTACAAAAACAACTTAATGAAATAAATTTTTTAAATGGAAACTCGCCGATTAGCGAGTTCGATAGGACGGTTCATGAGCCGTAGTTGAATTTATACTTTCCTATTAGCTAAAGAAAAAACTGACCTGCTTCCAAGCAAGTCAGTTAAATAACAATGTTTCTTAAAGTGGATTTATTTCGTTATTCGTTGTGCTGAGTTTCTCCAACTTCTTATTTCTAAAGTAATAGAACAAATAGCAAATTAATAAGAAGCCTAGTCCAATCAGGAGCCCGGTCAGCTGAGTTGGGTCAAAGGCCAAGAATATTAATATCGATACACAGAAGATGATACAAACGAGCGGAACTAGAGGATAGTAGCGGACCTTAAATTGCAGGTCTTCCAATTTTCCGCCTGCTTGCAAGAACTTGCGCCGGAACATAAGCTGGGACAGAGCGATCCCTATCCACGAGATGGTAACAGAAATACCGGCAATGGACATGAGCAGCACAAACACTGTATCTGCCGCCAACACGCTTGTAAGCAGCGACAATAACGAGAAAATCATCGTAAACACAAGGGCTGCGAACGGCACTTTCCGTTTGGATAATTTTCCGAAATACTTTGGTGCCATGCCGTCATGCGCCATCGCCCAAAGCAACCGGGTGGAAGCATAAATACAGGAGTTCCCCACCGAAAGAATTGCGGTTAAAATAACAAAGTTCATAATATCAGGAGCAAATGGGATTCCCGCCATATCCATCAGCGTAACGAACGGGCTTTCCAGCAGGCCAAGTTCCTTCGTTGGAAAAATAGCCGATAAGATAATAATAGAAGCGATATAAAAGACAATAATTCTAAAAAGGACATTTCGAATGGCACGAGGTATATTCTTCTGAGGTTCTTCACTTTCGCCGGCGGCAATGCCGATTAATTCTGAGCCTTGATAGGAAAAAATAACATTCATCATGGTGACAAAAATAATTGTCAGACCTGCTGGAAACAGCCCTTTGGGAGCGAGGTTTTCCATAAATGGTGCCGGTCTGTCTTCAAGTGGAATAATGCCAAAAATAGCTGCTGCCCCAATAATGATAAAGAAAATAACAGCTATAACCTTAATACCCGCAAACCAGTATTCGGCCTCAGCAAAGCCCCTTGTGGTCAAGGCATTAAGGACAAATAACAAGGCGATGAAAATGGCGCACCAAATCCACACTGAAACACCCGGAAACCACCGCTGCATCAGGATACCCGCAGCTGTAAATTCCACACCCGCAGTGGTAGCGGAACCAATGAAATACATCCAGCCTAACGAGAAACCGGCTGCTGGATTAATAAATTTGCTGGCGTATGTTTGAAAGGAACCTGTAACCGGCATATAGACCGCAAGCTCTCCCAGGCACACCATTACCAAATACAAAATAAGGCCGCCAAATAAATAACCTATTAACGCCCCGCCTGCTCCTGCCTGGTTAATCGTGTAGCCCGCATTTAAGAATAACCCGGTGCCAATTACACCACCTAATGAAAGCATAAACAAATGACGCCGTTTCATTGACCTGCTTAACTGGTTCTTTTGACCTTCTTGTTCCATCTTTACCCACCCCTTTTTTAGCGGTGTCCACCCCACGTGGACAAAACACCCATTTGTCCACGCGCGGTGCCTGACACCCGTTCCAATAACATTAATTAATTCCTAGCAGCGAACCTCTTTCTCCACCAGCATTTTGACCATGCCTTCGACGAGTGCCGGCACTTCTTCAAAGGCGTTTTTGATGTGAAGGCGTTCGGTTCGTTTGTGGGCATCTTTGCCGAACGGTCCGACGTTTAGAACCGGTGCATGGAGCTGGGTCATTTCATCGAATGGGATGCTGTAGGTTGTTCCCCAAGCCGGTGTATTTTCTTTAAAAACGGTCCAGCCTTCGCCGGCATCCTGGTAATTGACATAGCTTAAATCGCTGATTCCATTAAAATAGTGGACTTGATTGACAGGAAGCCCGAACTTTTCAAAACCATGTTCCTTCACGTAGGCAATGCACTTTTTCACCAATTCATTTTCCGACGAGTTTACAGCAGGATAATAAGGCGGTGCATACAAGAGGACGATCGCTGGTGCAAGCTCCTGACACTCAATGATTAAGGCATCCGCAATACGGAAAGATTTTTCACGGTCATCCCACTCCTCCCTTTTATGAACGGATGCTTTGATCCCCGCAACAAAATCTGCACCAAATTTTCGAAGCGCATGCTTTTCCAGTTCGTCATAGCGCAGCACTCGTACCTGCCCTACCGGAGTAACCGACTGCGCTTTGCAAATCTCAGAATAGGCCTGGTTACATGATTTAGCTGCATCTAATGCGACTTTCTCGAACATATTCATAATTTCTTCCGCATTCCGCTGCATTAAAAATACGTTATACAAAGCGGCTGAACGGTATGGTGTTTGAACAGAGTACTCCAGCCGTAAATCCTTTTGCTGCAGTGTTACTGGAAGGGGCGTTCTTTCTCCCATCACCTTTTCCTGCAAGCTTAAATTCCACTCCATCCTCTGTGTTAAAAATGAAGCAATATACGGTCCGGTAATGCCGCTAAGCGGTTCCCCTACATGGGTTTCTTTTCCGTAAAAAAGGGCAGACGGCATAATCTTGCCGATTGAACCTGAGTACACATAATAGTTTCGGTCACCCGGCTCTTGGGTAAAGACCGGCTCACCGTTTAGGAAAAGCTTAAAGGTAAGCTGATGCTTTTCCTTTAATTCCAATAATTTCGGAACCGCTGCCCGCATTCCCGAAGAATTCACTTCTTCATCCGGAACCGTCAGCAGCAAAAGATTAATCGGCCATTGCTCGACCGAAGCTTTTTCAATCAGCCCCATATGCATGACCAGACCCATTTTCATATCCATCGTGCCCCTGCCAAATAGGTACTCTCCTGATAAAAGATCTTCCCGGGCTTCCGCCGGCAATTCATCGATTCGGGAATGGAGAAGCTTCGTTAATTCCTCTGGCCGGTATGCATACTCCTGAAGGTCTCCATATTCTTCGGTATTCACCGTATCAAAATGACTAATCAATACAACCGTTTCCGCGGCACTCGGGTGTTTATATAAAGCGGTTACAAAACGGCGGCCCAGATCGGCATTATGAAGACCCAAGTGTTCTGGATTTTCTTGAAAATATGCCAAATCTTTAAGCTTCGCCGCCACCTTGGAAGGAAACTCACGCTCTCCCTCCGTCAATGTCATACTTTTCCAGCTTACTACTTCGCATAATAGCTCCCGCAAAGCCTTCGGTGTCCCCCACTTAAGCTGTCTCATCGCTCCCAAACTCCTTCACACGCAATTTTTAAAATCTCAGCGACAAGCAGCTCAAACCGCCGTCCAATTTTCGGAATTCCGAAGTATCAACTTCAATTGTCTGATATCCGGCTTCCTCAATTTTTTGTTTTGTCTGCGGGTAACCTGCAGGGATGATCACATAGTCGTTTACCTGAATGCAATTTGCCGCATATTCTTCTTCCTGTGGCACAATAATTTTTTTGTAAGAATTGAAATCAGGGTGATCGACAAATTCACCAGCCGCCACAATCGTTTGATTTCCTAAATAAGCAATTCCGGTTTTTAAATGGAAAAACTTTTGAAGCGGTACAATGGTAGCTTTATAGTTTTCAGATTCTAAGATTTGTTTCAGCTGCTCGGCACCTTCCTGGTTTGTCCGCTCGGAAATACCGATATAAAAATGATCTTCAGCTTGTAAAATATCGCCGCCATCGAGTGTGCCAGGCGCTTTAATATAGTAAATTTTATCGTAGAAGGATTTGATGGCAGGCTCCATGTCTTGGATTTCGCCGTTTCTTGACTCAGCCCCCGGATTGGAAATAACCGCAAATTCCGGGGTTAAAACAGCTGTATCTTCCACAAAGGTGGAGTCCGGAAATTGATCATTGCTTGGCAGGACAGTTACTTCAGTACCGCACTTTTTAAGTGCTTCAATATAAGCATCGTGCTGCTCAAATGCCTTTTCCAAAATTGGTTTGCCAAGGTCTGAGGTAGTTAAGCCATTAACGTAAGTTGTTCCAGGTCTTTTGACAATTGTATGATGGAACAATTTTGTTCCTTCTGTTGATTTCAACGCAGATTCTTTTAGCATTTTTTCATCCTCCAATTTCTTAATCTCGTTCCACTGGGCATGTCAGGCAGGTCGGACCGCCCGTCCCTAAATAAGAGATTTCATTTCCGTCATATTCATAGACAGTTGCTCCGGCATCGATTAATTGCTGTTTTGTGAAAGGGTTTCCAGAAACCACCATACAAACCCGAGGTGCCAGCGCGAGCACGTTGCAGCCAAGTCTAATGTACTCATCTTCGGGTACCTCAACCAGCCGGAAGCCTCGTTTAATCAGCATTTGTCTGAGAAACACAGGCATCAGCCGTGAATAGACTACCGCCAAATCTTCGTCCACGATACTGATTATGGACATTAGATGCAGACACTCGTCCTCCCCTTGGTCATGCGGGAGTTGTACCACGATTACCTCATCGACTTGATCTGCGACCATCTCTTTAATTTGCTGGATAGCTTCATCATTTGTCCGGTAGCCGCGTCCGATTAACAGTGTGCGGTCATCAAGCCAGACAAGGTCTCCCCCGTCGGCAACTGCCTGGCCCGTCAATTCTCCTACTATCGGAATCTCTTTTTCTTGTAAAAAATCTTTGTAAACCTCTGCCTCCGGCTGACGCAATGTTTTTCCTGATTTCAAAATGATGGCGCCCTTTGGCGTAAATTTAACGGGATCATGGGCATAGAGTGAATCTAATCCAACCCGTTCTGATTCCGGCAAGAACTCAACATACCCTACATGCTCCTTGATAATGGCAAGAAACTGCTCATATTCCTGTTGTGCTTTTGCGAAATCAGGTTCATTAATATAGTTGAATCTTTTCCATTCCTTACTTAAATGCTCCTGACTGATAAATGCATCGTTTGGATGTTTGACAATGACCCTGTTGAGCTTTTTATACATAGATGTTAACAAAAAACCGCCTCCTTTTTCCGCATGGTGGAATGGGTTTCCTGTGACAGGAAAACTTATAATATGATATTATATGCTTATAAAGTGGATGTCAATATTTTTCGAATTTACTGAATACGGTAGACACTTTCCAAAAAATCAAATAAGGCAGGGAAATACATGCAAACAATTGATCGAGCAATGCAAATTATTAAGGTTCTTGCGGGAAGTGATACAAAAAGATGGTTCGCCATTTCGGAATTATCAAAGGAATCCGAACTGCCTATCAGCACATTGCATCGACTATTACAATCCATGAAGCAGCATGGGCTTATTCAACAGGATCTTGAGACAAAGTTCTATTCAATGGGGAATGCCTGGCTCCAGTATGGCCTGCAAATGTACGATACCTTTGACTTTGTGGCGCAGATCCGCCCGGAATTGGAAAAACTAATGCATGAGGTAGAGGAAAGTGTTTATTTTAGTAAGCCTATTGGGTTAGAGTCTTTAGTTGTAGAAAGAATTGACTGCCTGAATAACCCGATTCGAATATATGATCAGCTTGGTATTCGGATACCTTTGAACATTGGGGCAGCCAACAAAGTGATGCTTGCTCACATGCCTCCAAAAGATAAGCTAAAAATTGTTTCTTCTTTAGTACCTGAAAATGAACACGAGGCGTTTTTACAATTATTGCGGGGTGTTCAAAAGCTTGGGTATGGAGAGAGTCACGGGGAAAGGACACCTGGTACGTCATCCGTCGCCGCTCCGATTTTCAACCACCAAAATGAACTAATCGGGGCCATCAGCGTCGGCTATGTCAATTTCAATGTAACGGAGGAAAGGAAAAGCTTTTTGATTGAAAAAGTAATTGAATTCGGGCTGCGCATCTCCAGAAAATTAGGAGCAAAATAATCGAAACGGTGTCAGGCTGTCGAGAAACTATCGACAGCTTTTTTTACTTATTTTCTTTAACAATTCACCGCGTTAATTATATTAAAATATTATTAATATAAGGTATTTCAACAAGTCTGTTGATTGGCGCTCCAGGCACTTCGCGCACCTTAGGGCGTGACGGGGAGCCTCCTCGTCGCTTCGCTCCTGCGGGGTCTCCCCTGCCCCGTACTCCCGCAGGAGTCTTCGTGCCTTCCGCGCCAATCAACAGGTGTAATTAAAAAAGATCTTCAACCTCACAATACAAATAAAAATAAAAAGTGAATTAATTATTAAGACAAAATGTTTCTAGACAATGGTAATGCATATGAACGTTCTCCTCTCTAGAGCCTGCCAAAATTCATTTAAGAGTGCAGTACACTTTTCAAAGTTTGATAAGGTGTAGTGCCATACTTAGTTGTTTTTGCCTCCCTGTTTATTGGAGCGGAGGGCAGTCGACTCCTGCGGGATATAGAGGTCACTGGAGACCCCGCAGGCGCTTTCAGCGCCGAGGAGGCTCCAGGACCTCCCCGCGGAAAGCGACTGCCCGGAGCGGAAATCAACAGGCCAGTTAGCAGAGATAAACATAAAAGTTTGGTAATTTAGGTTTGGACAAAATAAAAAATTGCCGAGAAAAATACCCTTTCTCGACAATCTGACAAATGTCCACCCAGGGTGGACATTTGTTATTAGTATTGTTGTTTGTTTGGTTTGTTGACCCAAGCAGTGAAGGGCTGATAAGTGTTGTTTGTGAGCAGCTGTATAAAAGGAATGGTGCGTTTTTCAGAAGGCACTTCAAGCTGTTCGTAAATAAATTGGTCGTCGAACCCAATTTTCGCAGCATCTTCATGTGTACAGGCATAATACACCTTCTCTAACCTGGCCCAATAGATGGCGCCGAAACACATCGGGCAGGGTTCACAGCTTGTATATAGTTCACAGCCAGTTAATTGGAAACTATTTAAAGCCTTGCAGGCTTCCCTAATCGCCTGCATCTCAGCATGGGCGGTGGGGTCATTCTTCAAGGTTACTTGATTGCTGCCAACACTGATAATCTGGCCATTCTTCACGATAACCGCCCCAAACGGACCGCCGCTATACCGGAGTACATTATCAAGCGCCACATCAACGGCCATTTTCATAAACTTTTCGTCCCTCATAAATTTCCCCCAACTCTATGACATTATCTCTTCCCTTCAATTTATTATCCTTTTTAAGAAAAAAGAATGATGACTTATTTTCCCACTTAAAATTGAGTCAGGATATTTTCAAAAAAAATGTAGGTTATATAATAGAAATTTTGTAAAATATGATTATCCATTCGCTTGGCCTATAATCATTCTTTTTTACTAATTCAGCGAATTCATTGCCTCTTCTTTGAAACCTTTTGGAAGGACTGACGATCATGCATAAAGCCAAGCTTTACGAGATTTCCTTATTTACCGCGGCACTTTTGGCAGCTTTAAGTTCTTCCGGTATTTTAGTGGACCATTCCCTTTTTTTAAAAATATTAATTGTATACTGGTTCTTCTCCATTCTTTACTTCCGTCTTCGAGTGTTCTTTAAAAACGGCAATACCAATATTGAATATGGGATTAGTTACGACCTATCTTTTGTCCTATTTGCCGGGCCGCTCGGCTTGTTTATATTTGAAACGATTTACCGTTTTTCTATTTATATTTATCGTAAATGGACAAAAACAGCAGACTCGACTGAGTTTTTTGATGCCTTTTATAATACTGGCACCTTTGTGATCACTAACTCGGCAGCCTACCTGTTATTCCAGTACCTCCATGAAAGCTTTCAAGCCATTCCATTTGGGTATTGGATTCTAATCTTTCTAATTGTTTGCATTACCTCTTACCTTTCCGGCACAACGATGGTCATCCTGTTTCTACTTTTGGGTGAGAAGTTATCCTTTAAGAAGGCCTTCGATTTTATTTTTAAAGACATCAGCATGCTGGATTATGGGAAAGTTGCCATATCAAACGGCCTTCTTTTCCATTTCCTTCAGGATCAAAAGTGGGAAATGTTAATCATTGTCTTTATTTTGAATTACATCGTCAGTCATTCCTTCTATTTAAAATCGCAAAACATTCAAACGAAATTAGAGCGTGACCAATTCGAGCAAATGGCCTATACAGACTTTTTGACAGGGGCCTTCAACCGGACCTTTATGGACAAAAAATTAGCCGAGCTCAGTCGATCTAATGAAAATATCGGGATTGTCGTAACCGATATTGATAAATTCAAAGGAATAAACGACAGCTATAACCACGCTGTAGGCGATAAAGTCATTCAGCAGTTTGCCGCCACTTTAAAGAGTTATCTTGGACCGGAGGATTTTCTGTTTAGGAGCGGCGGTGAGGAATTTACACTTTGCCTCCGGAATCGGAATTTTGAACAAACCGTTGATCTGGTTAACGATATTCGCAATGGGATTGAAAAAGGATCAGTAAATGCAGAATACAACGGGGAAAACATTCTGATTTTTTATACCGCATCTTTCGGACTTTACTACTACAAGGTTAAAGAATATGTTTCAATGGAGAAAGCCTACATCCTCGCCGACGAATTAATGTTCAAGTCCAAGCAGCTCGGTAAAAATCATGTATCCTATATAAACGGCCTCATAAACAAAGAAGCGGCAGTAACCTAACAATAGGTACTGCCACTTCTTTTTGTTATCACTTTTTGGTATTACCTTTGGTGTCATGCACCACAAAAAGACATTTGTCCATATGGGTGGACATTTCAAGATAATGCCCGCATAGCCTTCTACCTTAGGATGCCCGCTTTAGGTTTTTGAATTGTCCCTTAGAGAGGACGGTTTTTTCTAGGCGATGGGCCATGATGCCGGCAAATACGGACAGGATGATATCTTTCGGTAGCGGCGGTACCATCCATAGCCAGGCCATTTTATAGGTGAAGCCTTCCGGTGCTGCAGCCCAAAGCTTGTAGGCATAGTACATCCAGTTGGTTCCAAACAGGTAATTAACCGTCATTCCAATTAAAGCCGCTATGATAAAAGCAGGCAGGCTTTTTTTCTTTTCGACGATTCTTCCAATGATAAAAGCTACAAAAATATAAGAAATAATAAAGCCGAAGGTTGGACGAAGGATAATTCCGAGTCCTCCAAAAAAGCCGGCAAAAACAGGTACTCCGACCATGCCAACCAACGTATAAACAATCATCGCAATGGCTCCCAATCGGCTTCCTAAAATTAGCCCTGCCAAAATAGCAAAAAAAGTTTGCAGCGTGATTGGCACTCCGCCAACCTGCAAAAATGGTGCAATCGTCGTAATGTTTGCCCCGACCGCCATCAGGGCCACGAACATCCCGACAAGCGTGATGTCCAGCGCTCTTAACTTTCTCATTTTCTCCCCACCCTAAATTAAATTCTGATATCTGATAGTTTTAAAATAAATGGGCGGGTGGTTATTTGTCAACCAAAATTTTATTTAAGTTAACAAAAACAGCTGATTTCTACCATAATTAATGAGATATCTCCCTATTCCGCTTTATTTGCTTACTCCGGAATGGATCTATCCGCATTAATATAGCCTTCTCCGTAAATCGCGTTTTCGCGGTCCTTCCATAAATCTGTGTTATTCTTCAATAGGTCTTTTACTTGCTGCGGTGTTGCTCCAGGCACGCGCTGTTTAATCAATGCACATATACCCGCACAAATAGGTGTTGCCATGGAAGTACCTGATAAAACAAAGTAATCATTTTCTACCCTTGCAGATTTTTGCAGCTTGTCTAAATAGGAATTAGGGGATCTTAGTGAAATGATATTCACCCCGGGCGCTAAAATATCCGGCTTATTTAGCTCATCTTTAACATCCTTTGACCCTCTGCTCGAAAAGCTGGCCACATCGTCATCGCCGCGGTCCACTGTATTTTTATCATCAAGAGCTCCAACGGTAATCACTTTTTGACTAATACCAGGACTTGCGATGGTTCCATAATTCGGACCTTCATTCCCAGCCGCCACTACCACGACAATACCTGCTGCCCAGGCCTTTTCAACAGCCTTAACCATTAGATCTTCACCCGGCTGAGCTGTGCTGCCTAATGACATGCTGATGATATCAATTTTTTCAGGCGGATTACCGGCATTGTAATTAATGCACCAATCCACCCCTTCCATGACGGTATCCAAAGACCCCGAGCCCAATTTATCCAACACCTTTACGCCAATCAGATGAGCTCCTGGGGCTGGTCCTGCATAGGGACCATTGGCAGCCGCGTCACCGGCACAGTGGGTTCCATGGCCATTATCATCATAAGGGTCTGGGTCATTATTGACGAGGTCAACAAAGCCTTTAATTCTATCCCCTAAGTCCTTGTGTGGATAAATGCCAGTGTCGATAATCGCGATTGTTACTCCTTCCCCTGTTAGTACAGTGTTATTTCTTTTGATGTTTTTAGCATTAGCGGCAGGGACAGCAACATCAAGCAACGCCTTCACTTCCCTGTTTAAATAAACCTTTTTGACATGATGGCAGCTCGACAGGATCCCTTCTAAGCCATTTGGAGTCACATCTGCACTATGGCAGGACATACTTGATAAACTTCGTTTCATGCTATTTCGGGAATACTGTTTCATCACTTCGGATACCTGATGGCAACCTTTTTCAAAGCAGCCTTCCTCAAATTCAATAATAACGGACATTTTGCGGCCCCATTTAAGGAATCCCTCGAAATGTTTATGCAAAAAGCACGGCGTCCATGTAAACGGCTTGTACAAATTTAAAACTTCTTCCCGCAAATGTCTGTCCAATTTATGGGCATGAGTACGCACCATTTGAACCATTGAATAACCAAACAATTATTTTCTCACCCTTTCATAGCTTTTTAAATAAGTTATGAAACTATTAAAAAATGGTAACGGTACTTGTCCAATTTCTAGTAAATAGGCGTTCCTTTAAGGTTTTTGAAAAATAATCGTTTGTTTTGTAAGGGGATCAGGCACCGTTCTTGAACCCTGTCCACCTCTGGCGGGCAACTTCTCACCATTGTTGATTGGCCGGAAAAGGAATATTTGGCTTGGTGCCGAATATAAAACATAGTGGGACATATTTTGTTAGTCCAATTTAGGAGGTATGGTTATGGTTGACTTAGAGATACATCGTGAAAGACTGGCGGAGACACGCCAGCAGTTGCTAAATGAGATAAAGACTCTCAGTTTTGCGGAATTAAACAAATCACCTGGCGAAGATAGTTGGAGTGTGGCCCAGGTCTGCCACCATCTTTATTTAACTGAAAAGGCGTTTACCAGCGGGGTTGTCTATGGCCTGAACTCTGAAACTAGTAAAAAGTCCGAGCCAAAGCCGATACACCTATTTTTATTAGACCGTACTAAGAAAGCAGATGCACCTAGTATCGTTGTCCCTTCTTCTGAAACTTTCGAATTACAGCAGATTCTCAATTTGCTAGATGAATCAAGAACATTATTACTCGATGTTATGGATGGAATAAAAGACGAAACCATTCTGACAGAGAAATCCGCTAAACATCCTCTTTTTGGTTATCTACCTCTTTACCAATGGATTGAAAACGTCTATTTGCACGATCAGCGGCATACTGAACAAATAAAGGAAATTAAATCTGAAATTCTCTAAAGCCCATCCCTAGAATCATTTCAATCGCTGCACGCCAATCCTTATTTTTCCATAAGCTAGAATAATAACATCAAAGATTTGAAGGGAAAGATGTGGTGGATTCATGATGGTAAATCCCAGGCCTGCAGGCCATACATTTAAAAATCTTCAAGAGAGCAAGATGGAGTTTGAACAGGTTTTCGAGCGTATAACTGAATTTATGAAAAGCGACCCATGCGGGAATTACCGCTTAATGGTCGGAACGGATTCTCAGGTTCACAGGTCACATACAATTTTCATTACTGGCATTGTCATTCAAAATGTGGGGAATGGCGTATGGGCGTGTATAAAAAAGGTGATTGTTCCAAGAAAAATGACTCAGCTGCACGAGCGGATTTCACTGGAATTATCTTTGACGGAGGAAGTCGTCTCCCTGTTTACAGAGGATAAGAAAAATGAGTTAATCAATATTGTTCTGCCAAATGTCTATCAAGGGGCTACTTTTACGATAGAGGGCCATATCGACATCGGGGCGGGGATTCGAAACAAAACGAGTGAGTTTGTTAAAGAAATGGTCATGCGAATGGAATCTATGGGCGTAGAACCAAAAATAAAACCCGACGCCTTTGTCGCATCAAGCTATGCCAATCGCTATACAAAATAATGCTAAAAACAGCAAAAAAAGTGTCCACCCCCGGTGGACAAATTGCCCATTTGTCCACGAGCGGTGCCTGACACCTTTTTTAAATATGTTCCACTTTTACTGTTTTGCCATGGCCGATATGACTTTCGATTTTCATGGTGCCCTGGTGTTCTTGGATAATTTTGTTGCTGACAGTTAGGCCAAGCCCGATTCCTTTGTCCTTTGTGGCATAGAATGGGCTCCGAGGGTCAGGCCCTCGGCACTTTAGCGCGTTACCGCATTGACGGGACCTTTAGGTAGGTTAGTGCCCGCCAAATCCATTCGAGCGGGCCGTATCGGAAGAATCGCAGCCAAATGACACTAAATGTCATTTGAATAACGTAAATAGCCAGACATATGTAAAGAGTTTCTATGTAAGAAACCCTTCCGAACAGGTTAAAGGTACAGCCTGCCAGATAGATAAACACTGTTTGCAATAGATAGTTTGTCAGTGCCATCCTTCCGTAGCTTTTTAAAGGTGACAGCAGCTTTTGGATAATCTGAATCTGCAGCAATAGTACTAAAAGGCCAGCATAAAAAGCCGAAACAATCGGACCTATTGTGATGCCAATATCAATAAACCTCGCTGCCTCTCTACCTGAAGGCCCAGACCATCCCTCGGAAAAAACCGGTGCATATTGGTATTGATAAAGCAGTCCTATTGCGCTTAACCCGAACATAATCATAGTGAAAACGGCAATCTGGTTAACCCTTTTGGTTACAACCTCAAACAAACCGAACTGCCCTGCCGAAATCCCTAACAGCATTACCGGAACGACCATTAAAATTTTTATGGCGGAAATGCCAATAATGACTAACAAACCAAACCCTATGATGAGGTTCACCGCTTTATTAATCTTATAAAAAGGCAAAAGTATCAATCCACAGACTGCATAAACGGTTAATGCCTCTCCCGGATGAAACCGGACATGAATCAAGCCAAAGAGGAATAATACAGCAATTCGCCTCAAGAATAAGACATATCCGTTCATGCCCTTTGCGTTGGCTCTTGTGATAAAAATATAAAACCCGACCCCAAACAAAAAGGTGAAAATGGTATAAAAGCGGCCTTCTACAAATAAATATAAAAACCGCCAGTAGGATGCGTCCATTGAGTTCTGGGAAGGTTCCTCGACAGAAAGCAGCGGCCCTATATTTACCAAAATGATTCCCAGCAACGCAAATCCACGCAAATAATCAAGCACATCAATCCGTTTAGTTAATTCCATGGAACTCTCCTGTTTTTGGTGTCTGACACCCTCAATTACTCTTTCTAACGTATAACAGAGGCAAAAACACCTTTTTCTTACTCCCACACACGCTTAATACTGACATTCTGATTGCAAAAGGTCAAAAGGTAGACATCTGGGTTACTTAGGTTCTTCCACTCTTCAAATCCAAAGTCCGGTTGAAAATATTTTAATAGCAATGACATCAAGTTCCCATGAGTGACGATAAGCGTATTTTCGGTCTCCACAGCCAAAACTTCCTTTACGACACTAACAATTCGGTCCATCGCTTCGGCACTGGACTCCCCGCTATCAAATTTTACCTCTAGATCCACAAATGACGTCTCTAATTTTTCTTGCCAATCCCCCAATGCCTTTGTACTTAAAATACGCTCTGAGAGGCGCTCATCCACTTCTATTCTAATTTTTTTCGAAAAAGCCAATGGTTCAATCGACTGAACAGCACGCCGAAACGGACTTGATATAATTTTATCAATCTTTACACCTGCCAAAAATTCAACTAACTCCTTCGCCTGCTGCATCCCCCTCTCTGTTAACTGTGCTTCCCTTGGCTGTCCCTCCGCCTCGCAATGCCTAATCACGTACACCTTTTTTTCCATTAAACATTCCCCCTTAAAAACAAACACTTCTTTTAATTCGCCGCTCTCCTGGTATCTCCTCCATACAAAAAAGGGAATTAACCATTCTCCAGGTTGATTCCCTTTTTTCAATCATTTATTTTCATCATTTATTCCTTTTTAGCCAATTTATCATGATCTTCAAATTGCGGCGGCTGTTCCAACCATCTTCTTTCAATCATTAAATTCAAACCGTCCTCGCCAAACGTTCCTGTTTTGGCGATAAAGCCGGTGTACATGGCACTTATGTCCCTGCGCATGGTAGCTGACATTGCAGCACCATAAGAGGAAATGCCAAGATTAGAAAGAACCCCCACGATATAAAGCATTAGTTGATCCGAAAATGGTGCAGCTGTTGAGTCGGTTACACCTTGATCCCACGACATCGGTGCTGGTACCTCACTTTCTATTAACACATCATGGATGGAGCTTAGGATATGTTTGCAGATGTGTTTGCCACGAAGAAAATAATCTCTAATCTCCTGGTCTTGGGCTACTTGAGAAAATCCAGCACAAAGTGCTCTTCCAATTTCATTCTGGTTGGCATTGACCATTAGATGGGTTACTTCAATACCTAACAATGGACGCCTTCTGCCAAACCAGCCGGTTAAAAAACTTTCTTTATTGACAAAGTCAATTTTTGTTGGATAGTTCATGTATGGCATTCTTATAAAAATCCCTTTTTCTTGCATACAAATTACAACCTTATTATGGAGATAAGAAACATCGTCAAACATCTCCTTATAAAATTGCCGCACATCCACTCGTGCTGCCAGAATCATTCCAACATTATGGGAGGTAACCCCGTACTTGGACATATGCAGTATCGTATGGATATAAAATATATCGGAAAATAGTTTCGGTGCACGAGGGATAACATGTTTCTCTACCTTGAAGCCCTCAGGTACAGCAATTTTTTCTTCATGAAACAAATCTACTATCAGCTTCAAATGTTTTTTGGCAAAATGTTGAGATTCCTCAACGATAGCAAGAATTTCTGGGTCATTACACGTTTCCGCATAGTGTGTTAATAGACAGCTTGCGACACCGATGTTCAGATATGTAACCCATAACGAGGATATTTCAGCACTTGTTAGATTGACATTTTCCACTTTTTCAGTCATTTTTTATCCCTCCATCCACTAAATTCCCCCAAATTTCATAAAGTTATGTTTTTCACAGAAAAAAGAACGAGAAAACCCAGCAAAATGAAAGGTGAGCCCTAGCATGCTCAGGCTCACCTTTCGTTTTGCAATATAATATTTTATACCGTTTCCAATACAGGTTGCAGCATGGTTCCATTGGCTGCAAAATTGGTATGCCAGGAAAATGCTTTTTCCAACACATGAGGCGTTTGCCCGCCTCTTGTGAGAGCTTCCTGATAATATTCGCGCAGCTGCTGACGGTACATTGGATGCGCGCAGCGCTCGATAATCAATTCTACCCGCTGTCTCGGTGCAAGTCCCCGTAAGTCTGCATACCCCTGTTCCGTCACAATGACATCGACATCATGCTCGGTATGGTCGACGTGGGAAACGAAAGGCACGATGCTTGAGATCTTACCGCCCTTAGCGATGGATTTCGTTACAAAAATCGCAAGGCGAGCATTGCGAGCGAAATCCCCGGAACCGCCGATTCCGTTCATCATCTTTGTTCCAAGTACATGGGTGGAGTTGACATTGCCGTAAATGTCTAATTCCAGCGCAGTGTTAATGGAAATTAATCCAAGACGGCGGATAATTTCCGGATGATTGGAAATCTCCTGCGGCCGCATAATAAGCAGATCTCGGTATTTTTCAAAATTGCCATAAACCTCTTTCATCTTCTGCTCAGACAATGTAATAGAGCAGCATGATGCATACTTAACCTTCCCGGCATCAATTAAATCAAACACGGCATCCTGCAATACTTCAGAGTAAACTTCAAGGTCTTCAAACTCTGAATCCAAGAGGCCATGAAGAACGGCATTCGCAACCGAGCCAATCCCCGACTGAAGCGGTGCAAGCCGGTTTGTCAGACGGCCCATTTGCACTTCGGTACGTAAAAAATCGATTAAATGGTTGGCCATGATGACCGTTTCTTCATCTGGAGGAACAATCGTTGAAGGCGAGTCAAGCTGGTTAGTAAATACAATCCCTCTTACCTTATCGATATCAACCGGGATTCCGATCGTGCCAATCCGGTCTTTTACCCCTGTCAATGGAATCGGGCCGCGCTCGCCCTGCTTCCCAGGCTCATATAAATCATGCAAGCCTTCCAGGTTCACCTGATGTGCCAAATTAATCTCGATAATAATCGACTTTGCATTTAAGGCAAACGATAGTGAATTTCCTACTGAAGTGGTCGGAATCACCATTCCATCCTCGGTAACTGAGAACGCTTCCAATATAGCGTAATCGACAGGCTCCATTACTCCAGCTCGAACTAGTTCCGAAGTGTGTGATAAGTGCTGATCGACAAACAATAACTCACCGCTATTGATTTTTCCGCGCATCGTCGGGTCTGCTTGGAAAGGAAGCCTTTTTCCAATAATTCCAGCCTCTGCAAACAGCTTGTCAACGTCTGAGCCCAATGATGCTCCCGTATAAACATTTACCTTAAACGACTCGTGCTCGGCACGTTTCACCAATGCAAAGGGAACCGCTTTCACATCACCGGCACGTGTAAAGCCGCTTAATCCCAGCGTCATGCCGTCTTGAATCCAAGATGCTGCCTCTTCCGGCGTCACTACACGGTCCCAAAGTCTTGAATCTTTAATCCGTTCGTATTTGCTATCCAACATTTCATCCCACTCCCCAATGGAATTTTATATTAATTGTAACCGATAAAGGTTTTCAGTTAGAGAAATCGGGGACTAGTTATGAAATTTTCGGATAAAACAGAAAATCTACGTGCTAAAGCAGAATTATTTATCTAAAATCCTAACAATCTACGAAAATAGCTCGAATAAGATTGGCTGACCTGCACTCTGTCGCCATTTTTCATCGTTAAAATAAAGGTTGAATGGGTGTCCGGGTGAATCTCCTTTATATGATTGACATTCACAATAAACGAGCGGTGGCAGCGGATAAAGTCATCCTTTGGAAGTAGAAATTCAAATTCCTGCAGCGAATATTTATGGGTGCCGCTGTGCCCCTCGGCGTAAACAAAGGTCTTTTTTTCCTTAGCTTCGAGGTAGATCACCTGTGAAAACGGAACTGGAATCCAGCCATCTTCTGATTTAATGGTGACGACTAACTTGCCGCTGGTTAGTGACGGAAATATTGCCGTCACACAGCCTTCAATCTTACCATCATGAAAAAATGGCACAGCCATCCCATGGTATGGAATCCCAAAAACGTCACGGTCGATAAACTCCGAAACCTTCTGCCCAGTATTCACCGCCTTATAGGCAATCGTGCCATCCTTCAAAGGATCACCACGGCGAATCTTCAAATCAATCCGCTTGCTCGGACGGTAATAAATATACTCACTAGTGTTGGAAACCGCAATCGAAATCTCATCCGAAAACAACTCACTAATTACATCTAACAGCGAAACAACCGTTATACTCTCCATTCAAAATCACCTCCAAATAGGTATCAAGCACCGTCCGTGGACATTTGTCCTCTTAGGGTGGACACCTACTTTTAAAATCACAGCCGATAAATTAAAAACCGCTCGTTTGGATTATGCCGGTAAACAAATGGCACTTTTACTTCCTCTATCAAGTCAAACGCCGTTCGGTTTTCCAGAAAATAAATATAATCCTCAGAGGGGTAATATAAAATCACATCAAGTTCCCGCGGGTATTCTTCCAGCGAAACTAAGATATTATTAATAACCTTTTGAAAGACCTGAATCGAAAACGGATTGAAAAAATAAAACCGATTATCCCGAGGAGCTACCGGATACTCTTCTGCCAGGCAGCAACGAAACTCAACTTTGTCACTGCGATTCTTTGTTTTTCTAATATAGCTTTCGCGATTTGCCAAAGCGGCCTGAAACAGCCCCTCGTCCATTTCAACTCCAACCACTGATGCATGAAAAAAATAGTGGATATAAAAGTTCAGCCGTCCCCGGCCGCAGCCAAAGTCCACGACCCGGTCACCCGGTTTCAGCTCATAGGTTTTAAATAATTCTTCCAGTCCGCTATAGGGGGTTGGCTCATAGCGATGGTAATGCAGGGACTGGTGAAATCCCTGCTGCTCCGCTCTTGTCTTTATATTTAATAGCTTATCATAATAATGTTCTTTCATGTCCCTCAACCAATCCCCGTCCAGCGCAGCCCTTTTGGGAAATGGTTTTTCAAAATATGATCTGACAGCTTGCCCCACCCGATGGAATAGCCGTCTACCTCCATCAAATACCAGCCTTTCGGGCCCTCTGCCGTTAGCGCCTCGCCTTTTAGATATGCCGATATTTCACGGGAATCACTTAGCAAACTCCATTTATGCTTCACCTGTTCTCCGTTTAAACCCAAAGCAAAGGCATGTGACGGCTCAAAGCGGTTCTTCTTAATCGTCCCCAGATGCCATCCCGGCCGGACCACCTTCAAATTTTCCAATGACAGCATCTCCTTCGGCAGCAAGTACAACTGCTCGCCAAATAAAAGAAATTCCCCTTTTGGCGTCTCAAGTAAAGTCTCCTCCGTAAACTGATAATAGCTTTTTAAAACTTTCTGGTCAGACAAGGTTTTGGCGTACTTCAGCTTGCCGCCCGCTTCGTCACCATCCTTTTTTCTTAGAACGGCAATGTAGTGGCCCTCACCCTGTAATTGATGAGGCCAAATCCTGATTGTCTTTCCAAGACCGGAAGCACCATCTGAAATCCAGTCCGGCCTGCCTTTTCCAAAGCCCTCATAAACCTGAACGTCCTCTATCTCAAAGTTAGGGTTATCTTTTATAAACTTACTAATGACACCTTCATTTTCTTCAGGTGAAAATGTACAGGTCGAGTATACGAGCCTGCCCCCCGGGCGAAGCATCGTCCCAGCGTGTTCGAGAATATCAAACTGCCGAGCGGCACATACCGCTACATTCTCAGGACTCCATTCAGCACAGGCATCAGGGTCCTTGCGAAACATCCCCTCTCCAGAGCACGGTGCATCGACCATGATCCGGTCAAAATACCCCGGAAACCGCTGGGCTAGTCTCGCCGGAGTTTCATTGGTTACAACGGCGTTCCTAATCCCCATCCGCTCGACATTCTGCGAAAGAACCTTGGCCCGTGCAGGGTGAATTTCGTTCGTGAGCAAAAATCCCTGTTGCTGCATTTTCCCCGCAATATGAGTGGTTTTCCCACCCGGAGCTGCACATAAATCCAAGACACGCTCACCCGGCTGCGGGTCGACTAGCTCCCCTGCCGCCATCGCGCTTGGCTCCTGAATATAGTACAAGCCTGCCTCATGGTACGGATGCTTCCCGGGCCGGTCCTCTGTTCCATAGAAAAACCCCTCTTTCACCCATGGGATTTTTTCCAGATTAAAAGGGCTGATTTTTTTAAACTCCTCAGCCGAGATTTTTAAAGGGTTCACCCGAAACCCATGCGATCTATTCTCGTGATAACTTTTTACAAAATCCTCATATTCCTCATCTAAAAGGTTCTTCATTTTTTCGAGAAAATCCTTTGGCAACTCCATGTTGATCACCCATCTGCTGATTAAAATAATGTTTACGATAAATTTACCATTCTTTTTAAAAAAATAAAACGGCAGTACCGTTCCTAAAAATATAGACATTTATGGATATTACTGTCTATATGTTCTAAATGGATTGTTGCTTTTCCATTTAGCACGCAAAACGAACAGAGCTTTTTGCGAATCGCGTTAGGGAATCACGCCCTAATACTAGAATGGATACATCCGTCTGGATGAGTCTTCGACCAATCCAAACTTCATCGTTTCCGTCACAGTGTCATTTTCTTCATCCTTTCGAATGATATCCACGGCACAGGATACCTTTTCGATACTCTAGTTTGGCTGTAAGCCACACTATTATTGCAATCTTGCCTATAAAATTGGAGTACGTGGTCCTATTCTTCCTTTCAGGTAAACAGGAAGCGTTGCTCCAATTTCTCTTGTTTCCTTTCAAATATCCGCTTTTAATAGTTCAATCTTATCCTGAAAATAGTAGTATTTTCCCCAGTGTCTCGTGAGCGACCTCCAATTATTAAAATTAGCCTTTTGTTTATCGAATTTTTTTGGGAAAGACAGCACAGAGTCATATTTTGGTTTTTCCGTTTTAAAATAATAGCCTCTTCTTGCAATCATGCAAGCAGCGGAACCATGGGAACTTAGTCCGTAACGCGCCATAAATTTCATCTGCCCAATTTGGCTCGTATAGGCGGGGTTTACTTTTCTGATTCTTACTCCCGCTTTTTTTGCTTTTGATTCGATTAATTGTTGAAAGGAGGAATAGGCAAACCCCGAAAGCATCCGCGCATATTTAGTGCCCATTTCTCTTAAACTGGCTTTCTTTTGGGAAAAATCCAATTTCTCGATCACGACATCTTTTTGTACGGAAACGGCATGGGCTAGAATTTCCTTTAACGCATCGCTTAAAGAAGCTTGCAACTGTTCTTTTCTCCGGCAATACATCGGAACATCCACTGTCCAGCTTTTGATTGGGTTGCCAAACCGGTCAATTTCACAAATAGCCAAAAATCCTGCATTGAGGTCGATTCCAATCAATCCATTCAGGTTGGATGTTCCTATTTTTGGAGTCTCTTTTTCAAGGGTTGCGTTCACATACCACCCTTTTTTCTGTTTCAAAAAACGATAAGTAATGGAGGAAAAATATTTTTGCGGTTTGCCGTTTCGGGTGAAGCCCATATAAGGAATCTTTGCCTGATCAATGACCTCTTGGCCATAGGGAAAATGCACTTCCGGAAAGGTGATATATTTGCCATATTTCGAAATAGCGTTTTGTAAATCATAGGTGGCTGATTGATTTCCATACGTTTCATCTTTGGAACCCACCACAAGAAACTGGGAACTTCTGGACTCAAGCCACTTTTCCTTCCATTGCGCATGATCCTTGTATTTATTTTCTTCCAAATAAAATTGCTTATGGAACAACTTCTTGGACCCAAAACAAATGCGAATTTTATGATTTAGTTCATCTGATTTTAATTTTTCCAATTTGTGCTGTATATTTCGGAGCCTCCGCTTTTTTTGGTGGAGGTAAAATTTCATGTTTCGGTATTTTTTATGTTGTTTCGGGAAGGCCGGACTAGTTTGAGGAATTCTCAGAAGTTTTTGCAGAAGCTTATCTTTTTGAGTGGTTTTCTTAACGATGCTTTTTTGTAAATATTCAATTTTGGATTCTAGTTGTTGAATATCAAATTTCCTTTTTTCTAAAATAGAAGAAACCTTCCCATCCAGCTGCATCCTCAGGGAGTTGAATTGTCTGGCGGTAAGGCCAAATTGTTTGGAAAAAGACTTCTTCAGGGATGTGGTTGGCATCCCTTTAATGTGGGATTGAACAAATAATTTCCGCTCCAGCATGCCAAAAAATCGGCCATATTCTGAAAGGTACATTTCCGATGTCAAATTATGATTCAATGGGATGTTACATAGTTTCGTTTGATAGGTTTGGATAATAATAGGTACTTTTATTAAAATTGATAAAAATAGTTACCCTAAATTTTGGAATCCTCATCATTCTGCATACATTTTTAATACATTAAAGTATAATGTAAAAAATTATATATTTGTCTATTAATGTCTATATTTTTAGAAACTGCTTAGAACCCTGTTTCAGAGTTTCTGCCGTTCAAGTAAACATACCTGACCATAACAATCAGTAAATTCAAGCCTGTAAGGGGCTCTATTGTTATCAAGAAAAAAAGTATATGTATCATTGATAAAGTCACTTTTACAAATCATCTTCGCGGCCTCAACTTGAATTGGCTGCAAACGGAACTTATAGGGAACACCATACATTTTTGGAACGACCGCAAACAGTTCATTATCATCATGTCTAACAGTAATCTCAACCTTATCACTTTTATAGGTCCCTTCAAACGATCCCAGTGGAAGCGAATCTCCTTCGAGCGGAACAATTAGAGAAACACTGTTCACTTCTTCACCAAATATTATTTTTGCCAAATCACTGCTGATTTGCGTAACAGGAGTAATATTGAGATTACTTAATACGATTACCACAAGGTCCTCATTAGGATACATCACTAAATGATTAACAAAACCGTTCACATCGCCGAAATGACTACAAGTCTTATATTCACCCTCATCGATAAACCAACCGAAGCCATATCCATACCTGTTAATATTGGTAAACATTTGCTCCTGCAGCGACTGGTCTACTAAAGTGCTTTTTAAAAGTGCCTGACACCAAATATATAAATCTTCCAAAGTGGAGTACATGCCATAGGCGCCGAGCGGGAATGACATATCGATATGCTCGGTATGGATAATGTCCCCCCATACCGTATAGCCTTCCGCCATTGACTTTACAATCCTGCGGCCATCGTCAATTCCCGTACACTTAAGCCCTAATTTTTTAAAAATCTCATTTTGTAGAAAATCTGCGTATGATTGTCCTGACGCCTTTTCAATTATTTTTGTCAGTACCAAATAACCGGAATTGCTGTAGTTCATATCCGTCCCGGGAGTAAACTCCAGCGGCAAATTTTTAAACGAATCTATAACCGCATCAAGATTTGACGGCAATCTCATTGTTTTCACCCAATACTCCGGACTGGAGGTAAAGTTAGGAATTCCCGAGGTATTGGTTAATAAGTGGCGAATTGTAATGACAGAACCATTCGGATAATCCGCGAGAATTTTATCAATCTGGTGATCGATATCTAACTTTCCTTTTTCATGCAGCAGCATGATCCCTATCGCGGTGAAGGCTTTTGTTAACGAACCTACCCTAAACTTTGTGGTCGAAGAGTTGGAAATATCATATTGGAACGATGCATAACCGTATCCTTTTTTTAATAAAATCTCCCCCTTGTGTCCGAAAAGCACTGCGCCGTTAAAAAACTCGTTGGCGGCTAATGATTCCATATAGGTTTCCAGTCTATTAATCTTGTCTTCCACTATTGATAACACCTTTCGAAAAATCCGCAACTATTGAAGAAACGATATGAATCGAGTCCCATTCCCCGCCCGAAACAGTAAGAAGCGGGTATTTTTTTGGAAACAGCTTTTCATTAATCTCTGCTACGGAAAGCCCGCTTTTATAGAGATGCTCCACTTCCCCGCTAAGATTCTCGAGATTTTCCAATTTTTTCTTCAGCGTATCTTTTCCGTTCGGTATGTAGCCTGCATGGGCGCAAAACATCGAACCAAAATCATAATTTAATAGAGTCCGAATCGAATTCATAATGACCGGAATCGATTCGCTCGACATAATCACCTTTGTCTTGGGAGCAACAAATAAATCTCCGGAAAAAAGCCGTCCAGTTTCCATATCTAGAAGTGCAACATGGTCATCGGCATGGCCCGGGGTGTAAATCACTTTCCAAGTTGATTTGTGCGATTGAATTGATTCTCCCAGCGGCAATGCCTGAAACTCTCTGCGTACCCCCCAGGTAATCTGGCGGTATTTCGGATACGGAGCAAACTCCGCACAAACGCCGACCCCTTTTGGATGGACATAAATTGGAATATCGCGATTTTCCTGAATCCACGGAGCGGTTCCAGAATGATCCTCGTGGCTGTGGGTTAAAACAACCTTATCAAATGAATGTTCTTTATAAAAAGAAATAAAATCCTCTTCAATGGATTGAGGACCCGTATCAACTAACATGCCGTCTACTAAATAAGCATAAATTTTGCGGCCAAACCTTTCCACGGTCCCTTCAACACAGATAACATCCTCTTTTGAATACACTTCAATCATTATTAAATCACCTCTTTATCTTCCAAACATCTACTTCTACACTGCCATTAAACATCCCTCTTTATTTGCCAAAAAACAGCCGCCTGGAAATCACTCCAAGCGGCTGCATTTCTATTATTCATATTTCGTCCGGTCCGTAAAAGTAATATATATCAAGTATATAACTATACATATTGCCGTAGTCAAGAAGCCCCAGCCTAGCGTGATTTGCTCGATAACCAAGTAGTTATTGCATAATTGGACAGGTGCATCAATATAAAGCCAGCCTACCACCAGAAACAGAATGGTGAAGAAGATAAAAAGAATGTTTTTTCCAAGTGAATTTAGCCTTTTCCAGCTGTCCCTCAAGGGAAATCCAGCTAAAAGCGATAAACTCACAAACTTAAATACCTCTACGCTTTGTTCAGTTAAAGCGTCATCCATCGAACGCGGCAGCGTCCAGAAGCCTACAATTATGACAAACAATAAAATTCCCGGAACGCCATTCCCGTTCCATTTATCAAAAAATCTCGGAAAGCGGTCCATAAAAAGTCGTGCCATCAGGAATCCCGCAAACACCACCATTGGCATTTGCATATGCATATGCATAATCATCACAGATTCCATAAAATGGGCAATAGGCGGAATAGCTAGGGCAATAAGTAACAATAATCCATATATAAATTGTTGCATTGATTATTCCCCCGCTTCCTGATTTAGAATCTTGACAACCTTATCGGCTGCCTCATCTATTTTTTTATAGTCCATCACATCTTGAAGACTGCCTTTCGGGTCTACTAAATAAAATGCTGAATTATGAGTGAAATTCCCGTATCCGTCAGGAATGACAGTCACTCCAAATTCTTTTAGCAAAGCATCCAATTCATTCTTGTCCGGAACCCTTGCCATCCGCCAGGTTTCCCCATCACTTTTAAAATAAGTGCGGTATTTTTCTAGCGTCTGTGGAGTGTCTCTGGATGGGTCAAAGCTGATGCTCAAAAATACGATATCCTTTCCCAAATATTTTTTCGGGATCTGTTCGTAAACCTTTGACATGTTCATTTCCAACTGCGGGCAGACAGATGTACAAGACGTATAAAGAAAGGTAATAAATACGTACTTCCCTTTGAATTCAGAGATGGAATATTCCCGTTGCTTGCTGTCCTCCAATGTTATTTTAGGAAATTTCGGCTTCTCGTCCAGCAGCCTGTTGACCCTGGCTGTTTCCGCCGTAAAGGCTCGAAAACCGTCTGTGCCTGTATAAAATAAAACAAATCCAAACACAAATACGACTAATAGTGAAATTACCTGATGCCGATTTTTGATCATAACGACCACTTCCCAAACCTATTTTTAAAAAAGTTCTCTCTCTTTTAGCAGAAAGAGATAGCCCAGCAAACGAGCTATCTCTTTTGTTATCAAAACTGTCCAGCTTCAGCGCCTAGGGGCTCGAAGGTCTACAGCCAATCCGTCAAGAAGGCTCGTCTTATGCTTTGCGCCCCTGTGCAAGGCGCTTCCGCTTTTCTAATTACCAAGTCTTGAACCCAGGTGATCCTGGAGGTGCATTGACAATAAATTCTGTTAGTGGAACGACATATGCCATTGCGACGACTAATAGCATAACCACAATCCATAGTCCCCAGCGCTCTGTCCAATAAGGAGTTGGAGAAGCATTTTCTTCTGCTTCCGCAATTGGGAATTCTGTTTCCCCTTTTGGTGCAAAGAACATCATATTAATTACCGCATACACTTGAAGAATAACACCGATGATTAACAAAGTACCGCCGACAGCCATTGCCATCATATATGGGTTCCAGCCTAATGCTGTTGCATGATCGCCATATGTTGTAAATGAAGTTCTTCGTGGTGAGCCAAATAATCCGACTGTGTGCATGGCACCTGACATAAAGATCATGCCGATTGTCCAGATCCAAGTTTGGATGACGCCTAATTTATTGATTTGTGGTGTTAGAACACGTCCTGAAATATATGGAACTAACCAATAACTAATCCCAAAGAATGCCAATGCGACAGTTACACCAAGCGTTAAGTGGAAGTGACCGACAATCCACATCGTGTTATGAACAACTGTGTCCAATTGGTTGGTTGTTTGCGCAATACCACCGGCACCCGCTGGAGCAAACGAAGCCATACTGATAAATAGCGCTAGGAAACGAACATCGCCCCATGGCATTTTTTTATACCAGCCGATCAGTCCCTTTCCGCCTTGCTTTCTTGCAGTCTTTTCAAATACTGCAAACATGGCCCAAGCGGTCATTAATGATGGGAAACCAATTGCTAAACTCATAAATACGTGCATCATTTTAACTGGTAAAGAAATACCTGGATCAATGATTTGGTGATGGAATCCACCGGTAATGTTCATGATTACCAAAGCGATAATAACGACACGGGTTAATGTGTCACTCCAGCGTCTGCCGCCGATTAATTTCGGTGCAATGACATACCATGCAGAAGTAGCTGTTAAATACCAGATATTTACGAGCGTATGTCCAAAGGCCCAGAATAATGTACGAGAAACCATAACATTAACCGTCTTAACCCAGCCTAAAGACCAAGGAATTAGATATAAAACTTCAATTGCTACAGGAATAAGTGCAAAAAACATTAGAACGTTGATACCAGTTGCAAAGTAAGAGAAGATTGGAACATGCTTTCCTTTATTATTTTTCCGCCAATTGGCTACTTGGATAAATGCGCCAACGTTGCACAACCACATACCCACTGCGAAGAATACTAAACCGATATAAAACATTGGGTGTGCTTTTAAAGGCGGATAGAATGTGTACATTACTGATGCTTCATTCATGAGGATTGGAATAACAACCAATACCGCGCCAATAATCTTGGATGCAAACGCAGTCCAGACAAACTTTCTAACCTTTGGAAGAAGCCCTCCCAGTTCATGTGAAAGACCTGCATACAGATAACCAAATGTAAAGAACGTAGTGAAGGCAAGAAGCATGAACACACCGTGCATCGTAAGAACCTGATAATAGTTTAACCACGATGGCAGTTCAAGAAGACCGGCACGGTTTAAACCCTGTGCTAACCCTAAAAATCCACCAACTAACAAGATGACAAATGATACAAATAAATATGTTTTCGAAATTTTTGCGTCTTCTTTATTAACACCTAGCAATTTAGTTGCTTTTGTTTTAAACGTTTGATTTATTGCTGTTTCCATAGCCTTTCCCCCCTTTACTTAACCGTAATTGTAGTACTCATCATTTGGTGACCGGCACCGCAATATTCGTTACATAGCACTAAATAACTTCCCGGTTTATCAAACTTTTGGGTAACTCTTGAGATATAACCTGGTGTTACCATTGCATTAGCGTTTGTTTCGGCAATTTCAAAGCCGTGGACAACGTCTTTTGATGTTAAGATAAAATGCACTGTTGATCCAGCTGGAACTTCAATATTTCCAGGATTAAAGCTAAATACTTGCAATGTCATGACTACTTCGTATTCATGATCGCCAATCTGTTTAATTCCAGGCTTATCAAATGGCGCTGTTTGATCTACTTTTTGCGAATCGATAGTTTGGATATTACTTGGCGGTGCCATTCCTTCAGCAACAGCCTGATAGCCCGTGATTAACATGAAAATCATCATTATACCGAAGCTTAATGACAGCCATATTTTTTCATCAAGATGCATCTTCATTTCTTTCCCCCCTATACTCTAGTCATATAAAGTCCATATAAAGTTAAATAAGTAACGAGAATAACGACGCCAACCACACCTACGGAAATCCATGTACCTTTTAATGGTTCTTCGTGCTGCTTGCCTGGCTTATTATTGCGATTTGCTTTTGCAGATGCCATTTGTGAATCCCCCTTTTGATTTATTCTGTTTTCTTACTTCTATCATAGTTAGGAACGATTCTCAGCGAAGTGAACTGCATCACATTTCATAAGTGATTTTAATCGGAAGAAAAAAGGGAAAATTATTGTACTTTTTTTCTAAAATCCGAAAGTTTATGAAAAAGATTATGGAAAATAGCTGTATTTTCACTGTTTTTAACTTGTTAATTGAAATATTTCTATAGTGGAATAGAAAAAAAGAGTGGAAAAAGGGGGGAGAATTCAAAAATGACAAATTTGTGAAATAAAGTAAAATCATCTTAAAAAAACAAAAAAACCGTCCTTATTTTTCATAAGGACAGCTGCTAAATAACCTATTTAAATATTGGCAATGTAACCACAATCATCAAAAGAAACAGGATGGTGATATAGTTTACGGAGTACAGAAAATTAATCTGGGCCCATTTCAGGTCATCTTTTGTAAAAAATCCGCTGATACTCACAATTAGCCAGCCAAGGTTCATCACTGTCGCAATGACAACAAAGGTGAGCCCGAGCGAGCCTAAATAAAACGGCAATGGCAATAGGCAGGCAATATAGACCACCATCTGCCGCTTCGTCATTTCAAACCCATGTACCACAGGAAGCATCGCTACCTTTGCTGCACGGTATTCCTCGCACTTCTTCATCGCAATCGCAAAGGTATGAGGCATTTGGAAAACAAAGATAATCAGAAATAACATAATCGGAACAATATGGGTCCCAGGCTCAATTGCCGTCCAGCCAATTAGCGGGGTAACAGCACCAGAAACGGCGCCGATCACGGTGTTGAGTGTATACCTCCGTTTGGACCACATCGTATATAAGATGACATAAGTAAACCAGCCTACGAAAGCATAAATCACTGCTTCCCATCTTGTAAAAGACAAAAGAATGAAGCCTAGTACTGTGAGGACAATTCCTATTATTAACACGACGTTCAGAGGAATATGCCCTGTTACGGTCGGCCGATGCTTCGTTCTATCCATGACAGTATCGATGTCGACATCATACCAGTTATTGATGACAAGTGCTCCGCCCATGACCAGCGTACTGCCGATAATGGTCAGCAAAAATACATTCAAGTAATCAGAAAAAGAGGCGCTGGTAAAATAAAGTGCCAGCCAAAACCCAGTAAAGACGGGCAGTACATTGGCTATTAAGACAGGTCCCTTAAAAAGAGCTTTTATATCAGCCATAAGGCCGGAACGATTATTTGAAATAGCAGCACTTTTGCCTTTCAGTGCGGAAGGTATTCCATTTTGACTCATCTTTACAACCCTCCAAAAAAAAATGGTTATTACTATCTACAACTTAAGTACATGATTCCATATTACCATACTTTATCATGGAAAACCGTTGTAGAAAAATTGGCAAAAAAAAGACGGGGGATGGCCCCCGAAACTTATTCATTCTTTTAATTTACTTGTTACTACTCTCCCCGGAAAACAGGTTTCCGTTTCTCGGCAAAAGCTTTTACCCCTTCTTGGACGTCTTTTGTTCCAAAACAAACTTTAATTGAAGCTAACTCTTGTTTTAGAATTGTTGTAAGATCCGAGTCAGGGCTTGCTGCAAGCAATCTTTTGGAAAGGGTCAGCGCAACAGGCGGTCCTTCCGCTAACTCCTTGGCAAAATTCATAACACTATCATGAAATTCTTCGTCTGGGAATATTCCGTTCACCAAACCAATCCGTTCGGCTTCTTCAGGATAGATATCGCGACCCGTAAATATCAATTCCGCTGCTTTCCCCTGTCCTACCAAACGTGGTAAAAAGTAGGTCATTCCCGCATCCGGATTAAGACCACGGCGAATATATCCAGCAGTTACCCTTGCACTAGCAGACATAAAACGCAGGTCACAGGCAAGAGCCAGAGCGAGTCCTGCACCAGCTGCAATTCCGTTAATCGCTGCGATGACAGGTTTATCACAATGAACGATTCCTAACGCCTGATGACCAACCCAACCCAAGTCATCTAATTTTTCATGGCGGGAAAAAGTGGATCTATCTCTCTTGGCATAGTCAGACAGGTCAAGACCCGCACAAAAACCACGTCCACTCCCAGTTATCACAATGACTCGAACTTCATCGTCAGCAGATGCCTCTGCAATAGCCTGAATAATCTCAGCACTAAGTTTATCATTGACAGCATTGAGACGCTCTGGCCTGTTTAGTGTTAAGGTGCGAACCCCATTCTGTGTTTCTACTAAAATATGTTCCATTATTTCCCTCCTATTAAACTATTAGTTTAAATTATCAGACTAATGAAAACATAGCATATCCCTGATGATTTGTACATGTGAGTGACTTATTTTGGAAAAATATACAAAACGTTATTCCAACGAAACCCTCACAACATCATCTAAATATCTCGTAGTGCTATACCCATAAATCTCCAGCCTTTTAGGGATCACTTTGTCCCCAGGGTTGTTACCGTGTAACCTCATTCTTTGAACTGTAAAAAAATTACGGGGCTGTTCGATTTCTTCATATGCGACAGGGATTTCATTCATACCGTATTCTTTCCCATTTTTATCAACGAGCACTCCTTCTGAATCCATCTCCATTGAACTAATTTCATTTTCATCCTTACCCACAATATTGAAGTTAAGCGACTCATATGCCCGATTCTTAATTTCATGATTGCTTATCACAACATTGGTAGGCTCTCCAACTTCTACCTGGTCGATGGAGATTGTACTGCCTGCATACTCAAAGGTTTGAGGATATTCCTTAGCAGCATCCAGTAATTCAATGGTTTTGTGGTCTTCAAACGTTAAAAGAACAGATTTGAATTGAACGTTGATCTCTTTAGGTTTTTCTCCAAAAAGCGGGTTAAAATATGTTTGAAAAGTAGTCCAATTCATATCTTGGTGTAAATCCAAATAATTGCTGCCATACATATCAGCTTTCATTTTTTTATCGTTCACTTCTAGATTGTCAAAATTAAGAAGATCTATCCGTTTTTCTGGCTGTTCATTATTAATAGCATATTGCAGAATCGTAGCTGTTGGAGCAATCGTTAGTTTATCAAATCGAATTGGGATCCCCTCGATGTCTGTTTCTTCATTCAGCGCATATTCGGTAGATGGCTGTTTTGTAACAGGAATCTCGAAGTTCCACTCCCCAGTTTTATTCTCCATGTTCCCGTAAGGCCTAAAACTATTCTGACCAGAGGAATCACGAATCAATTTCTGAAGCTTAGTGATCTTGAGTTTGATTGTCCCGTTATCCGATGTTAGTGGCAGCAGACTAATCTTCCCACGATACACGTTCTTTTCTTTATTATTTTCCGCCGATTTAAGGTCAGGAGGATAATACCTTGGATATGTTTCACGGCTCATGATGTCATGTTCGTTCTCTACAAAAAAACCTTCATTATAATCCATCACATATTGATTGTTTTCTTCTGTATCTTCTATTTCATAAAGGATAAGCGTTTGAACATCATCAGCAATCGCGCTCTTGATCTTAATTTTCACCCCCGCGCTCTCCGCTTCCAGGTTCAGCCTTTCACCTAGGCCCTGTTGCAGTACGGCACGCAACTCTTGATCTTCTTCTGTTAATGTATAGTATAGGTTGGTAAAAGACCCTGTAAAAACTTCTATACCCATTAATAATGCTAAAACACTTGCAAAAACAATGCCCATTCTTTTACGTTTCTTATTCTTCTGTTGTCTTTGCTTTTCCCTTTCTGCCAGCCTAGCTTTGACGTTCTCCATGAATTCAGATGGCACACGGAAATCCTTCATCCTTTCAGTAAGATTTACCATGGTTAACATGACATCCTGAAAGGTACCCAAATCCTCCTGACAGTCTTGGCAATGATAAATATGTACCTCGAAATCAATCTTTTTCGATCGCTCCAGCGTTCTTTCCAAGTAATCGATGTAATTTTTTTGATACTCCTTACAGCCATTAAAGACAGATCCGTACCCCCATTCTTTTCTAAGTGACTGGATACCAGAAAACAAAAGCTCTTTCATCTTATCCACTGAGACTTGGAGAAGATGTGCCGCATTTTCCCGGGAGATTCCTTTTACATATGTAAGGACCACCGCTTCTTTCTCATCCTCTTTCAACTGATCAAACGCTTTAAATAATTCCTGACGTGGTTCACTTTCCTCTGAGTCTTGTAAACTTCTATCTTTAGAAAGTTCTCGGCAGGTATGTATAAAAATGGATGTAACCCCCGTTTCGTAAGTTGTTTCACTTTTAAAACGAGGTAATTCCTTGTGCACTTTGATAATGGACCGGTAAAAAAGTTCTTCCATTTGCTGCTGAGTCCTAAGATAAGACCAGCCCAGAGTATAGAACGATTGTTTATGTTGGTCGAACCAATCAACGATGGATTCCGGGCTTTTTTCCCTTATTGTAGTGATAGATAAGGGATCTATTTTTGCTGGGATCATAAACGTATTCCCCCCTTTAACATTCTCTATATAACTAATGATATAAGGAGAACACGTTGTTAGCAATATCTGTAGATAATACAAGAACTTCCCAGCTTAGATATTTTAATATTCACCTTTAATTACAAAAAATGAGCCACGAATTGTTCCAGCTAGTTTAGACTTCTGCCTTGCAAACTTAAACTTTCCTTCTAACTCCTTTGGTACTTCCATCCCCTCAGAAAGCTTAAAACCAACGGCCCGCTTCTTAGGATTATCAACTGTATACAGGACGTTGACCGAAAGACCGTCCTCATAAAAGACGTACGTCCAATCGATATTTTCCACTTGAAAACGCGACGTCTCTAGAGGTTTAGCCGCAAACTCAATATCACGTTCTTCTTTCAAAATTCGGTTCACATAATCAAGGGTCTCCCCGCTTTCGCCAGCTGGTACAACCGTAAATTCATGCTTGTATTTGTTCATAAAGTAACGAGCTTCATGAGCACGTAAACCAGCAAGCGCTTCTGCTGCCGGTGAAGACTCTAAGCCAACCGTAGAAACATTTTTAAAATCAACGATATAGGACATTTCCATCTCTCCTTTAATCTCTTTATTTCCTAACAACAGGATACCACATTTCACCAAAAGCTAATCCGTTTCACTGCCATATCTCAACTTTTGCAACTAACTAGTGCAGTTAATGGGAAAATTGGCGCTTCAAGGTTTAACGTAAAAAGGATAGCCGGCAGCTTAAAAATGCTCAGTCTATCCTTTTCATAAACCTTTATTTAAACTTTAAAAACGCTCGGCCTTTTGTTCTGCGGTTACCACTTCTTCATTAGCGTTACCTGCAAACAGGCTATTTTCCCTCCATTGCTTTTAGAGCCCTTTTTTTAAATCCGCATTCTTCCATGGCGGTTGTAAGCTCTGCTCTTAATTTCGTTGCATCAAAATTTACTAATTGTTTTTCTGCCACAACTTGCTTTCCATCAATGAATACATCTCTTACATTTCCGGAATTTGCAGAGTACACCAAAGCACTGTACGGATCAAAAATAGGAAACATATTGACTGAATCGACTTCCACTAGAATGAAGTCAGCTTGTTTTCCCGCCTCAATCGAGCCAATTTTGTCCTCCATACCTAAAACCCTCGCTCCCCCGATGGTCGCTAACTTCACAATCTCTTCAGCTGGGAAGGCACTGCGATCATGTAAAGAAGTTTTATGGAAATTTGCAAACAAGCGCATTTGGCTGAATAAATCGAGCGTATTCCCACTGCTTGGGCCATCTGTTCCCAGCCCAACTGTCACACCCGCAGACAATAAATCCTGGACACGGGCCACTCCTTTAGCGGATTTCGTATTGGCGCCGATACAATGAGCAACCTTTACATCATACCTCTTCAGCAATTCAATATCATGATCAGACAAATGAATACAGTGGGCAGCTACCAGCCTTGAGCTTAGCACACCAATCTCTTCTAAGAATTCAATCGGCGTTTGATTGCGTTCTTTACGATACTTCTCCATTTCAAAATCCATTTCACTAACATGCATCATCCACGGCACATCGTACCTTTGGGACAAAGTGTCCGCTTGCTGGAGCACTTCGATGGTGTTCGTGTAAGGTGCATGCGGTGCTACCGTTGCCCGAATCCTGCTATTTCCATGCCATCTTGGCAGAAACCCTTCGGCGTATTTCAATCCGCCCATTGGCTCCGGCACATCGACCGTTACGGAGTCAATGACTGTTTCAGCCAAAAGGCCGCGGCTATGCATTTCTTCTGCGGCTTCTGCCAATTGCTGCTCAAAATAATACATATCAAAGAAGGTTGTCACACCGGCAAGCTGCATTTCAGCAATGGCATATTTTCCGCTGGTATAGGCAAGCTGTTCATTCATACATTCGTTTTCTAATGGAAATAAGAAGCGGCGGAGCCGGTCAGGATAGTCATCACCTAAAGAACGAAACGGGATCATCCCGATGTGAGTATGCGTATTGACCATACCCGGCAGCAAAATCGCCCCTCTGGCATCAATGCATTGGTTAAAGGTCATCTTCTTTGGGAGCAAATCCATTGGACCGGCTTCTACAATTTTACCATCGTCTACTATTAAATAGCCGGCTTGAAACTGCTCCATTTTTTCATTCATCGTCAATATCCAGGCGTTTTTAATGAGTAAATTCAAACTTCCTCACCCTCCACCAATGGGATCATCATTTGCGAACGTACATTCATCATCCCTTTGTCGGTAATTTTGATTGCAGGTGAAACCGGCAAAGATAAAGTTGAAAAAGACATAATCTCATTACTGTTGCGATAGCCTAACTTAATCATCGCTTGGCGTACTTCTTTTAATTGCTTGCCTAGTTCTTGAATCGGTGCATCGCTGATAATCCCGCCGACTGGCAATGGACATACGGCTTGCACCTGTCCCGCTTGTATCACGACGTATCCGCCTTGCATGTCCAATAATTGTTTCTGTGCTGCAAGTATATCTGCCGCACTCGTCCCCATTACCATCAAATTATGATGATCATGTGCCCAAGTAGTGGCTACAGCTCCTTTTTCAGATAATGCATTCTCAACAAACCCATAGGCGGTGTCCCCTGTTTTCCCATATCGTTCCATCACTACAATTAAGGCCAGCCCGCTATTCTCCCAATCTAAATAACCATCTGTAACGGCCATCTCCCGCTGTACATGTTCAGTAAAGGTACCCACTTCGGAAATTTGCATCACGTTGACGACAGCATTTTCAGCCGAATTCACTTTGATTCGCAAATCCTCTGAAGTTAGTGCCCGGCATTGTATCGATTGATAGAAGTGATCAGGAAAAGCAGGTTTCACAGCCGGATACTTGATCGCATTTCCCCGCTCGTGTACCAATTTTCCATCCTTATAAACTGCCGCTATATCCAGGCGTTCTACATTATCTATTAATAGAAAATCAGCTTTAAATCCCGGGACAATGGCGCCGCGGTCCTGGAATCCCATCCGTCTTGCAGGGGTATAGGTAGCACAGTATAGCGCCTGTTCCGCCGGCATGCCGCATGAAATGGCTAAACGTACGTTTGCATCCAAATGTCCTTCAAGCAAGTCGTCCGCCATCACATCATCTGTAATGATTGCCATATATTCATAGAATTGATTTTCCACAATAACACGCATATTTTCCGGCGTTATTGATTTCTTTTGAAACTCTAAAAACATCCCGCCGGTGATTTTCTCATAAATCGATTGGGGCGACTGATGGGTGTGGTCAGCGGTAATGCCCGCATATAAAAATTTGGCCAATTCCAATTCCGAAACACGCGGCACATGTCCTTCCAAAGGCATAGATGGCCTCTCGGTTTGAACAACAAGTAAAATCTGCCGGATCAAGGAATCCTGGTGATTGACAATGCCGTTGAAGTCCATCGCTTCCCCTAAAGCAATTACTTTGGGATGCCTGAGGAGCTGCTTCACTTCTTCAACACCAATATAACCGCCTGTCGTTTCCAGCTCTGGGGTCGTCGAAGGAACAGAGGAAGGAATCGCATAGAATATATCCATTACACTTGGCTGAAAAAAAAACGCCTCCAACCCTTCCATACCAAACACATTGGCGATCTCATGAGCATCAGCTACAACTGTTGTCACTCCATGGGTTAGGACAGCCTCTGAAAAAATGGCAGGGGACGTCATAGAGCTTTCAATATGCATATGAATATCCATTAAACCCGGGACCAAATATTGACCTCTTGCATCGACTACTTCACAGGCCTGTAAATTCTCCACCTCGTCAGCTGTTACATAGTAAAATTTATCTTCAACAATGTACACATTTTTCTGTTCAAACTTTTTCGTAAACGTGTTAAAAACCTGTCCATTTATAATGACTAAGTCAGCTTTCATTTCCCATTCCCTCCTTTAGATAAACCGTTAAAGAGAAAAGGGCCAAGATGATCCTCAGCCCTTTTCCTTAACTGTAACTATTTGTTCAAAATTCTATTCCACTGATTGATCCAAGATTCAAGGTTCTTATTGACTAATAGTGAATCCACTTTCTTTGTACGAGCTGCCACATCACCATATGTTTTATTTTTTGCTGTTTCTTCGTTTAGCTCTACCTTTTTATTGGTTGGTGCTTCATTTAGAGATGCGGCAGTTTTTTCTTGAATTTCCTGGCTTAATCTCCAGTTGATATACTTATTAGCTAAATCTTTATTTTTAGAATTTTTGTTGATATTGATAGTGTTAAAGTTGGCGTAAGTCCCAGATTGCGGTACAACATAAGCGACATCCGGATTGGATTCGGTAATCATCGGAACAGCAAAGTCGCCGACAACCGCTGCTGTGATTTCTCCTGACTGGAACATGTTGGCTAAATCGGATGATTTGCTATACGTTTTTACCACGTTTGGTGCTATATCAGTGATTCCTTTAAACGCTGCCTTACCATTATCCTTTGAAATCTCAGTATTTACGTGATTACTTCCTAAATAAAGCATGGCCGGACCAAAGGTGGTCGCAATGTCTGGAATGGAAATTTTCCCTTTCAAAGAGGAATCCCATAAATCATTCCATTCTTTGATTTCTTTCCCTGCTGTCTTCTTATTATAGACAATTCCGATACTGTTTAACGTGTAGGCTGGGCCAGAACCATCCGCAGCTAATTCTTTTGCACTATCGATTAAGTTGTCCATATTTGGAACCTTGGAGCTGTCTACTTTTTCAAATAAACCTGCTGCTACACCTTCAGCCGCATTGGATTGGGACAATTCGATTACATCAACCGTTGAGTTTGGATTGCTTTTAAGCTTTGTTAAACGCTCAGAGCTTGTACCTGTTTCTAACACAATGTCTACATTGTATTTTTTCTCAAAGGGTTTGAAGACATCTTCCTGCATTTTATCTTCTTCTAAGCCAAAGGTTGAGATAACCAATGTTTTTGGTTTTTCCTTGCTTGCAGTGCTGCCTCCGCCGCCGCATGCAGCCAGTACACTAGCAGCTGCAAGAGTTAAGCCTACTAAACCAATTGTCTTTTTCATTTTTCATGTCCCCTTTTCTTAGATGTAAGTTTTTATTAATAAATTTATTTGCCTATTAAACTATGATTAGCTTGTGAGCAGGGATAGATAATGTAACTATGTCTCCTACTTGGTAGATGACATCATCCGCTTTATTTGCCAGCAATGTTCCAATCGGGGTTTCAACCTCATATTGGTAGGATTTCCCCAGGAACGTACGGACCTTGACCTTGCCTGATACAGCATTATTGGCATTTGGCTCTGTACCCTCTGAAATCTCAATATCATCTGGACGAATGGTTCCTGTACGTTTTGCCGGCCCCCATTGGCGGGTACTTTCGAATACCGTTCCATCGACTGCTTTATACTTCCAGTCTTCAGTAGGTGCTAGCTTAAAGAAGTTCTCAAACCCGATAAAGCGGGCCACAAACTCCGTTTTTGGGTTTTTATAAATTTCTTCAGGTGTGTCGAACTGCTCGATTACGCCTTTATTCATAACGGCCACCTTGTCCGAAATTGAGAAACACTCCTCTTGATCATGCGTGACAAACACGGATGTAATCCCCAATTGACTTTGGATTCGTTTAATTTCTATCCGCATCTGCAGTCGTAATTTCGCATCCAGGTTACTGAGAGGTTCATCTAATAATAATAATTTCGGCTCGATCACTAAGGCACGAGCTAAAGCTACACGCTGTCTTTGCCCGCCGGAGAGCTGCTTTGGATAACGATTGCTCAGCTCTTCTAACCCCGTAATGGCTAAAATATCATTTACTTTTTTTTCAATGGTTTGCTTTTTTTCCTTGCGTAATTTCAAACCGAACGCAACATTTTCTTTAATTGTTAAATGGGGAAACAAGGCGTAGCTTTGGAAGACCATTCCAAACTCCCGTTTATGAACGGGCACTTTTGTTAAGTTTTTATTATCAACCACGAACTCGCCATCATTTGGCTCAATTAAGCCGGCAATCACTCTTAAAGTGGTTGTTTTCCCGCATCCGGATGGTCCTAATAAGGAGACCAATTCTCCTTTTTCAATCGATAAATTTAAATCTTTTAATATATCAGCTTTGTTATCATAACTTACACGAATATCTTTTAATTCAACATAGGACATAATGCTGTTCTACCCCCGTCGCTGTTGGATTCTGTCTGTTCCTATGAAATACTGGCTAACCCCAATGTTTTTTCAATAATAAACATCAAAACAATCGTCCCAAGCATTAATACAACAGATAATGCCGAAACGGATGGGTCGTAGTTGTATTCAATATAATTCATTAAGCTGGTTGGCAGCATGGTAACACCTGGTCCTGATAAAAACTGCGAAACAGGGATATTGTTAAAGGAGTTAATGAACGCAAGCATAAAGGAAGCAAAAATTCCCGAAGTAATGTTTGGCAGCACCACTTTGATAAACGTCTGTAATTTTGTGCAGCCTAACGTCCATGAAACCTCTTCTATTGAAAAATCTAACTGCTCTATCGTTGAGCCCACAACCCGGATTACGTATGGCAGGCAAATTAAGAAATGGCCTAACAACAGTCCTTGGATAATCGGGAATTGGAACTTAATCACGATAAATTGATACATCGCATACCCAACAACCAATCCAGGCACGATTGTTGGCGAAAGAAAGAAACTCTTAATCCAATTTCGTCCAAAAACCTTATGACGCGCCAAAGAATAGGCGGCTGGTACACCAATAATCAAAGCCAAGAGTGTTGCAATAAAAGCTACTTTTAAACTAAGAAAAAAGCTGTCCATAAAGGCCTCATTGCTAAACACCTTGCCGTACCAATCAAGGGTAAAACCTTTAATTGGAAATTGAATAGTTGAATTAGTTCCAAAAGAAGTCACGATAATAATCAGCAAAGGCACTAGCAAAAATGCAAATACCAAACCCGTAAAGACTTTTAAACCAACATTTTTACGCACTTGCCTCACCTCGCTTATCCATGCGGCCCGCAACCCAGTTGAATAGCTTCATCACAATCAAAGTCGCGGCAATCATAATCAAAGCAATGACACTGGCACCCTGCCAGTTTCCTAATGCAGTCGCATTTTGATATAGGAAGGTTGCTAACATGATGTTCCGGTTTCCGCCTAATAATTGCGGGGTAGTATAGGCTGTCAAACTTCCTGTAAAAACTAAAATACTCCCAACAATAATTCCCGGCACACTTAATGGCAATATCACCTTCATAAATGCTACCAAGCGATTGGCGCCTAACGTTTCTGCAGCTTCCATAATCTCCGAATCAATGTTCTCTAATATCCCCACTAAAGTAATAACCATTAGAGGTAAGAAGAGATACACAGAGCCAATCACAATAGCGAATTCCGTATAAAGCAAAGTAAGTGGTTTTGATATTAACCCCATGCTCTTTAAAGCATTATTTACAATTCCGTCTTGTCCTAAAATGGTGATCCACGCAAAACTTCGCACAACCGAATTCGTTAACAACGGAAACAATGTAATCGACATTAACAGGCCACGCCATTTTTTTGGACTTTTCGAAATATAAAAGGCGGTTGGAACTCCTAACACTACACAAATCAAAGTCGCAATCAGTGAAATCTTTATCGTCCGCCAAAAAATACCAAAATTATAATCATCCAAGAAGAACGAAGTATAGTTCGCCAAGGTGAATCCTCCATCAAAGAAGGTTGGGTAAATGGCGGAAATAAGAGGTAACACCAAGAATAAAATTAAAAGAATCAATCCTGGAGCCAAGATGATGTAAGGGATTCTTCGCTGTGTCATTTCTGGCCTCACTTTCAAAAAGGGTTATTCATGTTGGTAAACAAGTATAAATTGTATTCCTTTCATTGAGTATTATAATTTATTAATTTCTCTTTGGCAACAAAAATACGAATAATATATATTTAATTCACATTGAATGTTCGTGAATTAGATTTCTAAATACAAGATATCGTAATCAGATGATTAATTTTACCTTCATTCACGAAGATTATCAACAAAAAACCACTCCCTATTTTTATAGGAAGTGGTTTTTTGGTATAGAAATAAATCCTTTTCACGGTTAGAAATATTAATAACCGGTTAGTTGCCTTACTTTAAAATGAGTTGCGCCACACACTCAACATGCGTTGTCATCGGAAACATATCAACAGGCTGGACTTCCAGTGTTTTGTAGCCGCCATCCTCTAATATCCTTAAATCCCTTGCCAATGTTGCCGGGTTACAGGAGACGTACACCACTTTTCTTGGTTTCATATCGATGATGGTTTGAAGGAGGGCCTCGTCGCAGCCTTTGCGCGGCGGGTCCACGACCAGCACAACCGCTTTATTGCCTTCCTTGTACCATTTTGGTATAACAACCTCGGCTTCCCCTACTGCGAATTCAGCATTAGTCATTCCGTTCAATGCCGCATTACTGCGCGCATCTTCAATCGCTTCCGGAACCACTTCGACACCAAAAACCTTCCGAGCCTTTTGCGCCAAAAATAAAGAGATTGTACCAATTCCACAATAAGCATCAATGACACTTTCCTCACCGTCTAAATCCGCATATTCCAATGCTTTATCGTAAAGCACCTTCGTTTGAACAGGATTAACCTGATAAAAGGATAACGCTGAGATTGCGAATTTCACATCGCCAATATAATCATAGATCACTTCGCTGCCCCATAAAAGGTTGGTCTTCTCGCCAAGGATGACATTTGTCCGCTTTGAATTCACGTTATGGACAATCGACTTTACCTTTGGAAGACGGACGATGAGTTCTTCAATTAACTCCTTTTTATGCGGGATTTCCGGCGTTCTGGTAATCAGCACAACCATGAGTTCCCCAGTTTGTTTTCCATACCGGGCCATAATATGCCTTAAAACACCTTTATGTGTTTCCTCATTATAAGCCGGAATCCCAAACTGGCTGCAGATTTCCTTGGTTGTCTGAACCGCTTCATTTACTTCAGGCAACTGGATGACACTTTCGTCCATATCAACAATTTCATGGCTTCTTGGCTTAAAAAAGCCGGCAACCAGCTTGCCATCCTTTTCACCGACAGGCACCTGGGCTTTGTTCCGGTAATGCGATGGGTTGTCCATTCCTAAAATCGGGTGAACTGTCACATCCTCCAATTTACCAATCCGTGTGAGTACCTGCCTGACTTGATTTTCCTTGTACTTTAGCTGCCCCTCGTAGCTGATATGCTCAAGCTGACAGCCTCCGTATTTCGGTTTCTCACTGTCAGGGATATCCACCCGATACGGACTTCTTTCGTAAAGCTCGATTAATCGCCCAATCCCGTAGCTTTTATTAACCTTGATGACTTTGACTTTCGCCTTTTCACCTGGCAGACCGTTCGGTATGAACAGCGGATAGCCTTCCACCTTCGCCACCCCTGCCCCGTCATGAGTTAAGTCTTCAAATATAACATCTATAAAATCATTTTTATTGACTGGTAATGCTCTGCTCATTTGCTTCTTCCTTTACGTCTCTATTTACTAGCAAGATTTTAACATAAAGCAGTATCAAATGCGAAAAGCACCGTTGTCCGGCTTATCAAAGACATTTCCTACTGATTTTAACCGGGTTTTGTCCTCCATAGCACTTATCAAGGACATTTCCTTCTGCTTTTTAACAGGTTTTGTCCTTCATAACACTTATCAAGGACATTTCCTTCTGCTTTTCAACCAGTTTTGTCCTTCATAACGCCTATCAAGGACATTTCCTTCTGCTTTTCAACCGGTTTTGTCCTTCATAACGCTTATCAAGGACATTTCCTTCTAGTTTTCATCCGGTTTTGTCCTTCATAACGCTTATCAAGGACATTTCCTTCTGCTTTTTAACAGGTTTTGTCCTTCATAACACTTATCAAGGACATTTCCTTCTGCTTTTCAACCAGTTTTGTCCTTCATAACGCCTATCAAGGACATTTCCTTCTGCTTTTCAACCGGTTTTGTCCTTCATAACGCTTATCAAGGACATTTCCTTCTAGTTTTCATCCGGTTTTGTCCTTCATAACGCTTATCAAGGACATTTCCTTTTGGTTTTTAACCAGTTTTGTCCTTGATCCGGCATATCAAAGACATTTTCATCTGATTTGGATACGAGTTTGTCCTTGAAAAAATAATATTGTAAAATAGGCACAAAAATTGTCAGAATATTTTTGTTTTAAAATATAATAATAGTGTATATGATTAAATTATCCCTTTTGGAAGGAGTGGATCGCGATGAAGATGATAAAAGGCTTCTCGATCATCATGTTTCTTGCCTTTCTGGCCTTCACCTTTTTGCATTCTTCAAATTCGCCTCCCCACCACCATCCAGATAGCAAGGCAATCATTCAATTAGATGATTGGACAGCGAAGCATCAATGGGACGATGAGAAAAAACAGCCATTTGACCTGCATCTATTCTTCCTGCTTATATCTATCATGCCTTTCGCAGCAATACTTCTCCAATTGTTCCAGACCAACTTCAGCAGAAAGCAAAGTTTTCTTATCCCCATTTTTTATCAAGCTAACTATGTGATTAAAGCCTCCCTTTTTTAAATAAATTTAAAAATAAGGGAGGAAATATAAATGGCAATGTGGTTCCGACTATTAATGATTGGTTACTTTTCCTTAACAGCAGCTGGGCTTCTGACCTTCCAAGGCATCGAAATTTACCATGCCTTTATCGATTTCTTTAAACAAAAGTAAAAATAAAAATAAGGCTGCCCCCTAAGTATTGATGAACTTCGGGGGCAGCCTTTTGTTATTCTTCTTCTTTCATCGCTTCTACTTTTTCTTTCACTTCTTCGATATTTCTCATTTTGTTATCCCAGCATTTTTGACTTAAATCCACCGGGTAATGCTCTGGATTCAGCATCCGCTTGTATTCGTCCCAAAGAGCAGCCAAATTTTGTTTTAAATAATCCCGGGATTCCTCCAAACAAGGAATTTCATAAACATATTCCCCGTTTACAAAAATATCCTCATGAAGTTCTTTTGCTGTAAAATTCGTGACCACCTTATTTAAATACGTATGGGTCGGATGGAACATGCGCAGCTTCTTTTCTGGAAGCTTTTCACCCTCCATCGCGATATAATCCCCTTCCGCATGATGGTTTGTATTATTGATAATCCGGTAAACCTTTTTCAGGCCCGGGGTTGTTACCTTTTCAGGGTTGGAAGAAATTTTAATCGTATCCTCCATTTCACCCGCTTCGTTTTCAATCGAAACGATTTTATAAACAGCACCTAATGCAGCCTGGTCATAGGCAGTAATCAATTTCGTGCCAATTCCCCAGCTGTCGATTCTCGCGCCTTGCGCCTTCAAGTTAATAATCGTATATTCGTCCAAATCGCTCGAGGCAAAGATTTTTGCATCCTTAAAACCTGCCTCATCCAACATTTTCCTTGCCTCCTTGGAAAGATAGGCAAGGTCCCCGCTGTCTAGGCGAATTCCGATGAAATTAATCGTGTCCCCCAGTTCCTTTGCCACCTTGATGGCATTTGGCACGCCAAGGCGAAGCGTATCATACGTATCCACTAGAAAAACACAATCTTTATGGGTCTTGGCATATTTATGAAAAGCAGTATACTCATCCTTATAGGCTTGCACCATGGAATGGGCATGTGTCCCGGCCACAGGGATCCCGAACATTTTCCCCGCTCTAACATTGCTGGTAGCTTCGAAGCCGCCTAGATATGCAGCTCTCGTTCCCCAAATAGCGGCATCCATTTCCTGAGCCCGTCTTGATCCAAACTCCATCGCTACTTCAGTGCCGACAACCTGCTTGATTCTTGATGCTTTCGTGGCGATTAATGTTTGATAGTTCACAATGTTAAGCAAGGCTGTTTCAATGAGCTGCGCCTCCGCAAGTGGTGCTTCCACTCGCAAAATTGGCTCACTGGCAAAAACAAGTTCGCCTTCCTTCATGGACCGAATGGTTCCAGTGAAACTCATCCCTTTTAAATAGTCTAAAAAATCAGCCTGGTAGCCTACTTCATTTTTCAAATACTCGAGGTCTTCCTCACTAAAACGAAAGCCCTGAATAAATTGGATGACTTTTTCAAGACCGGCAAAAACGGCATAGCCATTTCCAAACGGCTGCTTGCGGAAAAACAATTCAAAGACAGCCCGTTTATTGTGAATGCCGTCCCTCCAATACGTCTCTGCCATATTAATCTGGTAAAGATCTGTATGCAGACTTAAACTATCATCATGATAAATGTGTTTCATAATTGACCTCCGAGGTACTAATACAGCTTTTTACTATTATATCCCATATTACCATTAATAAGTCTATATAACCACAGCGCCTAGCGACTGTTCGAAGTGGCCTAGAGCCCACTCATGCCCCGCTGGATTAAAGGAAGCAACCGCATCCTTGTAAATAACAATCTTAAAGCCTTTGTTATAGGCGTCAACGGCGGTATGGAGGACACAAATATCGGTACATACACCAACTAGGTGAACCTCCGTGACTCCCCGCTCGCGCAGCTTGATTTCAAGGTCTGTCCCAGCAAAGGCAGAGTATCTTGTTTTATCCATATACTGGACATTTTTCCGTTCCTTATTTTCCTCATATACTTCCTGCAGCGCCCCGAATAAATCCCTTCCCGAGGTGCCGCGCAGGTTATGGGGCGGAAATAGCTTTGTTTCCGGATGAAATTCATCACCTTGGTCGTGAACATCAATAGCAAAAACAACATATTCGCCGCTTGCAATAAACTCTTTTGTCAGTTCTACAATCTTCCCCTCAATAGCCTGCCCTGGTGCGCCACAGGTTAATGCCCCGGCATCGGCAACAAAATCAAACGTATAATCAATATTTATTAACGCCCTTTTACCCATGTGAAATCGCTCCTTTTAACCGTGTCATGACTTATGTCTTTAATTCATTATACACAGTGTTTGAAACCTTTTCACACAATTAAAAATTTATAAAAAAGTCCGCTCCATCTGGAACGAACTTTCGCGATTGTATATATTTTTTCCTCTAGCTATATCGTTTTCCCGGAACCCAATCCGTCGGCCGGTCATTCGGACGAATATCATCATAGGGCACGAAGACCTCTAAATGGCGGTATAGGTTTTCGAATTCTGCAGGAAGCAAGCCGCCAAATTCACCGTCTAAATTCAACTGCACCTTTTCATCAGAATACACCTTTACCCGGTTTGCTTTGGTATAGAGCACATTTGGGTCATTGACATGCTCACCGCGGACGGCCAGTGTCGCAACCCGAATAAATTCAGCCAGATTTACTTTTTTCAAAATCAGCAGCGAAAACAACCCGTCGTTAATAGAGGCATCCGGAGCCAACCTTTCAAATCCGCCGATGGAATTGGTCAAGCCAATGAGAAACATCATTGCTTCCCCTTCGAATATTTTTCCATCATATTCAATCTTGAGGTCGGATGCCTTAATCGAAGGCAGCATTTCCATTCCTTTTAAGTAATAGGCAAGCTGACCAAGCATGGTTTTTAGTTTGCTCGGAACCTCATAGGTCAACTCGGTAAGTCTGCCCCCGCCGGCAATATTAATAAAGTATTTGTCATTAATCCGTCCAATATCAACAGGAATAAGCTCCCCGCGTGTGATAATATCAACTGCAGCAGAAAGGTCACGCGGTATGTGCAAAGCCCTGGCAAAGTCGTTAGTTGTACCGGCCGGGATAATCCCAAGCCTCGGGCGGTACTCCTGCTCAGCAATGCCGTTAACCACTTCATTAATTGTTCCATCACCGCCGGCAGCAATGACCACATCGTACTGACGTTCCACAGCAATCCGCGCCGCCTTTGTCGCATCGCCCGCACCTGTTGTCGCGTGGCAAGATGCTTCATATCCGGCGAGTTCTAATTTTTCAAGGATTTCCGGTAAATGACGTTTGATCAATTCGCGTCCGGAAGTAGGATTATAAATCAGTCTTGCTTTTTTCATCCATCATCATCCTAATTTTAATATCAGCTTATTATTTCTATATTCTACCAATTTATGCGGTGCGTTACAATTATGCCTTACATCCTATTTTTAGGCAAAAACGTCCCTTTACTATAATACCTTTGTTTTATTTTTTTGCAAAAAATAAGCGGACTAAATTTAAAAGGAAAAATGGACGGCCCCTGACCCGAAAGCTTTCATACATACGCTGTTTCCAATTCGTGAAAAATAATCAAAATAATACCATTTATTTATGATAGAATAAAAGAAAAATTCTATTACAAGGGAATGATTCTAATGTTCTCGTGGCTGCTGCTCGCTTCCTATATTATCGGAAGTATTCCAACTGCATTGATTATAGGAAAACTGGTCTACGGTATTGATATCCGTGACCACGGTAGTAAAAACCCGGGCGCTACCAATACGCTGAGAGTTTTAGGTAAAAAGTCCGCCGCCTTTGTGCTGGTGATCGACCTAGCCAAGGGAGCATTGGCTGCGGCACTCCCGTACTTTTTCCAGCTTGATGCAGAACCGCTTTACTTTGGTCTCGCAGCAGTAGTTGGCCATTGCTTTCCCATCTTTGCCGGCTTTCGCGGAGGCAAGGCCATTGCCACAACCGCTGGCGCTTTGTTGGTTGCCAATCTTCCGTTGCTCGCGATTGCTTACATTACCTTCTTTGCCGTTATTTTTTTGACCAAGTATGTTTTTTTCGGTTCCATATCTGTCGGACTCAGCCTGCTGGTCGTTGATCTGATGTCGCCGAAACTGGATTTTGAACTGATATTTCTCCTATTCTTCTTCTTGCTAATCTTCCTGCACCGTTCTAATATTAGAAACTTCATTCTAGGGATTGAGCCAAAGATTAATGACAAAAATTTAAGCAAAGACCGGATTCCCCCTAAAAATGGCGGGATTAAATTTTAAATGGAAACTCGCCGATTGGCGAGTCCGTTAGGACGGTTCATGAGGCGTAGTTGAAATTATTCTTCTCATTAGCTAAAAAAGGGCTCCGAATCGACCGTATTTGTCGCCGGGGCCCTTCATTTTACTTTAATAAGACAGCCATGATGCTGTTTGCAACCGTCTGCCAAATGGAGGCATCCGTTTGATACGAGGCAGCTAGCTGCTTATACATAGCAAGCTGTTTTTCCTGAAAACCCTCTGCATCCTTGTCCGGCAGGGCAGCACGTTCTCTTTCCACCCTCGCCTGCACTTCCGGTGCGCGCGGACCCCAGACTCCTATTTCATTTCCTTCTTGGTCGATAAAAATAAAGATTGGAATCGCCCTTGATGTTCCATTGGTCAAGTATTGGTCCATCAATTCCAGATTTTGATCGCGCAGGACCATCCGTACTTCCATGTCCGCTGCCTCGGCAATTCGCAGCAATACCGGATTATTCAGCAGCGCATCCCCGCACCAATCCTCTGTCAAAACAATTGCCCTCAACTTCCGAGGCTTTAGCGTTTCCATTCTGGTTGAATCCTCTTCCTTTAAAGCAAACTTCTCATAAATGGATAGCATTTGTTCCTTATTTCGAGTCATCGCGCCAATGTACTCATTGACCGACATTCCTTTTTCGAACCAATCATTTAAATTCATCATTTCCCAACCTTTCCTTTTTCTTTTATGATAAACATTTTAAATATTAATTACAAAAACACCGCTTGCAGCTGACTATCATATTATTCTAAAAATATTAATCATTATTTTAGTAAATCAATATTTTGGTAGTGGAATTTTATACCGCAAACAGATAAAATATAAATACTGCAGAAAATATTATTCTAAATATTTTCTGTTTTTAAAAAAAGGGGGTAAATGTATGTCCAATGAAACTTTACAACTTGTTTCGATTGGAATTTACTTGGCCGCGATGCTGTTTATTGGCTGGTATTCCTATCGAAAAACAAGTAACTTAACTGATTACATGCTCGGAGGACGTTCTTTGGGTCCTGCTGTAACCGCTTTAAGTGCCGGTGCTGCCGACATGAGCGGATGGCTCTTAATGGGACTGCCTGGGGGAATTTATGTAACCGGTTTAGCCGATGCCTGGATTGCTATCGGTTTAACAATTGGTGCTTACCTGAACTGGTTATTAGTTGCACCGCGCCTTCGCTCTTATACGCAAGTAGCAAATGACTCCATCACAATTCCTAGCTATCTAGAAAACCGCTTTAAAGACAACACGAAATTGCTCCGCATTGTTTCAGGTATTGTTATTCTTATTTTCTTTACTTTCTATGTTTCATCAGGGATGGTTTCTGGAGCAGTCTTTTTTGAAAATTCCTTCGGTACAAGCTATCATACTGGACTTTATATTGTTGGCGGCGTTGTTGTGGCCTACACCTTGTTTGGCGGATTCTTAGCCGTAAGTTATACCGACTTCATTCAAGGCTTAATGATGTTAATCGCTTTACTTCTCGTCCCTGCACTTGGGATTTTTAAAACAGGTGGCCCAGCAGAAACGTTTGATACGATTCGCGCCATCGATCCGACCTTACTTGACTTTTTTAAAGGAACTACTACTCTAGGAATTATTTCAGCAATGGCTTGGGGACTTGGCTACTTTGGCCAGCCGCATATCATTGTCCGCTTTATGGCCATCAAAACAGTTAAAGAAACAAAAAGCGCTCGCCGAATTGGTATGGGCTGGATGATTTTCTCGCTAATTGGCACGATTTTCACTGGATTCATTGGACTTGCTTATTTCCATGAGCATACTGAGCATGTGTTAAAAAATCCAGAAGCAGTCTTTATTTCGCTGAGCCAGATTTTCTTCCATCCGTTATTTGCCGGATTTGCCTTAGCCGCGATTCTGGCAGCGATTATGAGTACAATTTCATCTCAGTTGATCGTTACTTCCAGTGCGCTGGTTGAGGATTTGTACAAAGTAGTCGTGAACAAAAAGGCATCTGATAAACATTTAGTTTTCTTAGGGAGAATGGCAGTACTTATCGTAGCTGTTGTTGCCTCTGCACTTGCCTTTAAGCAAAACAGCACAATCCTTGACCTTGTTGCTTATGCATGGGCAGGCTTCGGTGCCGCGTTCGGTCCAGTCATCCTATTAAGCTTGTTCTGGAAAAAGATGACAAACTGGGGCGCCCTGTTTGGAATGATAGTAGGGGCTGTCACAGTTATCGTTTGGAAAAATACCGGACTCGGCGATACGCTTTACGAAATCGTCCCAGGCTTTGTTTTCAACCTTGTCGTATCTGTTGTTATCAGCATGATCACGTATAAGAAAAATGATGTGGTTGAGAAAGAGTTTGAGGAAAGCGTACGGTTGTTGAAACAGTAATAGAATAGATATTTAAAAACGCTCGGATAATAATATCCGGGCGTTTTTTTACTCTTTGAATGCTTTTGCTAGGGAATCGAGTTTAACTACCGTTTTCCAGTTCCTCACAGTCGCAGGAACACCTAACTTCGGAAGCTGTTGTGCCAGCTTGGAGGTCCGAATGCTTTGACGGAGATACAAATAGACATCTTTTCCCTCTATTTTAAATTCATCCTGATTACTTTGGATGGAGCCCAATTGCTGAACACCCTCCTGTGAAGGTTGACCTGCCAAAAATGCCACCTGTATACTTTCTTCCTCTTTTAAAGACTCCGTCGGGAATGGGCATGTCCGGATGATTCGTTCAAAACCCTCCGCTGTCCTTAAAACAACGGGGACCGGAAATCCAAATTTCTTGGCGATTTCATCTTCCAACAGTTGGGTAAGCTTTTCCGGCTTCTCGTTTGATTCAAATAGGACGTTCCCGCTTTGAATATAGGTTTTGACCTTTTTTAGCCCTAGCTCTTCCAATAGACTTTTTAAGTCTGCCATTTTAATAATATTGTGCCCGCCAACATTTATGCCTCTTAACAGTGCAATATAAATGGTCATATTAAGCCCCTCACTTTTTCCCGCTTTTCTTTCAATCTTACCATTTCTTATCATGGATAAACGAATTGAACTGGTTTGGGAAGGAGTTTTTTGGAAGTTTAGAGAAAAAATAAGTAATAAACATTTTTGGGAGGTTTTATTGATGATTCCACAACGAGTAAGCCTGGTTACTATTGGTGCCTATAATCTGCCTGCACTGCGTGCTTTTTATAAGTCTTTGGGCTGGGAGGAAACCGAGTTTAGTTCTGACCAGTATGCTGTTTTTAAGACGGCTGGGGTGCTTATTTCTCTGTTTCCAATTGAGGAGTTGGCGAAGGATGCCGGGATTGAATTTGGAGGCTCTGTTGAACATTATCGACCTGTTACCTTGGCGATTAATGTGGACCATAAGGAACAGGTAGATGAAGTGATGGGAAGAATTCGTGAAGCAGGGGCAAAAATCTTACGAGAGCCAAGCGATGCTTTTTGGGGCGGACGGACAGCCTACTTCGCCGATCCTGAGAATAACCTTTGGGAAGTCGCCTGGAACCCGAGCTCGGTGTTTGATGAGCGGGGGGCTATGATTTCTTTCTAATTATTTTGATTTGGTATTTTCATAACTACCTGGAATCTGAGCCTAGTCTACTTAGGGCTTTATGAACACTTGATAACTCCCTGGCATCGGATTCCGGGCTCCTTCGGGCGTTATGAAAATTTCATAACTACCTAGTCCTCAGGCTCAGCTGCCTTTCAGTCGTTATAAACCCTCCATTACTACCCGAACCACGGGTTCGACTACCTTTCGGGCGTTATAAACCCTTCATAACTACCTAAGCCACGGTTTCGACTACCTTTCGGGCGTTATGAACCCTTCATAACTACCTGGACCTCGGGCTCGACTGCCTTCCGGCCGTTATGAACTCTTCATAACTACCTGGACCTCGGGCATAACGCCCGAAAGTCAGTCGAGCTAGTGGCTGGCCCTTCCCCGCCATTGCTTATCCAATATTCTGACTTGCCGCCTTCCTCTTAAAAAATAATTTCATCATCGGCGGAGTAACCAATGTGGACACCAAAGTCACAACAACAATTATGGCGAACATGTCCTGACTTAGAAGCTTGGTCTCCAACCCAATATCGGCAATAATCAATGCCACCTCGCCGCGGGATACCATCGCAGCACCAATTCCCAAAGCACTGCCCCAAGAAAATCCCGCTAAAACAGAACCAAGAGATGCACCAATTAATTTCGTAAAAACAGCTAAAATACTCAATAATACGATTGGAATAATGTTTTCCCCAATGCCGCCGAACTGTGCGGTCACACCAATTGAGGTAAAGAACACTGGTACAAAGATGGAATAACTGATGGTTTCGACCTTTTCAAAGATTTCATGTTTGAAATCCGTTAAACTGATTGCAACACCTGCGATATAGGCACCTATAATAGCCGCAACTCCTGTAAATTCCGCTAAATAAGCATAAACAAAGCAAATTATCAGGGCTGACGATATAACCGTTTCTGATTCCTTTAAAACAGAGAATCTTTTTAAAAATAACGGGACGACTGCCCAGCCAATTAAAAGCGCCCCTGCGAAAAATGCTACCTTTTTTAAGATGACAACAGTTAGATTAACATCCCCGCCTGAAAGGCTCATTAAAAATGCCAACGCTATAATGACTACTACATCATCAATTACTGCCGCTCCCAAGATAGTAGTGCCTTCCCGGGTTTTTAGCTGATTCATTTCTTTTAGCGCTTGTACGGAGATGCTGACGCTGGTGGCTGAAAGCACCAAGCCTAAGAACCAAGATTGTAAAGCTGTCATTCCAAGCATAAACCCAGCACCATACCCGAAAACAAGTGGAAAAATTATACCGCCAAATCCCACGTAGGTTGATGCTTTTCCTGTCCTCTTAAATTCGTCCAGATCCGTTTCCAATCCAGCGATAAACATAAGCAGGATAACACCAATTTCACTGAATTCCGATAAGGTCTCCGTTTCATTGACCAACCCCAATACGGAAGGTCCCAAAACAATGCCAATCAAAAGGGTGCCGAGAACGGATGGCTGTCCAAGTCTGACACTTAGACTTCCGGCAACTTTAGAAGCAATTAAAATGATAGCCAATTGGAGAATTAACATATTACACCCCTCTCTCAACTATTAGCATTTGTTTTAAGCAAGCCATAAATGCAACACTATTATAAGACTTCTATCACCCACAAATTCTCTCCCTCTCCCCTGCTAATCAAACGTTTAATTAAAAAGATAATAATCCTTATTAATTAAAGGATTCAGATAAAATTAACCTTAATTTCTTGTCGAAAAGATGCGTCCCAATCAAACGTTTGATTAAATTCCATGAATACCAGTAAATCAATGTTTCCCTAAGACTTGTTCAAAAAGCAGTCGCCTTTTGGCAGATGGTATTTTCAAATTTCCCTAAGACTCATCTAAATTTGATATTTCCATGTCAATCAAACGTTTAATTAAATAGCATTAAACACCTTTAAAATAAGGATTAAATAAAAAAAACACCTAAAAAATCTGCCAAAATATGCCTTAAATCAAACATTTGATTGAATCACCGCTTCTTCTTAGAAAAATATAGCTTTTTCTCTTCTACAAGGGCGGAACAATGTCGTATCACATACCTTGTATTTCATTTGAAAATCTCAAATCAACTCGAAAAATAAAGCATCTCGACTTATTTCCCATCCTTCGACACTTAATTCCAATCTACAACATCATTCAAACGTTTGGTTATTTCAAGAGCAAAGCCTTTTCAACAAAGGATTTTTTCCCGGGAAATGGTGCAGCGATTGTCGAATATTGCCCCGACATTATCTGCAAAGAAACTCCTTTACAACATGCAAAAACCGGCAGAAAAATTCTACCGGCTTGCAAGCTTATCTCTTATTCAATTCCTGCACTAACAACTGATTCACCAATTGCGGGTTGGCTTGTCCCTTTGTCGCTTTCATGATTTGCCCAACAAGGAAGCCAGTAGCCTTTGCCTTACCACCCTTGAAATCTTCAATCGATTTCGGATTGTTATCAAGAATCTCACCAATAATCTTCAAGAGTGTTCCTTCATCGGAAATTTGCACAAGCCCTTTGTCTTTGACAATCTGCTCGGCATCTCCGCCGTTTTCGATTAACTCTTTAAAGACAGTCTTGGCAATCTTCGAGGATATTGTGCCATTATTAATCAATTTGATCATACCGGCTAGGCCTTCTGGCGTTAGCGAAACATCGTGAAGTTCCTTGCCCTCAGCATTCAGGTAAGCGGAAACCTCACCCATGATCCAGTTAGACGCCATTTTTGCATCAGCACCTGCTGCTACTGCCGCTTCGAAGAAATCAGCGGTTTCTTTAATTACAGTCAGTACTTTTGCATCATAAACTGGGAGGCCAAGCTCTTCGATATAACGCTTTTGACGCTCATCTGGAAGTTCAGGAATTTCGGCTCGAATCCGGGATTTCCAGTCTTCGTCAATATATAATTCGAGAAGGTCAGGTTCCGGGAAGTAGCGATAGTCATCGGAGCCTTCCTTTACCCTCATCAGAATGGTCGCACCCGTTGCCTCATCAAAGCGGCGTGTTTCCTGATCGATTTTTCCGCCGCCCAAGACAACCTCGCGCTGACGTTTTTCTTCATATTCAAGACCTTTTCGTACAAAGTTGAACGAGTTCAGGTTTTTCAACTCAGTTTTTGTTCCGAATTCCTCTTGCCCGACTGGACGAATCGAAATATTGGCATCACAGCGCAGTGAACCCTCTTCCATTTTACAATCGGAAACGCCTGTATATTGGATAATGGACTTTAATTTTTCCAAATAGGCATAAGCTTCATTTGGAGTTCGAATATCCGGCTCAGAAACGATTTCAATCAGCGGCGTTCCTTGACGGTTAATGTCCACTAATGAATAGCCTTTTTCATGGTTCAGCTTGCCGGCATCCTCTTCCATATGAATCCGGGTTATGCCAATCCGTTTTGTATAACCGTCCACTTCAATTTCTATCCAGCCATGCTCGCCAATTGGCTGGTCAAATTGTGAGATTTGGTAAGCCTTCGGGTTGTCCGGATAAAAATAGTTTTTCCGGTCAAACTTCGTATGTGTGGCAACTTGGCAATTCAGCGCCATTGCTGCTTTCATCCCATAATCGACTACCTTTTTGTTCAGAACTGGCAGCACCCCTGGGTAACCAAGGTCGATGACAGTCGTATTTGTATTCGGCTCAGCACCAAAGTGGTTTGGGCTGGACGAGAAGATTTTTGATTCTGTTTTTAGCTCTACGTGGACCTCAAGTCCAATCACTGTTTCGAATTCCATTCTATTCACCCCCTACAATTGCGGCTTCTTTTTATGATGGTCGGTTGCCTGCTCGAACGCATGGGCAACACGATAAATAGTTGCTTCGTCAAAATGCTTGCCAATAATTTGCAGACCTAACGGCAGTCCGCCTTCAAAGCCGCATGGAACTGAGATTCCCGGCACACCGGCAAGGTTCATTGGTATTGTCAGGATATCGTTCACATACATCGTTAACGGATCATCAATGTTCTCGCCAATTTTAAAGGCAGGAGTTGGCGTTGTCGGTCCAATAATTACATCATATTTTTCAAAAACATTTTCAAAGTCCTGCTTAATCAATGTTCGTACCTTTTGCGCCTTTTTATAGTAGGCATCATAGTAACCGGAGCTTAATGCAAAGGTTCCGAGCATAATCCGGCGTTTTACTTCCTCGCCGAAGCCTTCTGCCCGCGTCTTTTTATATAAATCAAGTAAATTTTCTGCGTCAGGTGTTCGGTAACCGTAGCGGACACCATCGAAGCGGGCCAGGTTGGCAGATGCTTCTGATGAAGAAATTAAGTAGTAGGCAGCAAGGGCATATTTGGAATGCGGCAGTGAAACCTCTTCCCACTCAGCACCAAGACCTTCAAGAACCTTAAGTGCATCCAATACAGATTGGCGGACGGATTCTTGCACACCTTCGCCAAGATACTCTTTCGGTACAGCGATTTTTAGACCCTTCACATCACCTGTTAAGGCTGAAACAAAGTTTGGAACATCCACGTTTGCTGAAGTGGAGTCCATTGGGTCTAGTCCGGAAATGGCCTGTAATAAATAGGCATTATCCTCGACTGTCCGTGTGATTGGACCGATTTGATCAAGCGATGACGCAAAAGCGACAAGCCCAAAGCGGGAAACCCGGCCATAGGTTGGCTTCATGCCGACAACACCGCAAAAAGCAGCTGGCTGGCGGATGGAGCCGCCTGTGTCAGAGCCCAGTGAAAATAGCACTTCTCCAGCTGCAACGGATGCCGCTGAACCGCCTGAAGAACCGCCTGGGACTCGGTCAAGATTCCATGGATTCCGAGTCTTTTGGAAGCGGGAATTCTCGTTAGAAGACCCCATCGCGAACTCGTCCATGTTTAACTTACCGATCGTTACCGTTTCTGCCTGCTGCAGTTTTTGAACTACTGTAGCATCATAGATTGGATCAAAGTTTTCTAATATTTTACTTGCACAGGTTGTCCTGAGACCTTTTGTGACGATATTGTCTTTCACGCCGATTGGCATGCCGTACAGCAACCCTTTTGTGGCATCCAGTTTGTCATCCAGGGCCTTTGCAGCTTGTCTGGCACGCTCTTCATCTAATGTTAAAAACGCCTGAACTTTATCATCGACCTCGGCAATCCGCTTATAGGATTCGTCAACCAGGTCAGAGACTTTCAGTTCTTTTTTATGTAAAAGCTCATGAAGATCTGAAACTTTATGGTCAAATAAACTCACACTAATAATCCTCCTACTCCCCTAAAATAGATGGCACTTTGAATTGGCCGTCCTGATGCTCCGGCGCATTTTTCAATACTTCCTCACGCGGCAATCCTTGCTTTGGGATATCCTCGCGGAGAACATTTTTCATATCAAGCACATGGTATGTAGGAGCCACATTGTCCGTATCCAGTTCATTTAACTGTTCAGCAAATGTGATGATGGCATCAAGCTGCTTGGTGAACTTTTCTGCCTCATCCTCGGTAATCGCAAGACGCGCCAAATTGGCCACGTGCTTCACCTGGTCGGTTGAAATTCGCGACATGTCTAAGTTACCTCCGATTATTGTCATTTAATATTGATGATACCAAACTTTTTCGCTTTACCGCAATGATTACTCTTTAAGTATGGACAAGAGTTTTTAATTTTAGTTCAATTCGGACATTGAAAGTGCCTTTTCCAAAAAGAAAAAGCACCCTATTCAGGCGATGGGTGCCTTGTTACTGATAATATTACGCGCAGCTCTTACTGCCTCGACATATGCATTTCCTTTTTCTTTTAGTTCGCTGAAGTTGCGTTCTTCTATTAATTTAGAATTGACTAAGCTTCCTCCGATTCCACAAGCTACCGCGCCGGCTTTAATATAGGACTCAATATTTTCTAACGAGACGCCGCCTGTAGGGATAATAGGAATATGAGGAAACGGTGCCCCGACATCCTTAATATACTTTGGTCCAAGATTCCCGGCTGGGAAAACCTTCACGGCATCCGCACCCCATTCAACCGCTTGAATCATTTCAGTTGGGGTCATCACACCCGGAATCGCTATTTTGCCATAACGCAGTGCAGTTCTAATCACCTCTTCAGAAAGGCTAGGGCTAAAAACAAAATCTGCACCTGCCGAGATAGCACGATGAGCGGATTCACGGTCAATAACCGTTCCCGCTCCGATAAGAGCTTGACCTTTAAACATCTGCGAGTATTTTTCAATTGTTCGGTATGCATGTGGTGAATCTACAGTAACTTCGAGTGCCGTCACTCCGCCCTCAACAAGGCTTTCAATCACCTGTCCGACGATCTCCTCGGGCACCCTGCGGATGACTGCGATAATGCCGCTTTCGACTAATTTTTGCAGCAGCTGTACTTTCGGTATCACGAAAATCTCTCCTTCCCACTACTATCTCAAGATTTCTTCAGCGCGATCGGGAGCTATTTCAGCCCAATATGGATAACCCTCCACATCACCCGCCACTGTTACAGCAGAAGCGCCTACCCGGTTTCCTAGGGAAACGGCATCCTTATAGGACCAGCCGCGAAGCAAGCCCGATATGAAGCCGGCAGCAAACCCATCGCCCGCACCAACAGTGTCGACTACCTTCTCAACTCTGTACCCGTCGACGAATTCCTGCTTGTCTCCATCATTGTAATAGGCTCCGGAATCCCCGAGTTTCACAACGACCGCCTTTGATCCATTTTTAATTAATCGCTCAGCTATTTTCTCCGGTGTTTTTTCTCCTGTAAGAATCAGACCCTCTTCAATACCCGGCAAAACGATATCGCATTTACCGGCAATATCCATTAACACTTCACGCGCTTCTTCCTTTGTCCAAAGCTTCAGGCGTATATTTGGGTCGAAAACAATCGCCACCTTATTTCGTTTGGCTGCATCAATCGCATGATAGACAAGCTCTCTGCAGGATGGACTTAACGCTGGTGTGATACCTGAAATATGAAGGATTTTCGCTTTGGCAATTTCACTTTCCTGCAAGTGAGCTTTTCCCATTCTGCTTGCCGCCGATCCGGCCCGGAAATAGTTTACTTTCGGATCTCTTCCATCTTGCCGTTCCTTAAAAAATACTCCTGTCGGGGAGGCAGGGTCAAAGGCTACCAAACTGGTATCGACCCCTTCACCGCGAATAAAGTTACGGATGTATAGACCGAATTCATCCTCACCGAGACGGCTCGCCCAGCTTACCCGATGGCCAAGTCTAGCGAGAGCGATGGCCACATTGGACTCTGCCCCGCCGATGGTCTTTTCAAATTGACTGACATATCTTAGCGGCCCTGCTTTTGAGGGGTTTAATAGGATCATTGTTTCACCAAATGTAAGAACATCCATTGTTTCTCCCCCTAACTTTTACCACTCTGCAATGCTGCCGTCTTTGTTGCGCCAAATTGGATTTTTCCAATCGTGGCCAATCTTCGCCATTTCTTTTACATGCTCTTCATCTACCTCGATGCCTAAGCCTGGGCCCTCCAGTATTTTCACATAGCCATCTTCATACTTGAAAACTGAACGATCCTTAACGTAATCAAGCAAATCACTACCTTGATTGTAATGAATTCCTAGGCTTTGCTCCTGAATAATTGCATTTGGCGTACAGAAATCCACCTGTAAGCATGAAGCCAAAGCAATTGGACCAAGCGGGCAATGAGGAGCAACCGCTACATCAAATGCTTCCGCCATAGCCGCGATTTTCTTCATCTCGAGAATTCCCCCAGCATGCGAAACATCCGGCTGGATAATATCAACATATCCATCCATCAAGAGCTGCTTAAAGCCCCAGCGTGTATACTGTCTTTCGCCAGTTGCGATTGGCGTTGAAGTATATCGGGCGATTTCCCGTAATGCCTCATTATTTTCCGGAAGGACTGGTTCTTCAATAAACATTGGTCGATACGGCTCTAATTCCTTGGCAAGGATTTTGGCCATTGTCTTATGGACACGTCCGTGGAAGTCAATGCCGATGCCCATGTCTTTACCGACTACTTCACGAACAGCGGCAATCCGGTTGAGGACACTTTCCACACTTGAGAAGTTATCGATATAGTCCATTTCTTCAGTGGCGTTCATTTTCACTGCTGTAAAGCCGGCATCAATCTTTTCCTTAGCCGCGCTGGCTACATCGCTTGGGCGATCGCCGCCGATCCAAGAGTAGACGCGGATTTTATCACGTGCCGCCCCGCCAAGCATTTCATAAACAGGCATATTGTAGAATTTCCCTTTAATGTCCCACAGTGCCTGCTCAATTCCCGAAATAGCACTCATCATGATTGGACCGCCGCGGTAAAACCCTCCACGGTACATCACCTGAAAAAGATCTTCAATCTTCCGTGGGTCCTGACCAATTAAATAGTCACTAAGTTCCTTTACACAAGCCTCAACCGTGCTCGCCCGGCCTTCAACGATTGGTTCGCCCCAGCCTTCTAAGCCATTATCCGTTTCAATTTTTAGAAAGAGCCAGCGTGGTGGGACTTTGTATAATGTTAGGTTCGTGATTTTCATAGTAAATTCGCCTCGTTTATATTATTTTTTAAATCACGCTTATGCTAAGACTATTAACCCTTCACACTTCCGCCTGTTAACCCTGCAATGATATAACGTTGGGCAAATAGTGCGATTACTAGTACAGGTGCCGTAATGATGACAGATGCAGCCATCAGACCACCCCAGTTAATTTCCGAATAGGATAGGAAATTAAAGATGGCAATCGGTAAGGTTTTCGTGTTATCACCTGCTAAAATCAGTGAAAACATAAAGTTATTCCATGAGAAAATGAACGCCAAAATGGATGATGTCACAATTCCTGGCCCTGAGATTGGCAGCATAACTTTGACAAACGCCCCTGGAATGGAACAGCCATCGACGCGTGCTGATTCCTCAAGCTCATGTGGTAGTCCTTCAAAAAACGGAATCATAACCCAAATGATGAACGGCATGGTCACAAGCATATGGCTGAGAATCAGCGATGTGTATGTGTCAATTAATTGAAGTTTTGAAAAGATAATAAACCACGGGATAAGGAAAGAAATTCCTGGTACGATCCTTGCTACAAGAATTAAAAGACCAAAGCCTTGCTGCTTGAATTTTGCAATTGAATAAGCGGCAGGAAGGCCAAGGATGAGACCAAATAGGGTCGCCCCTGCTGCAACAACAAAGCTGTTCCATATAAAACTAAGAAAGTTGTATTCTTTAAAAACATTAATATAGTTATTAAAGTTTGCTGTAATTTCAAATATTTTTTCCGTATTAAGAATTTGTACTTGTGTTTTAAATGAAGCGAGCAACATCCACAGGAACGGGAGTAAGAACAAAAACAGTACAAAATAAACGCCGAAATGGGTGAAAATGGATTTAATCGGACTTTGCTTTTCACTCATAGCTGTACACCCGCCCTTTTCCGTAAAAGAATCGTGAAAATACTAATCGATAGAACGATGATAAAGAAGATCATCAATAACGCGGAAGCTTGACCAATCTTGAAGTATTGAAAGCCTAAAACGTACCCGTAAATGTTGGTCGTTTGGGATGAAGTCCCCGGTCCGCCCTGAGTAGTAGCATAAATAATATCAAATGTTTTTAACGCGTCAATCATCCTTAATAAAACAGCGGAATATAGCGTCGGTTTTAACAACGGAAGCGTAATTTTTGTAAACGACTGCCAAGGAGTCGCCCCGTCAATCATCGCTGCTTCGTAAGGATCCTTCGGCAGGGAAACAAGACCTGCTAGAACGATTAAGGCGATCATCGGGGTCCATTCCCAAACATCAATAAAAATTAACGAAGGCATAACGAGACTTTGTGAGGTTAACCATTCCTGACCCGGAATTCCGAGTTTGCTTAAGAATATGTTGGCAATCCCGATATTCGGTTCATAAATCAGTACCCAAATTAAGCCGACCGCAACTGGAGTTGCTACCATCGGGAGCAGGAATAAGGTTTTGACAACGCCTTTTCCAACGATATTCTGATTCATAAGAATCGCAATCCCAACCCCTAATACCGTTTCAATCAACACAGCTACAATTGTAAAATAGAACATTAACCAAAGTGATTTAAGAAAAAGTTCATCTTTAAATAATGCAATATAATTATCCAAAGCCACCCATAACGGAGGAGTCACATTCGACATGCTCCACTCATGAAAACTCAGCCAAAACGTATAGCCCACAGGCATGACCATCATTAATCCTACAAAAAGCACAGCCGGCAAGGTAAAAACCCACTTGATGTGACGGTCAATCCAATTTGTCATTCTTTTGTTCCTCCCGGAAAAGATTATGGTTTTGTTAAAACAAACGGCTTTCGGGCATGATCCAGTATTACAACCTAGATTGCTGACCGAAAGCCGATTAAAAATTTGTGCTAATTAGAACGGATTACTTCTCACTGTCCAGAATTTTTTGGAATTCTCCGTCAGCCTTTTCTGCAGCAGCCTTAACATCTTTGCCTTCGATACCAGCAATGATGATATCTCCGATGGAATCGCGTGCGCTTCCTACGTTGATCACGACTGGACGGTCATAAGAAGTACCAGTTTTACCATTTTCAGCAATAGATTCTGCTAAATCTTTCGGGAATTTAGCCGTTCCTTCTGCAGAATCCCAAACAGAAATTCGCGCACCAGGATTTCCTTCAGCTTGAAGCTTCGTAACCATTTCTTTGCTTTCTACCCACTTAATGAATTCCCATGCCGCATCTTTCTTCTCAGAGTTAGCGCCAATACCAAGTGCCCAAGATGTTACATTGTATGGCTTAGAACCATTAGGACCAGCTGGGAACGGAGCAAAACCAACTTTGTCAGCCACAGCAGATTTTGATGGGTCAGTTGCGTTTGTGAACAAGGAAGATGCATCAGTATAGAAAGCAGCTTTTCCTTGAGTGAACACAGCCATTGCTTCAGGCCAGCTCATGTTTAAAGTACCTTTAGGGCCATACTTGTTTAATAGGTTTCCATAATATTCAAATGCTTTTAATGCCTCAGGTGAAGTAAGGGTGGACTTTCCATCCTTCATAAAGTCGCCGCCAAAACCATATAGGAAGCTGGAGAACTGTGTAACTGCAGCAGCACGTTTACCACGGGCAACAAATCCAGCAACGCCATTTGCAGGGTCGTTTAACTTCTTAGCCGCTGCTTCAAGCTCTTCTAATGTCTTTGGAACTTCGATGCCGGCTTTTTCTAACAGGTCTTTACGGTAGTAAAGAACTTCCGTCTCTGTTACAAGCGGTAATCCAAAGTATTTTTTGTCTTGTTGCACGCTTCCTAGGGAAGAAGGAATAAAATCCTTTGTATAGTCTTTTTCTTTAGAAATATAACCTGTCATGTCTGCAAAGTAGCCGCTCTTATGGAACATCTTACCGTCTTGAAGCGGACGGAACATAACAACGTCGATGTTCTTAGAGTTAGATGCAAACTCAACGGAAGTTTTTTGTGTTAATTGGTCTTCAAAATAGCTGTCAATCTTTACTTTAATGCCAGTCTCTTTCTCAAACTCTGGCAATTGTGCTTTAATTGCTTCTGTCCAAGGATGGTTAGCAGCAACCAAGCGGATTTCTTGAACCTTTTTCTCAGTAGTCTTCTCAGGTGCCTTTGAACCTGTTGAGGAATCTGAACCGCTGCAGCCAGCAAGTGCAGAGCTAAGACCAACAGCTAAAGCAAGAACACCAGCAGCTTTTTTAAAACCTACAAAATTCTTTTTCATAATTTTCCCCCTTGCTGTTATTTTCACAAAAGTGATAACGGTTTCATTTTAAATTGTAGACCCATAATACGCATAATAGTTTGGTAGAATAATAAAATTAAAAATTCTCTTGCATGCAATTTTCCTTAAGCATTTAAATTACACGATTGTTGCGTTATCGTTTTAAAGCGTTTTCAAAAAACCTATAGATAAACAGCATTCTTAATATAATGAATAGAATCATAATGACCCTTTTCCTACATGCAAGTCCCCCTTTCAAAGGTTTAATAAAACAAAGCATTGTGGTTATCTGTACCCAATACTGTCGGAAATTCCCATTGAGGTATGGAGCAAGTTTTCAACAATTCGTTCTTTATTTTTTAACATTCTTTCTTTAGGGCCTGCTACGCTAATTGCGGCCTGAATCGTACATTCTACTCCATATATAGGAGCAGCCAGACAATATAACCCATCCTCATTCTCTTCATCATCAATGGCATAGCCTATTTTGGCGAACATGTCCAATTGCTCCTTGAGAGATGTTTTGTCCGTTATTGTCTTGGAGGTAATGGGCTTGAGTGTTAAGTCTCTTAGAACTTTCTCCCTGTGTTCAATTGGCAGAAAGGTTAAGAAGGCTTTTCCCAATCCCGTGCAATACAATGGCTTGCTTTTCCCTGGTTCCGCTGTGGTACGAATTGATCGATTGCTGTTGATCTTCGCCACATAGATAAGTTCAGAATCTGATAAAACAGCCATAAAGACAGTTTCCTGTACCTCTTCCATTAATCTTTTTAGAAAAGGCAAACCTTGGGCCGCAACATCGAGACAATTCATTGCTATACTTCCCAGGGGTATAAGCTTTGGTCCCAGCTTATATTTTTTTGAAAAATCGACCGTCAAATAGTTTGCTTGAAATAATGTCTCAATCAAACCTGACGTACTGCTTTGTGGAAAGGCAAGTGTCTCACTTATTTCTTTGATTGTTAATCCTTCTGGATGCTGCGCAAGTAACTCAAACACTTTTAACACACGCTCTGCCGATTTAACAGCCATCTCGGATCCTCCTCGAAATCACATATGTGATTCTATATCATGTATGTGATTTCAATTTTTATATTACTATACGTTGTAAACCCTTACAACACATTTTTTTCTACTAAACTAAAAAATCTGCAAATTTTTAAAAAACGTTGCAGATTTCAACATATTTCAATTCGGTTTGCCTTATCTTTTTACTTTCCTTTTGGGGCGTGAAAACAACTGCCAAATTTTAAACGGGATATAACCCAGAATTCCGCCAAAAGTATTTAAAATCAAATCATCCACATCGAAGCTGCCAAATTCAAACACCAACTGCAGTATTTCATAGGACAGACTTAAACTGAACGCGGCTAGCGTAACGGTCCTAAGTCTTTGAAACTTTTTTGCCAAGAGTGGTAAGATAAAGCCGAGCGGGATAAATCCAATCACATTTCCAGCTAGATTCTTCACTCGAATATCGAAATTGACATCGGCTATAAACAAATAAAAGTTAATGGTTTTAAAGGGAACAAAATTGTTTGAGCGCCAGTGGTATCCGTCATAGGTGAAATTAAAATGATTGATAATCTGTGATAGCGGGATATATTTAAATAATACGAGTTTTGTTAGAATGGCCAGATAAAGGCAAAGTACTAAAAACAGAAATAGTTTTTTTATTAGGTTCATGTTTTTTGCTGCTCCATAATAATTAATAAACTAACCATACCATATTTTAAAAATCATCGGGTTTTTAAACAAGAAATAATTTCACTGGAGGTTTTTGGATGGCTGAACATCGATTTCTATTAAAGGCAAACTGGCCTGGACTTCGGAATGATGTAGGTGAGATTGAAACCGCAAACCTAAAAACAAAGGTATCGATCCCGCCGGAAATGGACGGCCCGGGGGTCGGGACGAACCCTGATGAAATGCTGCTGGGTGCAGCTGCGACTTGCTATATCATCACGCTTGCCGCAATGATGCAGCGCAGTGGGCTTGATAAGGCGGGCTTAACGATGGAATCCGAAGGGATTGTCGATGTAACCAAAGGGGTTATTACGTATAAAAAAATTATCCATCGGCCGCATATCGTTTTAAAAGCAGATGCTTCCGAAAAGGATTTTGCATTAGCGCACAGGCTCGCCAAGAAAGCGGAAACCTCCTGTATGATCAGCAGAGCGGTGCAGGGAAATGTGGAGATTGAATTGCGTGCTGCGGTCGAGGCGGCAAACTAAAAGGGGCTATTGGGCCCCTTTTTCAATTAAAAAACTCCATATGCTTTTTTTCTTGTTTATAGTAAGCTAGTCTGTCTTGAAGTGTACCTGTGTGAAACTCAAATTTATGTCCATCAGGGTCGGTAAAATATAGTGATCGTTTATCCCTTTCGTCTCTTTGGCGGCCCGGCAGAATGTTGACCTGGAGTTGTTTCAGTTTTTCAAACATCTTAAGGAAGTCTGCCTCCTCGATTGAAAAAGCCAGATGGGTATAGGATTGTTGTATTTCATTTCTCGGTATATCCTTCTCCTCATTAAGGGCAAGCCATAAGCCGTTTAGATCAAAATAGGCTGTGGTCCTTCCTTTCACTAGCAATTTTGCGTCAAAAACACTTTGATAGAATTGTATGGATTTTTCTAGATTGGAAACGGAAAACAAAATGTGGTTTATTCCATGAATAATCATGATTCGCCCCCCTTCTAAATATTACCACGATTTTACTTTTGGATAAAAAAAACCCATGGCACCTTCATTCCATGAGCTGATAAGCTTCATTTTCTTTTAAATAACTTTGAAAAAAGTCCTTTCTTCTTATTTTGCTTTGGAATCACAATTTCCTTTTTTGTAAGGTAAATATCTTCTTTATCAATAGCATGATTCATTGCTAAAACTAAGCCGATGTCGGTGTCATGCTCCTTGTTGGTGACAATGGTGTGGCCAATATTGTGTTTGGATGCCACTTTTACATATTTGGATAATTGGGCGTAGCCCATGTTTCCGTTTAGAAAAAGATGTGCACCAGGATTTTTCTTCATTAACTGCCCTACTTGAGGGTACACGTCGGTTTCGCCTACTTGTTTTTTCGTAAGAGCGACAATAATTCGTTCGCGTAAAGATCCTAAAAATTTCCGTCTTTCCTCAGGCTTGGTTTCAATCGTTCCATAGATGCCTTGCTGCAAGACCTCGTCAACGGTTGGCTTTTTCAAAAAGAATCAACTCCATTTAAAGGGCTATTTACTTTGTATGATTTCTGTAAAGAAAACGTTCCAATCTCAGCATATCTGAGAATAAATGATGGCCATCCGCGAGTATTTTCACTTTATCCGAGAGTATTCCCCTCCTATCCGAGAGTAATTTGCGGTTACGAGAGTAAATCACAGTTATCCGAGAGTATTCCCGCGTTATCCGAGAGTAAACACACCTTATCCGAGAGTATTCACACCTTATCCGAGAGTATTCACACCTTATCCGAGAGTAACCCCAGCCACAAAGAAAAAATCCCTCTCTCCATTAAGGAGAGAAGGATTCACGCCCGAACTATTATTATTTTGAACCAGTAAACTGCTCTTCCTCAGTAGAACCTTTCAACGCAGTAGTTGAAGAAGTACCGCCGGAGATTACCATAGATACTTGGTCGAAGTAACCAGTACCAACTTCGCGCTGGTGGCGTGTTGCAGTGTAGCCGTATTGCTCGCTGGCGAACTCAGCCTGTTGCAGGACAGAGTAAGCAGCCATGCCATTTTCTTTGTAACCGCGGGCAAGTTCGAACATGCTATGGTTTAGAGCATGGAAGCCGGCCAGAGTAACAAATTGGAACTTGTAACCCATTTTACCAAGCTCTTGTTGGAACTTTGCAATCGTTTCATCGTCAAGCTTCTTCTTCCAGTTGAAGGAAGGTGAGCAGTTGTAGGCAAGCAGTTTGCCAGGGAACTTCTCATGAATTGCCTCTGCGAAGCGGCGTGCTTCTTCAAGGTTTGGCTCGGAAGTTTCGCACCAGATTAGGTCAGCGTATGGAGCGTAAGCCAATCCGCGGCTGATTGCTTGGTCAAGACCTGCTTTTGTACGGAAGAAGCCTTCAGCTGTACGTTCGCCAGTGATAAACTCAGCATCATTTTCATCGATATCACTTGTGATTAAGTCTGCAGCGTTAGCATCTGTACGGGCAACTAGTACAGTCGGAACGCCCATTACGTCTGCTGCTAAACGGGCAGCAATCAGGTTGCGAACCGCAGTTTGTGTAGGAAGCAATACTTTACCGCCTAAGTGGCCGCATTTCTTCTCAGAAGAAAGCTGGTCTTCAAAGTGAACGCCGGCAGCACCTGCTTCAATCATGCCTTTCATTAATTCGAAGCAGTTGAGCTGGCCGCCGAAGCCTGCTTCTGCGTCGGCCACGATGGGAGCGAACCAATCGATAGAATTGTCGCCTTCTCCATGAGTGATTTGGTCAGCACGCTGAAGTGCTTGGTTGATACGCTTAACAACAGCCGGAACGCTGTTTGCAGGGTACAAGCTTTGGTCAGGGTACATGTTACCGGAAAGGTTAGCGTCTGCAGCAACCTGCCAGCCGCTTAAGTAGATAGCCTTAAGACCAGCTTTAACCTGCTGAACCGCTTGGTTACCAGTTAAGGCGCCAAGAGCGTTGATATAGTCTTCTTCGTTTACTAGTTTCCAAAGCTTTTCAGCACCTTTGCGTGCCAATGTATGTTCAATATCGATAGAACCGCGAAGCTTGATCACATCCTCGGCAGTATAAGGACGTGTAATCCCATTCCAACGTGCATCCATTTCCCAGCTTTCTTGTAATTGCGCTACTCTTACATCAGTCATTTTAAAATCCTCCTATCAACCTATTAAAGTATTTTTTAAAAATATATTTTTGAAGAGTTAAAAACTCTCAAATCCCTATAATTGCTCGTAACCTGGAATAGTTAAGAAATCTGCAAATTCGTCATTTAAGATTAAGTTGTCAAACAGCTTAACGGCTTCGTCGAACCGCCCGTTCAAATAGGCTTGGTCCCCAATTTCCCGCTTGATTTTGATAAGTTCTTCCACCTTAAACTGGTCATACAAATCGGTAGTTAACTTCCGGTTGTCTTTTAAGATACCCTTCGGATGGCGGATCCACTGCCACAGCTGAGCCCGTGATATTTCGGCGGTTGCTGCATCCTCCATTAAATTATGAATCGGTGCTGCACCGCGGCCTGAAAGCCAGGAAGCCACATATTGAATACCAACATTGATGTTGGTACGGACACCTTCCTCAGTAATCGTACCCGTTGGCACTTCCAATAAATCACTAGCTGTAATGGTAATCTTCTGCTGTTTCATCGTATGGATTTGGTTTGGAGTCGGCATTTCGCGGTTGAAAACCTCCATCGCCACCGGAACAAGTCCAGGGTGGGCAACCCACGTCCCATCGTGGCCGTCCCGTGCCTCACGCTCTTTGTCAGCGCGAATCTTAGCAAATGCCTCTTCGTTTGCCTGGGGATTATCCTTGATTGGAATCTGTGCTGCCATTCCCCCTATTGCCGGTGCCTTGCGGCGGTGGCAGGTTTGAATCGTAAGTAAGGAGTACGAACGCATGAACGGCACTGTCATCGCCACCTGCGAACGATCCGGTAATATAACTTCTTTTTGGTCACGCAATTTTTTCAAATAACTAAAAATATAATCCCATCTGCCGCAGTTTAATCCGGCTGAGTGTTCTCTTAATTCGTAAAGGATCTCTTCCATTTCAAAAGCTGCCAGGATGGTTTCAATCAACACAGTTGCTTTGATGGTGCCCTGGGCAATCCGGAGCCTTTCCTGTGCGTATACAAATACGTCATTCCATAGCCGTGCTTCCAAATGGCCTTCAAGCTTCGGCAGGTAAAAGTAAGGACCAGTTCCTCTTGCCAGTAGTTCCTTTACGTTATGGAAAAAATACAATCCAAAATCGAAAAAGCTTCCTGAAATGGCTCTGCCTTCTAATAACACATGCTTTTCCTCGAGATGAAGTCCGCGGGGTCTGACAATTAGTACAGCTGTTTTTTCATTCAGTTCGTATTTTTTTCCGTCTGGATTTTCAAAGTTAATCGTCCGATTAACGGCATCCCGTAAGTTGATTTGCCCTTCAACGAGGTTCTCCCATGTTGGTGAAGTGGCATCCTCGAAATCAGCCATGAACAATTTGGCACCAGAGTTTAATGCATTGATGACCATTTTTCGGTCTGTCGACCCGGTAATCTCCACCCGGCGATCCTGAAGATCTTGCGGCAGGGAGGCAATGGTCCAGTCACCATTTCGAATCTCCTTTGTCTCTGGAAGGAAAGCAGGAAGCTTGCCGTTATTAATTTCCTCTTGGCGTTTAAGCCTGGACTGTAACAGTTCAACCCGTCTTGGGCCAAATTTGGTTTCAAGTTCTTCAATAAATTCCAAAGCATCTAGTGTTAAAATCCCGTCGTATTGGGCTTTCAAGGCCCCAACCACTTCCATCCCCCTTGTTTGCGTCGACACGAACTTGATCACCTTTTTGTTATAATACAGTAACTATCCTCGTTTTGTATTATATAACACACTTTCAGAAAATGGAACTACTTTTCTGAAAATTTTTTAAAAATAGGTAAAATTCCCCTATGTAGATAAAAAAACCTTAATATTACTAGATTCTTAACACGACAAAAAAGCAGATACCTCTTACTTAGGTACCTGCTTTAAATCATTTGTTCATATAAACGCTGAAACATCTCATCCCAGTCGCCGCTGTTCAAAAATTCCGGGCTGACTATGACTGTTAACAATTTTCTTTTTAAATCCGCATCCTCAACATTTTTCAAAATCCATTTCCGTTTTGAAAAAAGAAATTCTAGATAATTCTCGTACCGGGAGTCAAATTGCTGCTCAAGCTGCTTGCGGATCTGTTTCGCTAGGATTGGGCTTGCCCCTCCCGTGGACACCGCAATGCTTAAGCGGCCCCGCTTCAGATGAGAAGGCAGATGGAAGTCTGACTCCTCCGGATTATCCGCAATGGATACAAGCTGATGCGCTGCCGCTTCTTCCTTCACCAGATTGTTGGTGTGTGGGTCATTCGTGGCCGCTATGATGAGAAACGCTTCCTGGATGTCCAACTTGGCAAACGACTTTTGCTTCCAGGTTATTTTTCCTTCGTGGGCCAAATGTTGTATAACAGGCGTACTTTCCGGGCTAATGACAGTAATGGCTGCTCCCGTTTCCAGCAAGCCTTTTACCTTCCGCTCAGCTACCTTGCCGCCGCCGGCCACGACTACCTTTTTTCCTTCAAGCTTAAGCATAATTGGGTAATAACCGTTCATACTGCCCCTCCATTACCTATTGGCAGGAGTCTTTTCCGGCCAAGGACCAGTTAAATACTCGACTAGCGCCTCTTTAGTGGCCTTTTTTGGCATACCGCTTTCCGCGAGACCTAGTTTTGCCACTTCGCCCATCGTTTGTTTGCCCATTCCGACAACTTGCACATTTTTCAAAAAGGATTCTGTTTCGATGCCGAATTTCTGCAAAGCTGTTATAAATGGCTCAACAGATGCGCTCGAAGGGAAAACGACTGTATTTACATCCGCATCGTCCATCATTCTTTTAAAAATTGAAAAGAACTGTTCATCTACTTTTTTGTCGCTTGTTTTCCAAAAATCAGCGTTTTCATATTTTTGTACCTGGGCCCTGCCATCTCCAACTACAAGCATTTTTCCCCCATCGGACATTTCATCGATCAAGCCTGGAACAAATCCTCGTTCTTTTAAGGCATTGATGGTTTTGATAGAAAAACCGAAAAGGTCTGCTGTAATTTTCCGAATATCCACCCCATGATTCTTTAACGCCGTGAAAAATTCTTCGATACTCTCAGGCGATGTGAATAAGATTTTTTGATAACTGGATATAGTACCCATAATCTCTTCGTTGACAGGTGCTGCGATTCTTTTCCACCTTGGAAATTCTATTACGTCCGCGCCTTGGCGCATCAGTTCCTTCGCTAACTCGCTCTCGCCTTCACTCGTGCGCGCCAGAAGAATCTGCCGGCCATGTAATGGCTTTTTCTCAAACCAGCTTATTTTTTCACGGAGAGATGCCACATATCCTACCAAAATAATCGCCGGATTGCTAAACTTCGCCTCTTCAGCCTTGGCGGCAATATCAGCCAATGTCCCCTGCAATGTCTTCTGACGGCCGAAGGTGCCCCATTGAATTAGAATGACTGGGGTTTCGGCTGGCTTTCCGTGGGCAATCAAATTTTCACAAATGTATGGCAAGTTCCGGACTCCCATGTAAAAAGCGATTGTATCCATCCCGCGGGCAAGACTTGCCCAATCAAGGAGCGGCTTGCCTTCCTGTGACTTATCGTGGGCCGTTACGACCGTAAATGATTCCGCATGTTCCCGATGGGTAACAGGGATTCCAGCATAAAGAGGGGCAGCCATTCCCGATGTGATACCTGGGACAATTTCAAATGGTATTTGGTGGTTCGCCAAGGCTTCCGCTTCCTCGCCAACCCGGCCGAATACACCCGGGTCGCCGCCTTTAAGCCTGATCACAGTTTTACCTTCCAATGCTTTAGCGACCAAAACATCATTTATATTTTCTTGCCTTAAAAAATGGCGGTCCGGCAATTTCCCCCCGTAAATCAGTTCGCAATTGTCCGGAGCAAACTCCAAAAGCTTCGGGTTGGCTAGCCGGTCATATAGAATAACCTCGGCCTGCTTGATGGCTTCAAGCCCTTTCACAGTAATTAGACCAACGTCGCCCGGCCCTGCTCCTACTAAAAAAACCTTTCCAGTTCCCATCGTGCAGCATCCTTCCATGTTTTCCTTCTATAATACGACAAATATAATATCTTTTTCTATTTCTATGTTAAATGTTTTGACATAGCCGGTATCCGGAGCCTGCACAAGCCCGTCTTTTAAGGAGATTTTCCAATCATAGACAGGGCAAAAAACATAATCACCACTGACAAGCCCTTCCGAAAGGACACCACCCTTCGGATGGGGACTGCGGTTTTCCAAGGCATAAACAATGCCATTAGTTGTTTTAAAGAGCGCAATTTCCTTGTCATCGATTTTAATGGAATAACCAGCTCTAGCTTTTAGGTTTGAATAGTTTGCAACAGGTATACGAGTTATTGTTTGCAGCATTTTGCTTCACTCCCCGACCTTAATGGTATGTTTAGTATAATATTTCTCTTGAATTTCTTCACTATGAATGGCTTCATCCCATGGCTCGATATATTTTTTCAAAGTTTTGTCCATCCGTTCGTTTAGAGCTTTGCGTGTTTCCTCGTTTGCCATGACCCCTTGGATATGTTCCAAGCCCAGGCGCTCTAACCATTTGGAAGTACGCTCCAGATAGTTTGCTGTCTCACGATAGTACTGCAGATAGGCCCCGGTCATTTCCATAACCTCTTCTTGGCTTTTCACTGTGCAGAAGAGGTCGCCGGCGCGAAGATCAACACCTCCGTTGCCTCCGACATAGATCTCCCAGCCGCCATCAATGCCGACGAAACCGATATCCTTGATTCCTGCTTCAGAGCAGTTTCTAGGGCAAGCAGATACCCCCATCTTCACTTTGTTTGGTGTATCAAGACGCTCAAATTTCTTTTCAAGCTCAATGCCAAGTGCCATCGAGTCTTGTGTACCATAGCGGCAGAATTGTGCACCGACGCAGGTTTTTACGGTGCGAAGCGTCTTTCCGTAAGCATACCCTGATGGCATATTAAGCTCTTCCCAAATGTTTGGCAGGTCTTCTTTTTTGATGCCAAACAAGCCAATCCGCTGACCACCGGTTAGTTTTACTAATGGAACATTGTATTTCTCGGCCACTTTTGCAATTTTAATTAAATCCTGTGGGGTTGTCACCCCGCCGTACATTCTTGGCACCACAGAATAGGTTCCGTCCTTCTGGATGTTGGCGTGCATTTTTTCATTAACAAGGCGGGAATCGCGGTCATCCTTATACTCGTCCATGTGAATCATGCCGAGGTAATAGTTGATGGCCGGGCGGCATTTGGTACAGCCTTCCTCGTTGTTCCATCCTAAAACGTTCATGACTTCTTTGACACTTGTTAAGCCCTTTGCCTTGATTTCTTCAACCAATTCCTCCCGGCTTAAGGTTGTACAACCGCAAATGCTTGTTTTTTGAGCTGCATATACGTCAAATTGGTCGCCGAGAGTATGGGCAAGGATGCTGCTGACTAACGGCTTGCAGCGTCCGCATGAGCGGCCGGCATTTGTGCAATGGCTGACTTGGTCAAGCGTGGTCAGTCCTTGTGTTTTGATTGCCTCGACAATGGCTCCTTTGGTAACGCCATTACACCCGCACACAAGTTCATCGTTGGGCATAGAGGCAATGTCATCGCTGGAGGTGCCGCTTGCACTGCATTCTGACTGAAGAATCGATACGCTGGTCATGCCGCTGATGTCTTCTTGTTTCGTCAGCATCCGAAACAGTTTTGTGCTGTCTTTTGTATCACCGTAAAGGACAATCCCGACAATCCTGTTGTCTCTTGTTAGAATCCGTTTATAAATGCCGTCATATTCGTTGTAGGCCATGATTGATTTCGTTGTACCGTCTTCAAAAATTTCTCCCGCTGAGAAAAGGTCAACCCCTGCCACCTTAAGCTGGGTTCCTGTTACTGAACCTTTATATGGCTCCGCTTCGAAACCGCTGATGCGATTCGCCAGGACCTTCCCTTGTTCGTACAATGGCGCCACTAAACCATAGACAATTTCCCTGTGTTCGGCACATTCCCCGACTGCGTAAATGTGGGGAACGCTGGTTTCCATAAAGTCATTTACGACAATGCCTCTATTTACATAGATGCCACTGTTTTTGGCCACTTCTGTGTTTGATTTGATGCCTATTGCCATTACGATTAGGTCGGCTTCTACTTCAAAACCATCTTTAAAGCGTAGTCCGGTTACCCGTTCATCTCCAAGAATTTCGACGGTTTCTTTCTCCATTAAAAAGTTCATACCTTGGGCTTCTAGTTCTGCCTTAAGCATAGATGCTGCAATATGGTCCAGTTGGCGTTCCATTAGCACCGGCATTAAGTGAACGACATCCACTTTCATTCCGAGGTTTAGCAAGCCTCTTGCAGCTTCAAGGCCAAGCAGACCACCGCCGATAACAACGGCTTTCTTGTATTCCTTTGATGATTTGATCATCATTTCACAATCATGGATATCACGAAATCCGGTCACACCCTGTTTATCCGCACCTGCAATTGGCAGAATAAAAGACTTGGATCCTGTTGCGATGATTAATTCATCGTACTCTACTTCACGGCCTTGGTCACTGATGACCCGTTTCGCTTTGGCATCAATTTTAACAACCGACTCACCAGTATATAATTGAATATTGTTTTCTCTGTACCAATCCAACGGGTTAATAATGATTTCATCAAAGCTGGTATCGCCTTGGAGAATATTTGATAGTTTAATTCTGTTATAGTTTGGATGTGGTTCTTCTCCAAAAATGGTGATTTCAAATTTTTCAGGTACTAGTTTAAGAATTTCTTCGATTGTCCTGACTCCAGCCATTCCGTTACCAATCATTACCAATTTTTTCATGTTGGGTCGCTCCCTATATGTTTTGTTTAGTTATTTTTAATGGTTATTAAGGTTTCATTTATAGTTAAATTGTAAACTCCTGTCTTTTGAAAATTTGTGAGATTCGTCACAATCCGTAGTTGTTTGTGAATAATTTCACATTATTGTCATAAAACCGTTTGTTGATGGATAATATTGGAATAATCTGTGGTGATTGAGGTGTGAAATGGCGGAACACACGATTTATAAAAGTGATGAAGGTAAACAAAATATTCTTAGATTCTATGAGAATTACTTGAATTCATTTGGGTTCGAAATGGAAAGAGCTTATGTGGGGACTTCTTTTGGCAGGACACATGTATTGATTACGGGCCCAAAAGACGGGAAACCGTTATTTGTTTATCAAGGGGGAAATTGCATCAACCCGATGACATTGTCATGGTTTAAACCTCTTTTTGAACACTACAGGGTTTATGCACCTGATACGATTGGTCATCCCGGGTATAGTGCAGAGAACAGGATTTCGGCGAAAGATGATAGTTTTGCCCACTGGATTTCAGAGTTAATGACCTATTTCGGTGTAGAAAAAGCTGCTTTTGCAGGACCTTCCTACGGTGCAGGTATCCTTTTAAGGCTAGCTGCTTCTATGCCTCAGAAAATAGCTTGTTCTGTTTTGATTTGTCCTGCTGGGATTGCGCTTGGTTCAAAATTTGAGATGATTACAAAAATCTTGGTTCCGTTAATAATTTTCAAGGGAACAAAGTCCGCAGTCCAACTGCAGAAAATAGCGGATAATATGTCTGATGGCTTTATGAAAGAAATAGATAAAGAGATTATCGGCAGCATCTTCAACTATACAAAACTTGAACAGGATATGCCTAAGCTGACGGAAAAGAGGGAGTTGCTGCGTTACACCGCTCCCACCATGGTTATCGCCGGCAATAAGGATGTGTTTTTTCCAGAGAAAAAAATAGGCCCGGCAGCTAAGGAAATCATCCCCAATCTAGCAAACTATGAAGTGTTTAATATGGGGCATATCCCATCAGAGGAACAGTTGGTAGTAATTAATGAGAAAATAAAAGAGTTTTTAAGATTGCATTATAGTTAGTGAAGGACATTTTCACCTCTATTACACCCGATTTTGTCCTTCATAAGCCCGATGAAGGACATTTTCAGCTTTATCACACTCAATTTTGTCCTTCATAAGCCCGATGAAGGACATTTTCACCTTTATCACACTCAATTTTGTCCTTCATAAGCCCGATGAAGGACATTTTAGCTTCATCACACCCGATTTTGTCCTTCATAAGCCCGATGAAGGACATTTTAGCTTCATCACACCCGATTTTGTCCTTCATAAGCCCGAATGAAGGACATTTTCACCTTTATTACACCCGATTTTGTCCTTCATAAGCCCGATGAAAGACATTTTCAGCTTTATCACATTCAATTTTGTCCTTCATAACCCCGATGAAGGACATTTTTCCAGCTTAAAACAACTAATTTGTCCCTCACAAAACAAAGACCTCCTCCCACCATCTGTGGGGAAGAGGTCTCGTTTATAATTAATACAATTCCGATGTTGTTTTACCTTGCATATGAAGAAGCAAGTAGTCTGGGCCGCCGGCTTTGGAGTCGGTTCCAGACATGTTGAAGCCGCCGAATGGCTGGTAGCCGACAATGGCACCTGTACAGCCGCGGTTGAAGTATAGGTTACCAACATGGAAGTCCTCACGTGCCTGCTCCATATGGGCACGGTTTTTGGTAATAACCGCACCAGTTAAGCCATATTCAGTATTGTTGGCAATCTCAAGTGCTTCATTAAAATCCTTCGCCTTTGAGAAACCTACCACCGGTCCGAAAATTTCCTCTTGCATGATGCGGGACTTCGGATCTAAATCGGCAAATACAGTTGGCTTGATGAAGTAACCTTTGGAGCTATCTCCTTCGCCACCAGTCATCAATTTGCCTTCTGACTTACCGATTTCAACGTATTCCATGATTTTCTTGAAAGCATTATTATCAATAACAGGGCCCATGAAAGTATCTTGTTCAGATGGCTCGCCGACTTTTATTTGATTAGTCAATTCCACGACTCGATTCAATACTTGATCATATACATCCTCAACAATAACGGCACGAGAACATGCAGAACACTTCTGACCAGAGAATCCGAATGCCGATGCCATGATGGATTGTGCAGCCAATTCAAGGTCTGCTTCAGAATCAACTACAATCGTATCCTTTCCGCCCATCTCGGCAATTAATCGCTTCATCCAAAGCTGTCCTTCGCTGATTTTGGAAGAGCGGTCGAAAATGCGCAGGCCGACATCGCGGGAACCAGTGAAGCTGATGAAACGTGTATCCTTATGATCAACTAAGTAGTCGCCCACCTCAGCGCCGCTGCCTGGTACGAAGTTTAGCACACCCTTCGGCAGTCCTGCTTCTTCCATTACTTCCGCAAATTTAGCTGCAATAATTGGTGTAGTGGAAGCCGGCTTCAACAAGACCGTGTTGCCAGAAACAATCGCGGCAACGGTAGTACCAGCCATGATCGCAAATGGAAAATTCCATGGTGAAATGATAATGCCTACACCAAGCGGAATATAATCATAACGGTTAAATTCATTGAGACGGCTCTGAACAGGCACACCATTTTTTAAGACAAGCATTTGCCGGCCATAGAATTCTAAAAAGTCTATTCCTTCGGCTGTGTCCGCATCTGCTTCTCTCCAAGGCTTACCCGCTTCTTTCGTCATCAAGGCAGAGAACTCGTGCTTGCGGCGACGGATAATCGCAGCCGCTTTAAAAAGTACATCTGCTCGGATTTCCGGCTTGGTTTTTCTCCATGTTTTAAATGCCTCAACAGCTGCCTGCATCGCTTTTTCTGCAAGCTCTTTATTGGCCTTTGACACACTGCCGACTACTTCTTCTTTGTTGGCGGGATTATAGGAAACAATTTTTTCCTCGGTAGTCAGTTTTTCACCGCCGATGATTAAGGGATAATCCTGTCCTAAATAGCCTTCAACTGTTTTTAAGGCTTGAAGATAGGCTTGGCGGTTTTCTTCCACAGTAAAATCTGTTAATGGCTCATGTTTATATGGTTGTACCATGCTAAAACCCCTCCTATGTAATCAATTATTTAATCCTTGCGGAAAAAATAATAGGTTGTCTAAAAATACACTGAAAACCCCCTCATTCGGGAGGCGGCCAATTTCGCAGATAAACAATCCTATTTTGCCTCGAAAACTAGAATGTTAACCAAAAAAAAGACCCGGCCGCTATAGCGGCCGAATCTTATTGGTAGATATACACAAACGGTTCGTTTTCATTGGCTTTACGGACAATCAATGCTTCAGGGCCGTCCACGGAGGACACATTTACTGATACCGAAATGTATTCAGGAAAATGCTCCATGACCAATCCTGTGACATATTGGGTAAATCCAATTCCCTCTGTCTTTCCGTAAAATTGAATTGGAATCGTGATATCTAAATTTTGCAGCTGATCGCCGACGTAAAACGCCCTGCCAATAACGCCGTTGAAGTTAGGAAAATATTCTTCAACATCCTGTTTAAAGTTTAAAAATGCGATTGTATCATCGCGGTGTGCTTCCTGGGCATCACTAGATGGGAATAAATAATATTTTTCGTCGATTTTTTCCCATGAGTTTAGACTTGTGCTGCCTTTATCAACGGTTGTATAAGCAAAGAAATTCCCTGGTACAACCGAAGATTTGCTTTGCTGGGCGAATAATGCAATCGTGATTGGAACGTCGGTTACATTTTTTATGGTCCTAATTCGTTTTACCATTTCTTCTGCTATTTTCTTTCCTTCGCGATCCATGTCTGCAAAGTCAATATGCTGCTCTTTTTCAACTGTACCGCCATCCACTTGAACCTTGTAATAGTAGGTTGAATTAAGGGCGAGGCCAATGGTAATTCCCCCAAGTGAAACGTTACCTTTATCATCTTTTGTTAAATAATCATGCTCCAAAATATGGGCCAGATAAATCGGACTGCTCGGTTCACCCGGAGGGCCTGTATCAACAGGGTTTAATCCGATATTATCCGTTGCTTTCAGGCTTTTTGCCTTTAGCTGCTCCTCTGTATATTGTCTGCTCAGCAATTGTCTTACCGTTTTATCCTTGATTTCCTGTCCTTCACGGAAATAATATTTATCGGTATCAAAGCTATTTTGGGCTATACGCATTAAACCCATTTCAAACTCGTTTAAATCATATCTTGTATTGATATTATTGACGACCAATCCGCGGGCCTGCCCAGGCTCAAATGGCAGAATGGTCCGGTAATATTTATCTGAAATATTATATTTCGGAATAATTGCCTTCCCTTTATCCTTCTCCTTTGTTTGCACTTCTTCATTTTGCTTTTGAAAAGTAGGTGCGCAGGCACTTAGCAAAAAGACAAGGGAAAGCGCGAGCAATGAGAGTTTTCTCAAAACTGACACCTCTTACTTATTTAATTCTTCAAGGAGCTTCTCTTCATCCCACACTTCAATTCCCAGTTCCTGTGCTTTTGTGAGCTTGGAACCTGCATCTTCACCAGCAATGACCAAGTGGGTTTTCTTGCTTACACTTCCCGCCACATTTCCGCCTAACGCCTCAATCTTTTCTTTTGCTTCATTTCTCGATAAGCGTTCAAGTTTACCCGTTAATACCACCGTTTTGCCAGCAAAAATAGAATTGGATTCCTCGGCGGATACCTTTCTTACCCCTTTAAACTCCATGTTCACTCCAAAAGAAGCTAATTCCTGAAGCAGTTCCGTTGCTTCTTCCTGTTCGAAGAAGCTGACGATGGAATCAGCCATTTTATCACCGATTTCATTGATGGCAATCAAGTCTTCTTTGGAAGCAGACGCTAATCTTTCCATTGCCCCAAATTCCTGGGCCAATGTTTTTGCCGCTTTTGCCCCGACATGACGGATGCCAAGCCCGAAAAGCAGTTTTTCTAGCGAGTTTTCCTTAGAGGCTTCAATCGCTTTTAACAGATTGGAAACCGACTTATCTCCCATTCTTTCAAGGGCAATAAGCTGGTCATAGGATAGCTTATAAATATCAGCCACATCGCTGATTAATTTTTCGGCAAACAACTGGCTGATGACCTTTTCCCCGAGGCCATCAATGTTCATCGCATCCCGTGAAACGAAATGGATTAAACCTTCACGGATTTGCGCCGGACATTTCGGATTAATGCAGCGAAGGGCCACTTCACCTTCTAGTCGGACTAGTTCGCTTTCACATTCCGGACAGTGTGTCGGCATATGAAAATCGACCTCTTCTCCGGTGCGCTGATCAGCCAAAACATTGACGACTTCCGGGATTATGTCGCCGGCTTTTTTAATGACGACCTTGTCGCCAATTTTGATATCCTTCTCTCGGATTAGATCCTCATTGTGCAAGGAAGCACGCTGCACAGTTGTTCCAGCCACTTTAACTGGTTCTAAAATCGCTGTAGGTGTAATAACGCCAGTGCGGCCGACGCTTAATTCAATATCCTTCAATGTCGTTACAACTTCTTCAGCAGGGAACTTATATGCTATTGCCCAGCGCGGGCTTTTGGCAGTCGTTCCAAGGGCAGCCTGCTGTTCTAAGGAGTCAATCTTAATAACGATCCCATCGATTTCATAAGGCAGATGCGGGCGCTTTTCCACCCAGCCATTTACATAGTCAATTACCTCATCGATCTTGACGCACTTTCTCCGCTCTTTATTTGTTTTAAACCCAAGTTTGTCCAAGTAATCTAAGCCTTCGCTATGCGAGACGACGCCGAGGTCCCCTGGATTTCCAATTCCATATAAAAAGATATCCAGTCTCCGGGAAGCCGCCATTTTCGTGTCAAGCTGGCGGAGTGAGCCTGCCGCCGCATTTCTTGGGTTGGCAAATAGCTCCTCGCCCCGCTCTTTCCTTGCCTCATTCAGCGCTTCAAAGGAACGCTTCGGCATAAAGGCCTCACCGCGGACCTCCAAGGACACAGGTTCTGTGAGGCGGAGCGGAATGGATTTAATTGTTCTTAGATTAGCAGTTATATCTTCGCCAATCGTACCATCACCGCGGGTAGCCCCCTGGATAAACAAACCGTCTTCGTAACGTAAAGAAACTGCAAGACCGTCAATCTTTAATTCGCAGACATATGAAAAGTCATCCCCTACAGCCTGACGGGTGCGGCGATCAAAGTCTCTTAAGTCCTGTTCGTTAAAAGCGTTGCCCAAGCTCAGCATCGGTGTTCGATGCTCGACTTTTTCAAAAACATCGAGAACCTCTCCGCCTACCCTTACAGACGGAGAGTCAGGTGTTTTTAATTGGGGGAACTTTTCTTCAAGCTCCAATAGCTCCTGCATCAATCGGTCATATTCGGCATCCGGTACGGATGGTTTGTCTAAGACATAGTATTCATAACCGTATTGGTTTAATAGTGTCCGCACTCCGGATATTTTTTGTTCAGCGGTTTGAAGGTCCATATATCCAACCCTTTCCTCATCTAATTGCAGCAAGTTCCCCAATAAAACTGAGGAAACCTATTTTTCACTTATTTTAAGACGATTTTTCAGGAAAAATCGTTACACTTTTTTGATCGGTGCAAATTTGGCAAGCAGGCGTTTGATGCCAGTTGGACTCGGGAAAGCAATATCAAGTTCGGTGCCTTCTCCCTGTCCTTTCACACTGACAACGGTCCCAATGCCCCATTTTCCATGTTCAGCTTTGTCGCCAACCTTCCAGTCAGCTCCCTCACCGCCAGAAGCAGCTGAAACTGGGCGCATAACTGGCTTACGTGGTGATGATGGAGTTCCAAATGTACTCCGGCCGGTTCCTGATGCCCCGGCTGATTCGAAGGAAGGACGGGCTCCTCCAAAGGAAGAACGGCTCGAGCCAAATGAACTGCCGCCCGATGAAAAGGAAGAACCTCTTGAGCCAAACGGCGAATTTCGCCTTTCCGGTTCAAAGGCTTCCAAAAGGTCTTCGGGAATTTCACTAATAAACCTTGACGCTGGATTCATATTAGTCCGTCCAAACAGGGTTCTCATTTGGGCATTTGTAAGGAACAGATTTTGCTCTGCTCTTGTAATTCCTACATAGGCAAGACGGCGTTCCTCCTCCATTTCCACCTCTTCCATCAGGGAGCGGCTATGCGGGAAAACTCCTTCTTCCATACCAATTAAGAATACAATCGGGAACTCGAGTCCTTTTGCGGAATGCAGGGTCATCAAAACAACTGAGTCTGCCTTTTCCCCGTCATCATCCATGGAATCAATGTCAGCAACAAGAGCTAAATCAGTTAAAAAGGCAACCAGGGTTTTATCTTCATTTGTTTCTTCAAAATTTTTCGTAACAGATAACAATTCCTCAAGGTTCTCCAAGCGGCTTTGCGCTTCTATGGATTTTTCTGCCTTTAGCATTTCGCTATAGCCGGTTTTATCGAGGACTTCCTCCACTAATTCAGTTACGGATAGAAACTCCTGCATGTTCGTATAATTTTTGACTAAATCGCGGAATTCTGCTGCTGCTTTTGTAATTTTTGGACTTAAACCAATTAAATCAATGGATTCAAGCGCTTGAAAAATCGACATATCATGCATCGCGGCAAAATCAATAATTTTATCAAGCGAGCTTGAACCGATGCCGCGTTTCGGAACATTGATCACCCGCTGCAGGCTAATGTCATCATCTGGATTGGAGATTAATCGCAAATAGGCAAGCATATCCTTGATTTCTTTTCGATCATAGAACTTCGTACCGCCGACAATGGCATAACCAATGTTTGATTTAAGCAGGACTTCTTCCATTACACGGGACTGGGCGTTCGTACGGTACAAAATGGCGATGTCCGAAAGCTTGTACTTCCCGTCGCGGGTCAGTTCCTTAATTCTGCCTGTAACAAACTGTGCTTCGCCCTGCTCGCTGTCGGCACGGTAATAAACTATTTTGTTTCCTTCAGGATTTTCCGTCCATAAATTTTTCGCCTTACGGTTAAAGTTTTTTTCAATCACTTTATTGGCTGCCAGAAGAATCCTTTTGGTAGAGCGGTAGTTTTGTTCAAGAAGAATGACTGTAGCATTTGGATAATCTTTTTCAAAGGAAAGGATGTTGGCAATATCCGCACCTCTCCAGCGATAAATAGACTGGTCGGAGTCACCGACAACACAAAGATTTTTGAAGCGGTTTGCCAGCTGTTTGACCAGTAAATATTGCGCTTTGTTCGTATCTTGATACTCATCCACGTGAATATACTGGAACTTGCGCTGGTAGTACTCCAATACTTCCGGCACACGCTGGAACAATTGAATCGTCTTCATAATCAGATCATCAAAGTCCAGGGCCTGATTTTTCCGGAGGCGTTTCTGGTATTCTTCGTACACATCGCTGACAACCTGTTCGAAATAGCCCCCAGCAGTTTTTGCATATTCTTCCGGATCGATGAGTTCGTTTTTAGCCGAGCTGATGGAACCCAAAATCGCCCGCGGGTCAAATTTCTTTGGATCAATGTTCTTTTCCTTTAAAATCCCTTTAATGACGGATTGCTGGTCGCTTGAATCCAAAATCGTAAAATTTCGGTTAAACCCGATGCGGTCAATGTCACGGCGTAAAATGCGGACACACATCGAGTGAAAGGTAGAAATCCAAATTTCTTCTGCAGCGCCGCCCATCATTTTCGCAATCCGTTCTTTCATCTCTCGGGCAGCTTTGTTCGTAAATGTAATAGCCAAAATATTATAGGGATTAACCCGTTTTTCCACAATTAAATAAGCAATACGATGTGTTAACACTCTTGTCTTGCCGCTTCCGGCCCCGGCCATGATCAACAGCGGTCCGTCCGTGGCTTTTACAGCCTTTTGCTGTTCCGGGTTCAAGCCGTTTAGCAGTTTATCAGTTAAATATTGCAATCTATCCACCACCAAATACAAACGTTTGTTCTTATTTTTATCATAACGGATTCTGTGCCCTTAAGCAAATTTTAACGGACACTCTTCACGGTTTCTAATGCTAGGTCAAAGTTATCATAAATAGCGTTTCCTACTACAATTACATCCGCGTGCTTGGCCATTTCTGCAGCCTGTTCAGGAGTTGAAATGCCGCCGCCATAAAACAGCTTCGTGTTATTAAGAACCTTTTTCACATCAGCAACCAATTGCACGTCGCCGTATTTGCCACTGTATTCTAGATAAAAAATGGGCAGATTAAACATTTTTTCCGCCATCATCGCATAGCCCTTAACATCAGCAATGGTCAATTGGGCATTGGCGGAGGCAAGTTTAGCTGCTTTGCAATCTCTATTAAGGATGCAGTAGCCCTCCATGACTATTTCTCCCCAATCCATAATTTCGCCAAACTCCTTCACCGCTTGATGATGGAGGCCGGTAATCCATTTTGTATCGGTACCATTTAGGACGGTTGGGATAAAATAAAGATCGAAGCCGGGGGTTACCGTTTCGATGTTTGAAATTTCAAGTACACAAGGCACAGTATAACGACGGATTCTAGCCATCAAATCAAGAACATTTTCAAGTGTGACTCCGTCCGTTCCGCCAACAATCACAGCATCCGTGCCAGATTCACAAATTTTTTCAAGCTGTTTATCGGATATTTCTTTATTTGGGTCAAGTTTAAACACGTGGCGCCACGCGTGAACATCATACATCTATTTAGGCCCCCAATTCATAATTCCATTAAACCATTATAGCACTAGAGCATTCGATACAAAAACAATACAATGAAACTATTTTTGGAAAATACCGGAACGATAAATGAAAACTCGCCGATTGGCGAGTCCGATAGAACGAAGACAGAGACGTAGTTGAATTTATACTTTCCTATTAGCTAAAAAAGAAAAAAACCGGAAAGTCTCTCACTCCGGTCTTTTGATATTTAGGTTATGCCTGGCTATTTTCTTCCTTTATCCGCTCTAAGACCATTTCATAGGTGTCGTTTCCAAAGTTCAAGCATCGTTTTACGCGTGAAATGGTCGCTGTGCTTGCTCCGGTTTCCGATTCAATTTTGTGGTACGTGTTTCCTTCACGGAGCATTCTGGCTACATCCAGGCGCTGGGCTAAAGCTTGAATTTCGTTAATTGTACATAAATCATCAAAAAAACGATAGCATTCCTCCAAATCCTTCAATGAAAGAATGGCTGTAAACAATTGGTCTAGCTCTTTACCACGTAGTTTATTAATTTGCATATAATTTCCCCTTTACCGTATAAGTCATTGTACATCAAATGAGACGCTTTGAGAAAGGCCAGGTTTAGCCGGCACTACATTGACCCACGTTTTTCCTGGAACGAGAGGAACCTCTTGCCCATCCTTCACCGGAACAATTCGTCCGTCCTTGTTCTCCCAATTCACTTCGTTTACTTTTCCCATTTGCAGCAGGTAGGCTTTGCCTCCGGATTTTAAATCCACTTTCAGGTGGCCTGCCGAATCATAAACCTGGTGAACTGCTTCGATGATAAAAATATTATCCAGTAGGACTGGCTCATTATTTTCTAAATCCACGGTCTGTTCACCGCCAGAAAAGCGTTTGTACTTACCTGACTGGGGATCAAACGTAAAGGTCGAATCAGAGATGCCTCCTCTTGAGTAGGAAATCATGACAGATTTTGCTTCATTTCCTGTGACCTTACTCTTTTCGTCCTCTTTTAAAAATGTAAAGCTTGGTGGTGTTTTGTCCATCGTATAGTGCTTTTGTTCAACACCTTTTAAAATGTTTTCGTACGTAATGTACGAGTTATGCGGTGCTTGGCGGGCACTGGACCGCTTAAACAATGTACCATCATATTGCATTCCATTTAAGTTATCAACATAGTTGCTCTCAAGCATCTGCCTTGCTTCTTCACTGTACCCGTGGGCGATATAAAGAGCGTTTAGACCTTTTGCCAGTTCAATATAATAGGCTCGTGAACTTCTTACCGGACCTATATTTGCCGGCTTTTCACTTTGAAAGACAGCTAAGAAACGGGTCATATCCCCTTCTGCAATAAGCTCATAAACAATATCCGCCTTAGACAAGCCTGATTGCGGCCTAGCTTTTGGGTGATTATTAATCATGACTGCGACTGCTCTTCCATCTGTTTTCGTTTCTGATTTTACGCCAGTAAGAGGAAAATAGTAGGCGGCTTCTTCCTTCTTTTCTTCTTTTTCCACTACCTTGTCAACCACTTTTTCTTTTGGTTCCAGTGGTTTTACCGTTTCTTCTTTCTTACTGCATCCGGAGAACAGTAAAAGAAGCGCTGCTGCTGCAACAGCCCATTTTTTCATCCAGTCAACACCCCTGTTTCCTCTCCATACATCCAGTTACTTTCGTGCGTTAAATCATTAACTTAATTATAGTTTAACGCATTATCGATGGAAAGAGTACTGTTTTGTTCATCACATCATACATCCCCTGCTGGGTAATCCGAATATACGGCAAATGAGTGGTTGAGAAAAACAACAAGCTATAAATCGGATCGGAAAAGCTGTAGCCTCGATTTTTCAATTCCTCAAGCAGACGTTTCTCCTGGACCATTAACTCCTCCATCGGAAGATTTGACATAATTCCAGCCAATGGCAGCTGCAGCTCGCAAATAACCTCCCCGTCTTCGACCAGGACGATTCCTCCGTCCAATTCTTTCATTCTATTAAATGCCATAAGCATATCCTGCTTGTTTTTTCCAATTAAAATGATATCGCCTGTATTGGAAAAAGAACTCGCCAGTGCAGATAAATTATTGGCAAATCCCTTTAACATCGTGTTAATCCGCCATTTTCCTTTGCGGTCAATCAAGGTAAAGAAACACTCATCATGATCAGTTGTCAATTCATCTCCTGAAACATCAATGGCGATGGAATATGGTTTCGTGATAACAGAATTCTCCATTTTGATTCCGAACGGCATGGAAAATTGCAAGTCGTCCATTGTTAATTCCCAGTCTAATTCCATCGGCTTTAAACCGTACTGTGACCAATCAACAGAAGGGTAGGCATCCTCAACCTTCATTCCATTCCGTTTTACCCATTTTCCTTTAGCCAGTACAGAAACCGGTGTCGGATTTTCACCGCTTGATAAGAAGTTAATATTTGCTACCCTGCCTGTGGCAATGTTCCCGAGAAGGTGGTCGATACCGTAGTATCTAGCAATATTAACTGAGGCCATATTATAGGCATCAATAACCGGAACATCTTTTTCAATTGCAATTCGAATCATGGCATCGGTTATTCCCTGCTCGTAAAAAGTCGAAGTAGCCCCGTCCGTATTAAATATTAATCTATCATATGCGTCAATTCCCATCCGTTTCATGTCATCAAGAATTTTAGGCAGATCAGGGCGAATTGACGAATAGCGGAGGGAAACCATATAGCCCTGCATGAGGCGGTTATATATTTCCTCACCCGTCATTGCCTCATGGTCACAATCAGCCCCCAAAAGCATCATCTTTGCCAAGGTTTTTTCCGAAGCGCCCGGAAAATGGCCCTCAATTTTCTTGCGCATCCGTTTTGCTTCTTGAATCCAATGAAGCATCATATCATCGCCGTTTAAAAGCTTAGGCCAACCCGTCAGCTCCCCGCCCTGAAGGACCGCGTCGTGCTCTAGCCAGGACTTAATCTTACTGTGTGAAAAAGTTTCTTCCTCATACAAAATTTCTGTTTGCGAATCAAACCGGCACCACCAGAACATCGTGGATGGAATCGAGCGGAAATCGCGCAATAATGAAAACGCTTCCCTTTTTGGCAAATTCAAAGCCAGGGCCATATTGTCATTTATTAATGTCGTCGTTCCAAACTGTGATGCATAGGCCGCAAGAGTATGGGGATTATATAATTGAAACGGATGGGCATGCGGTTCAATATAACCAGGAACAAGGATTTGTTCCGTACAATCAATGATTTCACAGTTTTCTGTGTTGGCAGGCAGGTTCTCGCCAACATAAACAATCCGATCGTCATATATCCAAATATTGGCACGCATCCATTTCTTAAACGTCTGATTTAAGTATAAGGCGTTTTTTAACAGAATGGTGGGGGCTGTTGTCCCATCCAAAACGGATACATGCATGCGTAATTGTCTGTTTTTCCAGCGGTAGCGCTGTTCCAGCATACAAAATCCCTCCCTAAAATGAAACGTATCTATTTATAAATTGGTTGATTTTACAATAAAGAAAACCCTTACAAATTTCTTAGTTATTATACTATCATATTTTGTAATTTAAAGCAGTAAAGAAAATGATAAATATTGTAAAATTTTTGTGAAGGAGTGAACAAAAATGAAAATAACACCAAACATAGGGATTTTAAACGCCCTAATCCGTATTACCGTTGGACTTACCTTGCTTTCTTGGTGCACTGCTAAATTGGTGAAGCAGCCATGGAGAGATTCCTACTTGTTCGTCGCTCTTTGCGGGGCCATGAAGGTGGCGGAAGGAATTGTCCGCTACTGTCCGATGACGGCATTATTTGAAAAGTGTCAGTGCATGGTCGATGAAGGGAAACTCGGCGGATCTGTTGATGGAAACATTGATGCCGCTGATGGGGTTGAAGGGTTGACCGGGGATGCCATGCCGTATAATCCGACCTGATTTTTAAATTAGTAAAGTTTTAAAAAAGGGCTGTCCGCAAGTGCGGCAGCCCTTGAATCTAGAAGACGTGCGCGATAGCCTTAAAACCTATATCCCTCCGGTAAAAAACACCATCCGGCGTTAATTTTTCAAGCTCAGCATAAACTTTTTCCTGGGCTTCTGCCAAATTCCCAGCCTTAGCACCAACCAAAAGAACGCGGCCTCCAGTTGTCACAAACTCACCGGCTTCCTTTTTAGCGGTTCCAGCATGAAATACATAAACCTTCTCAGGATCTAGTTCGCCCAAGCCCTCCAAAACAGCACCTTTTACGTAATCCCCAGGATATCCTTTGGAAGCGACCACCACTCCAAGCATAGCCTCTTCATCCCACTCAAGAACAGGAGTGCCACCATCCAACAATTCATTCACCACTTGAACTAAGTCTGATCTCAAGCGCGGTAAAATTACCTGAGTTTCCGGATCGCCAAAACGGGCATTGAACTCAATTACCTTCGGACCGTTCTCCGTTTTAATCAGACCTGCATATAAAATCCCGCAGAAGCTTCTACCTTCTTGAACCATGGCTTTGGCCGCTGGTTTCAGGATAGTTTCAACTGCTGTCTGAACAATTTCTGCGCCAATTTGCGGCACCGGTGAATAGGCACCCATCCCGCCGGTGTTCGGTCCTTTATCGCCGTCAAAAGCCCGTTTATGATCCTGGGCGATTTCAAGAGGAACCACTACCTCGCCATTGACGAAAGCCATTAAGGAAAATTCTTCTCCGTCCAAAAATTCCTCAACTACTACCCGGGCAGAAGCAGCGCCGAACTGTTTATCCAATAGCATGCTTTTGAGGCTTTCCAGTGCTTCCTCCATGGTCATGGCCACGGTAACACCTTTCCCTGCTGCCAGCCCATCCGCCTTTATGACAATTGGAGCACCCTTCTCTTCAACATACTGACGGGCCTCGTCATAAGAAGTAAAGACAGCATAATCAGCCGTTGGAATTTGGTACTTCTCCATTAATTCCTTGGCGAATGACTTGCTTCCTTCGATTTCAGCCGCCGCCTGACGCGGTCCAAATACCCTTAGCCCTGCCTCAGAAAACTTGTCGGCCAATCCCTCAAGAAGCGGCACCTCTGGACCGATTATCGTCAAAGCGACGCCCTGTTCCTTGGCGAACTGGATCAGTTGTTCGTGGCTGGATTCCTCAATCGCAACAAGTTCTGCCACATCTGTCATGCCAGCATTGCCGGGGGCAGCAAACACTTTCTCCACCTGCAGGCTTTCGCTCGCTTTCCGGCAAATCGCATGCTCTCTACCACCGCGGCCAATTACCATAATCTTCACTGTTCTTCACCCCGATTAATGTTTAAAATGTCTGACGCCAGTAAACACCATGGCAATTCCATATTCGTCCGCTTTTTTAATTGAATCCGCATCACGGATGGAGCCGCCCGGCTGAATAATCGCTGTAATCCCTGCTTTTGCTGCAGCTTCGACGGTATCGTCCATTGGGAAGAAAGCATCGGAAGCAAGCGCCGCACCTTCAGCCTTTGCACCTGCCTGCTTAAGGGCAATTTCTGCAGAGCCGACACGGTTCATCTGTCCAGCACCGATTCCAAGCGTCATGTCCTTGTCAGAAACGACAATAGCATTGGATTTCACATGTTTAACAACCTTCCAGCCCAGCTTTAACGCAGCCCACTCAGCGTCTGTCGGCTGTCTCTTCGTTGGAATTGTGATGTTCGCATCTTCCAGACTATATCGGTCCTGATCCTGTACAAGCAGTCCGCCTTCAATCGTGGTCATTTTCCGTTCTGCTTTTTGCCCCAATTCAAATGGAATGGTTAAAAGACGCAAGTTCTTTTTAGAGGTTAAAACTTCTAATGCTTCCTTCGAGAAAGAAGGGGCAATAATAATTTCCAGAAAAATTTCATGGAGCTTGCGGGCTGTCTCTGCATCCACTTCCTGGTTTAAGGCAATAATTCCGCCGAAAATGGAAACGGGGTCCGCAGCAAACGCCTTTTCAAAGGCTTCGAATACAGTTTTTCCCGTGCCGACTCCGCACGGATTCATATGCTTAACTGCAACTGCCGCTGGTTCGGTGAACTCTTTCACGATTTGCAGCGCTGCATCAGCATCGTTGATGTTATTATAGGAAAGCTCTTTGCCATGAAGCTGGTCGGCATAAGCAATCGAGAATTTGGAACCAAGCGGCTTTTTGTAAAAAGAAGCCTTTTGATGAGGGTTTTCTCCGTAACGAAGCGATTGCTTTAATTCATAGGTAACCGTTAATTTCTCCGGATTTTCTTCCTGCGCAAGGTTAGTCATATATTCCGCAATTAACGCATCATAAGCGGCAGTATGACGGAATACCTTAGCCGCAAGCTTTCTTCTTGTTTCAAGCGTTGTTCCCCCGCTGGCTTTTAATTCTGCAAGCACGGTTTCATAGTCAACAGGATCGACAACCACGGTAACATATTGATGGTTTTTTGCAGAAGCGCGAAGCATTGCTGGTCCGCCGATATCGATGTTCTCAATCGCATCATCAACCGTCACATCCGGCTTTTCAATTGTCTGCTGGAATGGATAAAGATTGACACAAACAACCTGAATTGGATCGATGTGATGCTCTTCTAGCTGCTTTTGATGGTCTGCTTCGCCATGTTTCGCCAGCAAGCCGCCGTGAATAAATGGATTTAATGTTTTAACACGGCCTTCCAAAATTTCCGGAAATCCGGTAACGTCCGTTACACTAAGAACAGGCAGCCCCTGATCCTGGAGCATTTTTTTCGTCCCGCCAGTCGAAACAATCTCAAATCCTAGATTGATCAATTCCTTTGCAAATTCGCTTACCCCGTTTTTGTCTGATACACTAATTAGCGCGCGCTTTTTCATTTTGTAATGCATCTCCTTTTGTCAATAACATCTGCAGAATGGATGGGTATAGCTTGTGTTCAATCTCCTGAATCTTCCACTGTAGGCTTTCTCTCGTTTCATTTTCCTCAATTCGTACCCGTTCCCGGACAATGACCGGCCCTGTATCCATTCCTTCATCGACAAAATGGATGGTCACGCCGCTCCATTTGGCGTGTGCAGCTAATGCCTGGCCAATCGCATCCTTGCCCGGGAAGTCAGGAAGCAATGAAGGATGGATATTGATAATCCGTCCTTCATATTCACTTAACAAGGTAGAGCCAACCAGCCTCATATAGCCTGCCAGCACAATCAAATCGACTTGTTTATTTTTCAATAACATGACGATTTCTGCTTCATAAGCTTCCTTGTTTGGATAGTCTTTGGCGTTAAAAACGAATGTAGAGATTTCAGCCTCCCGCGCCCGTTCAATCACATAAGCACCCGGTTGGTCGCAAACAAGCAGGGAGATGTTTGCAGAGAGCTGCTTCGCTTGGACAGCGTCGACAATCGCTTGAAAATTACTTCCGCTTCCGGATGCAAAAATTGCGATATTTTTCATCGACGTCCACCCCTGCCATTAATTTTGATGCCTTCGCTATCAGTTACTACTCCGATTTCATAAGGGGTTTCGCCACTTTGACGGAAGTGTTCCAGTACATCCGCAGCATCTTCCTTATTCACCGCTATTACCATACCAATTCCCATATTAAAAATATTATACATCTCTTTATAGTCAATTTGTCCAAGCTCGGAGATCAGCTTAAACACATATGGAATATTCCAGTTTTTCTCATCGAGCTCCGCCCCTAGTCCTTGGGTGAGCATCCTTGGGATATTCTCGATAAATCCGCCGCCAGTGATGTGGGCCATTCCTTTGATGTTGAATTTTTTCAATGCTGATAAAATTGGCTTTACATAGATTTTTGTCGGTTTCAGCAATTCTTCTCCCAAGGTGCAGCCAAGTTCATTCACAAATTCAATCAATGACCAATCGTTAAATACCTTCCGTACTAAGGAATAGCCATTGCTATGGATACCGCTTGACGCAAGACCAATCAGGACGTCGCCTGCCTTAATCGATTCACCGGTAATCAAGTTGGACTTTTCACACGCTCCGACCGCAAAACCTGCCAGGTCATACTCATTTCCGCGGTAGAGTCCCGGCATTTCCGCTGTCTCTCCGCCAATTAAGGCACAGCCGGCCTTCTCGCAGCCATCGGCAATCCCTTTGACAATTGCTTCAATCTTTTCAGGGAGCGCTTTGCCCGTTGCAATGTAATCAAGGAAATACAATGGCTCTGCACCTTGGACGACAATATCATTGACGCACATTGCCACGGCATCAATGCCGATTGTATCGTGTCGGTCCATCGCAAAAGCAATCTTTAGTTTAGTTCCTACCCCGTCCGTTCCTGACACCAAGACCGGCTCTTTTAAGTTTAGGGTCGATAAGTCAAACATTCCGCCAAAACCGCCGAGGCCGCCCAAGACGCCGGCCCGGGCTGTTTTTTGGACATGCTTTTTCATTCTTGCTACGGCTTCATAGCCTGCTTCGATATCAACACCAGCTTGTTTGTATGCATTAGCCACAGCTGTCACCCCTTTTGGTAGTAGTATTGAAGTGTATCTGGATAGATTTCAGTCGGATAATTTCCGGTAAAACAGCCAAGGCAAAATCCGTTTGTTCCTTCCGACTGACCAAGGGAGACAAGCATCCCTTCAAGGCTTAAGAACGTTAAGGAATCTGCGCCAATCAGCTGTCTGATTTCCTCAACCGATTTATCCGAAGCAATTAATTCTTCCTTTGAGGATGTATCGATTCCGTAGTAGCATGGGTTTTTGATTGGCGGTGAGCTGATGACAACATGCACCTCGGTCGCCCCTGCTTCCTTTAGCATTTTGACAATTCTTCTGCTCGTTGTTCCGCGGACAATCGAGTCATCGACCATGACGACACGCTTCCCTTCGACTACCCCCCGGACAGCCGACAGCTTCATTTTTACCCCTTGCTCACGGAGCGACTGGGACGGCTGGATAAAGGTCCGGCCGACATATTTATTTTTAATTAAGCCCATTTCGTAAGGAATGCCCGATTCTTCCGCATAGCCAATCGCGGCTGAAATGCTGGAATCTGGGACACCAGTCACCACATCTGCTTCTATCGGCGCCTCCATGGCCAATCGCTTGCCCATGTTTTTGCGGGCCGTATGGACATTTATTCCTTGGATGTTGCTGTCCGGTCTTGAAAAATAAACATATTCCATCGTACAAATCGCTTTTGTTGAACTGACCGAAAACATTTCTGACTTGATTCCATTTTCATTGATGATTAATAGCTCTCCTGGCTCAACATCGCGAATATATTCGGCGCCAATTACGTCAAACGCACATGTTTCCGAAGCGACCACATAAGCATCGCCAAGGCAGCCAAGCGAAAGCGGCCGTAATCCATGCGGATCAAGTGCCACCATTAATTCGGTTTCGGTCAAAATCAAATACGCATAGGCTCCTTTTAGCATCGAAAGAGCGTTTTTCACCTTGTCGTTCATGTTCGGAAATCCGCTTCTTCTGATTAAGTGGGCGAGAACCTCTGTATCTGAGCTCGTTTGAAAAATGCTGCCCTGGGCTTCGAGCTGATGTTTTAAAGAATTCGCATTTACTAGATTGCCATTATGGGCAAGTGCCAGACTCCCTGTTTGCGAATGAAACAGGAGGGGCTGGACATTCTCGTAGCCCCCTCCTCCCGCTGTTGCATAGCGGACATGACCAATCGCTGTGTTGCCAGTTAACTCTGCCATTCTATCAGCAGTAAAAATTTCTGTAACCAGTCCTTCGCCCTTGACCACTTTCAGTGTATTACCGTCATTAACGACAATGCCGGTTCCTTCCTGGCCACGGTGCTGCAGGGCATGCAGCGCGTAATAAGTCAGCTGGGCTGCATCCTTATGGCCCCAAACGCCAAAGACTCCGCACTCCTCGTTTAATCCCTTGATTTCAGCAAGCATGGGATTGCCCCCTTCCAGGCAGCTTTTAATTCTTCCACAGACGACTCAAGGACTGTTTGCTCTCCAGATACCACGCTCATTGTTCCTGAATTATTCACTTCGCCAATCAAGGCAGCTTCTACTAAACTTTCAAACTCAGCTTGGTGTTCCTTTTTCACAGATAAAAGGAAACGGGACTGCGTTTCACTGAATAAGGCAGAAACTAGGTTTCCAGCGACATTCACTCTCGCCCCAAGCTGTGGATTTTCAAACAGACATTCTGCTAAAGCGACTGAAAGGCCGCCTTCTGACAAGTCATGAGCAGACTGAACCACTCCGGCACGAATCGCCGCAAGAACTTGCTGTTGTCTGTTTTTTTCGATTTGAATATTTAATTCCGGTGCCTTTCCAAAAATCCGGCCATTGTTAAGGAGCTTTTGCAACTCGCTGCCGCCAAATTCGCCCTTCGTTTCACCAACTAAATAAATCAGGTCACCGCTGGTTTTAAAGTGCTGGGTTGTAATATGGTCAAGGTCTTCGACGAGTCCAACCATCCCAATAACAGGTGTCGGATAAATCGCAGTACCGCTTGTTTCGTTATATAAAGAGACGTTTCCACCGATAACTGGTGTCTCTAACACTCGGCAGGCCTCACTGATACCGTCCGCCGCTTTTTCAATCTGCCAAAATACTTCCGGCTTTTCCGGATTACCGAAATTAAGGTTATCGGTAATCGCTAGTGGTTCCGCGCCAGAACAGATGATATTTCTTGCTGCTTCCGCCACAGCAATTTGCCCGCCTGTTTCCGGGTCTAAATAGACGAAGCGGGAATTACAGTCTGTTGTCATCGCTAGTGCTTTGCGGGTACCGCGGATTCTTACTACGGAAGCGTCTGAGCCTGGAGCGATGACTGTATTGGTGCGAACCATATAATCGTATTGTTGATAAACCCATTCCTTGCTGGCTACAGTTGGCTGGCTTAATAGTTTTACCAGTGTTTCTTTTAAGTTTTCTACTTGTGGAATTTCGTTCTCCATCGCCTGGAATTCTGCAAAATATGCAGGCTCCATGGATGGCATGTTGTAAACAGGCGCGTCCTCCGCTAAGGAATCGACCGGAACGTCGGCTACCACTTCACCGTGATGAATCAAGCGAAGTTTCTTGTCATCCGTTACCTTTCCAATTGCAACAGCCTCTAAATCATATTTTTCAAAAAGCTCGACGATTTCCTGTTCGCGGCCTTTTTTCACCACTACCAGCATCCGTTCCTGTGATTCTGAAAGCATCATTTCGTAAGCTGTCATTCCTGTTTCCCGCTGTGGCACAAGATCGAGGTTCATCTCGATTCCCATTCCAGCTTTGCTGGCCATTTCCGCTGAAGAACTGGTAAGACCGGCTGCACCCATATCTTGAATGCCGACAAGTGCATCTGATTGGATCAACTCAAGACATGCTTCTAGAAGAAGTTTTTCCATAAATGGGTCGCCGACTTGTACGGCTGGACGGTCTTTGTCGGATTCCTCCGTCAATTCTACAGAGGCAAATGTTGCCCCGTGAATGCCATCGCGGCCTGTTTTCGCGCCGACATACATAACGGTATTTCCGGCACCGTGCGCTTGGCCTTTTTTAATATCCTTATGATCAATTAGGCCGACACACATTGCGTTAACGAGCGGGTTGCCCTCATAACAATCTTCGAATTGGATTTCGCCGCCAACAGTAGGGATTCCGATACAGTTTCCATAACCGGCAATCCCGGCAACGACTTCTTTAAAAAGGTATTTGACTCTGGAGGAAGAATCCAGCTCGCCAAAACGAAGCGAGTTTAATAGGGCAATTGGACGTGCGCCCATCGAAAATACATCACGGATAATCCCCCCGACTCCGGTTGCCGCACCCTGGTACGGTTCAATCGCGGATGGATGGTTGTGGCTTTCAATCTTAAATACAACCGCCTGACCATCGCCAATGTCAACGATACCTGCACCCTCGCCAGGACCTTGAAGAACCTTTGGGCCACTGATTGGGAACTTTTTCAATACAGGCTTTGAGGTTTTGTAGCTGCAGTGCTCAGACCACATGACAGAGAACAGGCCTGTTTCGGTATAATTCGGTGTCCTGCCCAGGATATTTTCAACCAAGGCAAATTCCCCATCGGATAAACCCATTTGCTGATATAGTTTCTCTTGCTTAATCTGTTCTGGATTTGGTTCAAGCTTTAACAACATGTGCTTCCCTCCAAGCCTTTACGATTGATTGGAACATTTTCAGACCGTCCGCGCTTCCGAGCAAGCTGTCAACAGCGCGTTCAGGGTGCGGCATCATTCCGAGCACGTTTCCTTTTTCATTGATGATTCCTGCGATATCAGCGAGGCTTCCGTTCGGGTTTTGTTGATAGGTAAAGACGATTTGGTTGTTTGCCTTTAATTGTTCGAGTGTTGCTTCGTCGCAATAATAATTTCCTTCGCCGTGGGCGACTGGAATGGTGATGGTTTGCCCTTGTGCGTATTCACCTGTAAATATTGATTCGTTATTTTCTACCTTTAATTCGACTGGTTTGCATATAAATGAAAGACTTTCGTTTCGTCTCATTGCCCCTGGCAGCAGGCCTGCTTCTAAGAGTATTTGAAATCCGTTGCATACACCCATTACCGGCTTGCCGGCCTCGGCCGCTTTGATGACTTCCTTCATGACCTTGCTGAAGCGGGCAATCGCACCTGTGCGGAGGTAATCCCCATAGGAGAAACCGCCTGGGAGGAGGATTCCGTCAAATTCATCTAAGTTGTCTGTATCATGCCAAACGTATTCGACTTCCTCACCGAGTTCATCTTTTACAGCATGGTACATATCGATATCACAGTTGGATCCCGGAAAAACGATGACCGCAAATTTCACTGTGCGACACACTCCTCTACTTCGTATCGGTAGTCTTCGATAACCGGATTGGCGAGCAGCTTGCTGCAAATTTCGTTGATGACTTCATCGATATCGCGTTCTGATTTTTCAAGTGTTAGTTCCATGTATTTACCGATGCGGACATCCGCTACTTCTGGATAATTTAATGAGTGGAGGGAATGGGTAACGGCCTTTCCCTGCGGGTCCAATACGCTCTCTCTTAATGTGACGAATACCTTAACTTTATACATGCTGATGTCCTCCAAGTCTTTTAAGAATAGTTTCATAGGCTTCGGTTAAGCTTCCTAAATCGCGGCGGAATACGTCTTTATCAAGCTTTTCGTTCGTCTTCTGGTCCCACAGGCGGCAGGTGTCAGGAGAAATTTCGTCGGCTAATAAAATTTGCCCTTCTTGGTCTTTGCCAAATTCAAGCTTGAAGTCGATAAGATTAACACCAAGATTATCGAAAAAGTTTATTAACACTTCATTTATTTGCAGTGCTTTATCACGTAAAATACCGATTTCATCAGCAGTCGCGGCTTTCAGTTCGAGGATGTGGCTTTTTGTGACGAGCGGGTCACCCAAGTCATCGTTTTTTAAATAAAATTCCACGATCGGCGCTGATAGAGGGCGGCCTTCTTCGACTCCCAAACGTTTTGAGAAGGATCCTGCAGCTGTATTGCGGACGACGACCTCAAGCGGGATTATGGAGACCTTTTTAACTAATTGCTCTGTTTCGGATACGCGTTTGATGAAATGCGAGTCTATTCCTTGTTCTTTAAGCTTTAAAAATAGCGAACTAGTAATCTCGTTATTCAAACGGCCTTTGCCAGTAATGTCTGCCTTTTTTTGGCCGTTAAAGGCGGTGGCAGAGTCTTTATATTCGATTAAGACAATTTGCGGGTCGTCCGTTGTGTAGATACGCTTCGCTTTTCCTTCATATAGCATTTCTTTCATCATGGATCGCTCCTTATTTTCAATATTGGGAATCTTCGGAATAAGTAAAGGGGCATAACCATGTTAGTGATGCCCCTGTTTAATTTTTTTTCGCGTTAACTTGTCGCCTTAAACATTTAATCCTAATCGATCAAAAATGGTATCTACATGCTGGAGATGATAGCTGTAATCAAAGCAATCAGCAATTTCGTCAGCAGACAGCTTAGAGGTGATTTTTTCTTCCGCTTCGACTAAGCTGCGGAAGGGAACCTGTTTTTCCCATGCTTCCATTGCCTTTGGCTGGACCGTGTCGTAAGCCGCTTCGCGGGATAAGCCTTTATCAATCAGTGCTAACAGCACGCGCTGGGAGTAAATCAAGCCAAGCGTGCGATCCATGTTGCGCTTCATGTTTTCCGGATAAACCGTCAAATTCTTAATAATATTGCCGAAGCGGTTTAGCATGTAATTCAATGCAATTGTTGCATCCGGCAGAATAATCCGCTCAGCCGAAGAATGGGAGATATCGCGCTCATGCCATAACGGAACATTCTCATAAGCCGTCATCATGTAGCCACGAATGACGCGGGCCATCCCTGTCATGTTCTCGGAACCAATCGGGTTACGCTTATGCGGCATCGCAGATGACCCTTTTTGTCCTTTTGCAAAAAACTCTTCTACCTCACGCGTTTCACTTTTTTGTAAGCCGCGGACTTCTACGGCAAATTTTTCAATAGAAGTGGCAATTAACGCAAGCGTCGACATGTAATAAGCATGACGATCACGCTGCAAGGTCTGTGTAGAAATCGGCGCTCGTTGAATTCCTAATTTTTCACAAACGTACTGTTCGACAAACGGGTCGATGTTGGCATACGTTCCAACAGCACCGGAGATTTTCCCAAACTCCACACCTTGGGAAGCCTGCTTAAAACGCTCAAGATTCCGCTTCATTTCTTCATACCAAAGGGCAAGCTTTAAGCCAAACGTTGTTGGCTCCGCATGTACGCCGTGCGTCCGGCCCATCATAACCGTATATTTATGTTCGATTGCCTTATTTCGCAAAATCTCAATAAAGTTTTCTATGTCTTTTAATAAAATCGCATTGGCCTGCTTTAAAACATAGGAGAGGGCTGTATCAACAACATCTGTAGAAGTTAAGCCGTAATGCACCCATTTACGCTCTTCGCCTAGTGTTTCAGATACGGCACGGGTAAAGGCAACAACATCATGCCTTGTTTCTTCCTCAATTTCCTTAATCCGGTCAATATTAAAGGAAGCATTTTCGCGCAGCTTTTGAACATCCTCTTTTGGAATCTCGCCTAACTCGGCCCACGCTTCACATGCGAGAATTTCCACCTCAAGCCAAGCGTTATAGCGGTTCTCCTCCGTCCAAATGGCTCCCATTTCTGGTCTAGTATAACGATCAATCATCTTTTATCCTCCGATCTTCACTGTGGCAGCCGCCCAAATGCTGCTCTTTTGGATTTCAACAAGGGCATCTTCTACATTATCACGCAAGATAGTAACATGGCCCATTTTTCGCTTCACCTTTGGTTCTTTTTTTCCGTACAAGTGAACCTTCCAATCGTTCATGGCCGGTATTTCTTGATATAAGCTTTCAAGATGCTCCCCTAATAGGTTGACCATAACAACTGGTTTTAATAGCTTAGTGCTCCCTAATGGCCAGCTGCAGATTGCCCGTATATGCTGCTCAAATTGCGATGTTTCGCAGGCCTCAATGGAGTAGTGCCCGGAATTGTGCGGCCGCGGCGCCAATTCGTTAATATAAATTTCACCGTCAGCAGTCACGAACATCTCCACCGCCAGCGTTCCTGCCAATCCTAGGTAGTCGGCAATCTGCTTTGCCTTTTGAATCGCCAAAGCCTGTGTTGCCTCCGAAATCCGCGCCGGGACAATCGTCTGATGCAAGATATTGTCTACGTGAATGTTTTCTGCTACTGGTAAAATCGCTGTTTCCCCATCCAGTCTGCGCGTCACAATCACGGAAATTTCTTTTTCAAATGGCACCCATTTCTCCAGCACACAATCACCATGATTGATAAGGGCTGCCCCTTTTTCCAAGTCACTGTGGTCCTTTATAACCAACTGGCCTTTCCCGTCATAGCCGCCTCTTGCCGTTTTCAATACAGCAGGATAACCAATGGCCTCAATTTTTAAAAATAAATCTTCCATACTGTAAATCTCTTCATATGGAGCGACTTCCACCCCAGCCTGCCGAATCGCCGCCTTTTCAGTAATCCGGTTCTGGGTGATGGTCAATAGCTTTGGTCCCTGCGGAACATAGGCCTGTTCGCAAAGCCAGCTTAATGTATCTGCATCAATATTTTCAAATTCATACGTGATCACGTCACTTACCGCAGCTAACCGGCTGATTGCCTCGCGGTCATCATAAGCGCCGATGACTTCCACATCCGCCACTTGCCCGCAAGGAGAGTCCGCTGTCGGTTCTAAAACGGCGATCCTAAAGCCTTGAGCCTTGGCTGCCAATGCCATCATTCTGCCAAGCTGGCCGCCGCCGATGATACCGATTGTCGCCCCTGGTAAAATAACTTTATTATTCAAGTTCATCACTGCTTTCTAACACTGCGTTTTTAGTAGCTTCCCGTCTTGCTTCCAATCTGTCCGCTAACTCCACGTCAGTGGCAGCGAGAATTTGTGCCGCCAAAAGCCCGGCATTCATTGCACCAGCCTTGCCAATCGCGACTGTCGCAACCGGTACGCCGCCCGGCATTTGCACAATTGACAGCAAGGAGTCGAGTCCGTTTAAAGCCTTTGTCTGGACAGGAACACCGATGACAGGAAGGGTTGTTTTCGCAGCCACCATCCCCGGCAAATGCGCTGCCCCACCTGCTCCAGCGATAATTACCTTTAAGCCTTTTTGTCTGGCATCTTCTGCGTATGAAAACATCAAATCTGGTGTCCGATGTGCAGAAACGACTTTCTTCTCATATGAGATTTCAAGCTCTTCCAAAATATCGCATGCATGCTTCATAGTTTCCCAGTCCGACTTGCTTCCCATAATTACGCCGACCAAGTTCTTCATTCCGCTGGTCCCCCTATAAAACTTTTTTAGAAAAATAAAATACCCGGAACAAATGGTATCTCTAGAAGAGAAAGCCATTTGTCCGGGCATGGAAAATCAAGAACACAAATCTAAGGGGGATGCCCCTTATGTGCCGAACATATTGACTTTCCCTCATAGTCCAATAATTTACGGTTATTGGGTAGAGACTTATGGGCCATATTCCCATGGATATATGAGGGTAAGAATAATTTCATAATTTCTAAACTTATCTTACCAAGCATTTTAGTAGGCTGTCAACCAATAATCGAACATTATTTTTAAATACTACTATAATGTTCGTGTTTTACTCAATAATTCTTGCTTCAAAGATAATTTTTCTCCCTGCTGGTTCGTAAACGGTTTCATTGCCTTTCTTGACCTCTTGAAAAATAGGTTTCTCTATTCGGCTTACAGGCGTATACCCCTGCTCCTTTATCCGATTTAAACACTCCTCAATACTCTCATTATCCTGAACCTCAAATTGCATTTTCTTTTTGCTCATTTAAATAATTTACCTCGTTTCACGGATTTGACCCAGAAACCGCCATGAATGGTTTTGGGCTCATAGGCAATGATGAAGGCTTTTGGGTCAATATTTTTAATCGTATCATATAATTTTAACTCAAACTTTCTTGGCGTAAGAATCTGCAGTGCCATCCGGTTTCCTTCCAGCCCATGCGCCTCCCAGTCGGTCACGCCATAGCCATTTTCCCTTAACAGCTTCGGTAAATTCTTATCATATTCTGCTGTGATGACATTGACGGTAATATAGCCGAGAGCTAGCTTCTCTTCAATTTTCATACCGACAATAACGCCAATCCCATAACCGACTGCATAGGCTATCAGGTTCTGAATCTCATTTAGATTTTTTAAAACCAGGCCCAGCCCCATCACATAAATGACTACCTCAATCATGCTAAGGAACGCAGCCAAATACCTCTGCCCTTTTAAAGTTAGAATCATCCTTATAGTAAAAAAAGACACATATACAATATTAATGATGAGGATAATTGCCACCATAAAAAAACTATTTTCCAACATACGAATGCCCTCCTAAACGGTGCTTCCCCTACTTTAACATATTCATCAAATCAAGGTCAGTCAGAAGGGACGTTCGCTTTTTCCCTGGCAAGCCGATTCGCTGCCTGTTTAATGAACAGCGTATCTTCCGCAAGCATGATGTCGTGGTCAAAAAGTGTTTGGGCTATAATCCTTCTTGCCTTAATACCGGCTTCCCAATAAAAAGCGTCATCAACCAGTCCGGTGATGGTATACTCAATCCCATGATAGTTAGCGTTGATAGCCGTAATGCCAAAAACACTAAAGGGCTCTACAATACAATTTTCTCCGTCCATCTTTAAGCAGTCTTGATTAACTTCATTTATTTTTTCACAGGCCAGCTCCAAGACCGATAAAACCTCTTCGGGGTTCTCCCGATAGCTGATCACCACGTTTTCAATCACGCGCATTTGTTCAATATTATAATTATGAATTTGTTTGATTTCCCCATTGCTGATCGTTAACAACTTCCCGCTCCACTCACGGATTTTAATAAACCGCAGGCCGATTTCCTCAACATTACCGCTAAAGGTATTATTAACAGTGATAAAATCCCCTTTATGAAGCTGTTTTTCATAAATTAAAAAGGTCCCCGAGAGGAGGTCTCTAATCAGGCTTTGCGCACCAATACCAACAATAACCCCGACTACCCCCGCCCCGGCCAGAAATCTCCCAAAGTTATCGACATATTGAGATAGAGCGTAGAAAATAACCCCAATCGTCGCAAAATACCTAGTAAAGGAGCGGACCATACTCGCAATCGTCTCCTCTTTCCGCTCCTCAATAAAATGCGTCTGCTGAAAAAACTTATGAATAACCCGATTAATCACAAACACACCCAACCAAGCAATCACAGCAGCAAAAAAAATACTCGTCAATTTATACTCATCAAGCCAATCAAACCATGCCATCATTCCACCTCCAGTGAAGCATGGGGACGGTTCTTGTGCATCACTTCACCCCGCCTATCCTTATTCTTTACAAAGAATCGCAGGATTTACTATTTTTGGGGGAAAATATTGAAACATGGGGAAGCATGGGGACGGTTCTTTCGTTTAAAAAGCCGTGAAGTTGAAGCAAAAGAACCATTCAAGACAATAAAAAACACTTCCCAAAGAAGGGCTGATGAAAGACCATTTTTCCCTTTGGCATGAACCGTTTTGATATTCATTGATTCTATGAAGACCATTTTCCTCCTTGGTATGAGGCATCTTGGTCTTCATTGACCTTATGAAGACCATTTTCCTCCTTGGCGTGAGCCATTTTGGTCTTCATTGACCTTATGAAGACCATTTTCCTCTTTGGCATGAGCCATTTTGGTCTTCATTGACCTTATGAGGACCATTTTCCTCCTTGGCATGAGCCATTTTGGTCTTCATTGACCTTATGAGGACCATTTTCCTCCTTGGCGTGAACCATTTTGGTCCTCATTGACCTTATGAAGACCATTTTTTCACTTGGCGTGAGCCATTTTGGTCTTCAAGACCTTATGATGGTCTTTTAAGAAGGGGAATAATGGATATCTCAACTTCCACTCAGCCATTTTTTTATCTTAAAAAAACCGGTGCAAGAAGTCGTAATTTTCAGGAGTCTGGAACCGGCCCTTTGCATCAGGTTAAATGGGGTGATTTCGTGATTAGAACCGTTCTGCTTGCCATTTTGCTTACTTTTACATTCCTAAGTAATGCTTTCGCCACTGTTCAGGAAAAGGCAGCTTTTATTCGCCATGATGATTTATGGATAAAAATCAACAATAAAGAAGGACGGTTAACTAAAGGTGAATATGTAAGGTACCCAAAGTGGTCCTATGACGGACAATGGCTTGCCTATTTAAAGGCCGTTAAACAGGATGGAAATATCGTTTATGATGGCGAGCTATGGCTCTGTAATCTTCATACTAATAAACATTTTAAGATGGCTTCAAAAGTTAACAGAAACTTTCAATGGTCCGGCCGGAATAATAAACTTGCTTATCTTATCAACAGGACTCTTTATGTAGTAGATACTAAACCTTCTAAATCCTTGGTGGCTTCGACGCTGGCTCAAGGCGTGGAGAACTTTTCTTGGCTTCCTAACGGGGATGGTTTATTGATCTCCGCCAAAAAAAGTGAACAGCTTCATTCTGATATTAATTTATCAAGGGTTATGTTAGAGGTGGACAGGCAAAGGCCGATTTTAAAGAACCTGTTTACAATACCAGTTGGGGAGGATGAATACTTTGTCAGCACAAGCTCGTTTAAGTGGTCATCTGATAAGGGCTGGATTAGCTTTTTATTAATTCCGACTGCTTCCATGTCGGCAGATGCGAATACACTTTGTCTTCTGTCTGCTGACGGGGCGGTTTTTAAAAAAGTGGATGAGATGCTGAATTATGCGGAATGGATGCAGTGGGCACCCGCCGGAGGGCCTCTCGCTTATATTGGCGGAATCGGTAGGGAAGCAACCTACAATAAACAGACGCGACTGATAAAGACCCCTGTTTATCAAAAAGAAGTATTAACACCCAAAGGTTATGCCGATCGGGATTTCGATTGGAAAAGTGATAGAGTGACGGTGGTTTCCCGGTCAGTGGAAAGCAAAGAGGGCAGGCTGGATGAACGTCCTTTGCCCCAGCTGTATGAGGTGAATCTTTATTCGGGGAAACAAAAGCAAATTAGCTTACCCCCTAAAAATACTGGTGACTTTGTACCAACATTTGAAAAAGGAAGGCTAATTTGGATAAGGACTGACCGGAAGACAGCAGACGCGTTTGTTTCACGGACGGGTAAGATAAAAGAAACGAAATGGATAAAAAACATCACTTTACCAAGCAGTTACTACGAAAAGTGGAATTGGGGGGAGGTTTTTAGTTTATATACCGGGTTTTGAAACATGGGGACGGTTCTTGTGCATCACTGCCAACAAAAAAAGACAACCATTTTCAGGTTGTCTTTTTGCTTGCCCGGCAGCGTCCTA